>NZ_JBANSP010000003.1:0-512747 GCF_037167145.1 Paenibacillus sp. YIM B09110 | reverse complement strand
GCTGGAGCTCATCAGAGCTCCAGCGCTTCTTTATTATCGCGACATTAGCGTATAATCCCTACTTTAGCCAACCTGAAGTTCGTTCCTGAGCAATCCGGCCGATTGCCATGAATGACCTCAACCTCGAAACGGTGCTTGCGAGGCAGCCAGTCGTCTCCATAATAGCTCAAGCGATACCAGCCGTCAGCGCCGACCCAGTCGGGTCGCTCGCGCTGCTCGGTCTGCCACTCTCCTCCATCAATGCGATAACGGAATTCCGCAGAAGCCTTACCGAAGTCAAAGCCAAGCGCCAGCCCCCTCCCTTCAAATTCGAAAGAAAGCCGGGCGCCTATCGCTGCCGTCTCCAATACACGATCAATCCATTCATAATAAGGCCATCTGCGAAGCGTCCATGGTCCAGTCGTATGAATGCTCTCCAATGGCAGCTCATACACATCGTCCCAGCATTTCGCATCGAGCGGTGCCGGCAGCTCTGCGGGAGCTGCATGCTCAGAAGCTTCATCTGCGCAGCTGTCTGAATCGACTGAAGCCGCCTTATCAAGCTGCTGGCGCAAAAATTGGATGACGCTCGCCCCGTAGCTTAGACTTCCTCTGCTCGTTGGATGCAAGCCGTCAGGCAGCCACTCCTCGAAGCGGATGAGTCCCCGCTTCACTTCCTCAAATGCATGCAAGCCCATCCAAATAGAGCTAATACCGTAATGGTCGGCAATTCGTTCGAACTCACCGATCGTGTCTGGTACTTCGCCACTTGACATCGCTTCATACATGCCGGAGGAATACGTATACACAAGAACGACATCCCGCTCTCCGTCTGCAAGCAGTTGGCGGATTAACCCTTCGCGAGAACGCCCCCGCTGCTCAGACGCCGTGCCTTCGTCGTTAACCGCGTATTCGACGAATACGAGATCACAGCCGCGATCGATCAAGTCCCGCTTCGCGCGGAACGCTGCCAAATCGCTGCCGGTCGCCCCGATTGCCGCATTTTCCACAGCGATACGGGTATGCGGGAATTGCTCCGCCAGCCAGCCAATAACCGGCTCTGGCCAGTTATGCCTTGGTCTGGCATCCGTAATCGAACCGCCTATAAAGCCGACGGTCAATTTTCCCTCAATAATTTTTGCCTTCGTATGCTTCAAAGAGCCTCGATGCTTCCACACCTGTAGCGTCATGGTTATACTCGCCTCCGCTTATTTATGTTTTCTCCGATTGCGGTTATGCATCAGAATGCCCGCTATTATTCCAGCTGCTATTACCGCTACGAGACCAATTGCGCCTGCAGCCATCCTTCCATCTGCAGAATCAGAATCTCCGTCGTCCTCTGCAGCAGCGGCAACCTCCCGTGATGCCTCGCCTTCTATCGCAACAGTTGAGCCGTCCGCCTGCGATGGCTCATCTCCGTCTGCTTCCGGTTGAACCTGCTCTGCCGTTGCCTCCGGATCATTAGACGATACGCCCACGATCGCCGTACCTGACTTCGCAAGGTTATAGCCGATGACCTCACCGCTCCAGAAATGCATCCGCAGCTTAACGTCGCCATCACTCAGCTGTTCTAGAAATTCTTTCGTCAATGTAATCGCGCTGAGGTCATACGCCGGCTTATAGGAATGCGCCATTTCTTTAAATGGCGTCCAATCATTAGGGCCCGTGTTTCGTCCGTCTGCGTATACCGCCTCCATCGTCGCAAGCCGATCGCCCTTGAAAGCCGTCGGAATAGACAATCCGCCGCTTGTTCCTTCCGTATTTTTAAGAATCGGAGTATTGTAATGAATAATATGGATATGCCAGTCCGCGCCTGCGGAGAATACGGCAGTTAGAGATGCCATTATGCCGTAATCATCCGTTAGCAACGACTTAATCAAATTAGCCTTGATCGTGAGCGTATCCCCGGTCAGCTCGTAATCTCCTCCCTCAGCAAGCACTTTGTCCCCTTGCCGAAGCTCGGTTAACGTATTGCCGTACAGTTGAAGCGTAACGTTCTGATCCGCTGCTTCTGCATCCTTCTTCACGAATAGCTGATCGGCAGACGCAGTCGACGATCGCCCATTAGCAGAAGCTTTCATAACGGCGTACAGCTCAGGATCTTTCCATTCGAAAAGTCGTCTGTCAAAGTGCTGCCCGTTGTCCCATAGCATCGTAGTCAACTGCTTCTGCTTCGCGTAATACCCCAAATACTCGAAATATTTGAGCTTTTCTCCTTGCTCGATCGTGTCTACCGACTTATCGAAGCCAAGCAGACCGAATTCCCCGACAATGACCGGAATCCCCTTGGCAACGAACGTCTCATGAACGCGATCGAACGTTTGAACAAGATCATTGCGCGCCTCTTCGTTGAACGTCGTAACTCCGCCAAGATTAACGCTGAAAGGATAGAAACCGTAATAATGAACCGTGGCAATAATCCGTTTGTCATCCAGCTTGGCGATTGTTTTATCCAACTCATTCAATCTTTTCTGCGAGGACGATGCTGTCAGCGTTGAAAGCACGATCGGCCTCAGCTTATTCGATCCTCCCGAGCCGCGAACAATCGAGTGAAAGGAAGTGTTCAATTCATCCAGCATAACAAAGTAAGTTTCCGTATCTCTGCCCCAATCTTCCGAGAAACGGGGCTCATTAATGCCCTCGAACATCAACTCCATCGGATAATCCTTGAAGCGGTCCGCAATTTGTACCCATGCCGACTTGTATCTGCCTAATACGTCGTCATGATTCGATTCCATATCGAATATCCAGTGCGAATCGTGATGGAGGTTAATCATGACGTACAGTCCCGCATCAAGCGACCAATCCACAACCGCCTGAATCCGATCCATGAACGCAGCATCAATACGGTAATCGGGCGCATCGCCCATTCTGTGCTTCCATGTAATCGGAATACGAATGCTTCGATAGCCTTGACTGGCCAGACTATCAATTAATTCCTTCGATGTAGCCGGATTGCCCCATGACGTCTCCGAGCCGGTAGCATCGAATGTATTGCCCAAATTCCAGCCTGGCTGCATCGCATCTACATAAGACTGCATATTCATCTCATTCCCCTCCTTCTTCTTATCCGCGTAAAGCGGCTGTGCCGACAAGCCTATCCCAGCTAACACAATGGTAACGCATACAATCACAATCGCAATCGCAGACAAGCTGAGTTTCTTCATCCCACCTGTCCCCTTTCCTGTATACGAATAAGAGCAGCTTGCCTTAACGTGTTATGAGAAATGCCATATCCGATCGATCGCTTGCCGGAGCCGTCAGCTTAAGCGCGCCATTCTCCGGTAGGACAACGGACGTTCCAGCCGCTTCTCCCGTCCACGCATCAAACCATGTCACCTTAGCCTCGCCTTCCCCGAACCCGTTAATCGTTGCCGTCTTTCCTCCGATTGGGCCATTCTCGCTAACAAGCCAACCATAGGACGATTTCGCTCCAACCATCGTCCAGCCTTCGCTATCCTGCAGCTCTATGGATGGCGGCTCGGCCGCGCTAAGTCGCGGATTGCGCAGTTTGACTACCGCCGCTTCCGCCGCCTTATCCGTGCTAGAAGCATAGACCTTAACGCCCCAGCCGCTAATTTGGTCAAGCTGCTCGCCCGTGACCTGCTTGCCTTCCCGCCAATAGCCGGCAGGAACATCCGATAGAGGAACACGCAGCGTCGTCCATTCTCCGCTCTGCAATACGACGTCGCTGGCTTCGTCGCCTTCTGTCCAATTACCGTTAGGCATCAGCACCGGTCTAGCTTTAAGCGGCTCTGCTCCTTCATATTCGGCAAATACGTCTATTAGCAACTCGTCATAACCTTGCCAGTCTGACTTCCCGCCAGCTTGCTGCAGGAAACCTTGCGCATAGCTTCCCGTTGCGAACCGCATCGACGTCTGTATCGCTCCGTCGACTGCCCCCGGCTTGAACAGCGCCCCCGTCGCATCCTTATTCGCTTCCGGCCAGTCTGGCATCAACCAATCCGCCGCATCGGCTCCATCTTCAAGCAGCGCCTCATGCGCTAATTGCCGATTCACTTTAGGCGTCTCCATCGCAACCGGCTGCCGCTGCTCGGAGAAGTCGATCTTCTGAACGAATGAAGCGAAGACGTTCATTTGCTTATACATCTCATCGTTATAGCTCTCAAGCGCCCACCAGATAGGACCCGATGCTGCGCCGTTCGCTAGCGAAGACCACATCGAGTTATGATGGACAACGGCGTCTGTTACATTGCCGGTCTCTCCGGTCATGACGGGTTTCTCGTATTGCTTCCATCTCGCCCCAATATCTTCCGCGTACGCGCCAAAGTTCAGATCGTAATAGTTCTCGCGATCCGCAATATCGAGCGTCTTGTAGCCATGATCCCAGAAGTCCTCTCCTCCGCCGGCCATTGAGCCCATCGTTGGATGTCCGTAAGGATCGTTCGCCTTGAAATAGTTATGCACCTTCGCTACCCAAGCGTTCGCCTCGTCTTGGCGGCCGAACGCCCAGCCGTCCGTTCCATTAATCTCGGTAATCAAGTTCCATATGCCGATAGAGGAGCTATAACCCCACCGAGCAATCATATAGCGGTACAGCTTCTCCTGATATTTCCACATTTCTTCGCTGCTATAGAACTCTTCCGCCGATCCGAGCGTCGAGTAAGCGCTGCGCTTCCAGGTCGCCGGCCAGTTCTCGATTTCATCAGCCAAGGAGTCATGCGGCCAAATAACAAAATTCATATGAAGATTGCGCGCATCGAACCAGTCGACCAGTTCATCTATGCGGAAGCCCTTCAACATATCGTAGCTGCCGATTCCGGAAGCAGTTGATTCCAGCTGTTCCTTGCCGCCGCCCATGCCCGCGTTGTCGTAGTTGCCATTCCAATACGTAACGAGATTGCCGCCATTGTCTGCGATCTTCGTCAAGTTAGTTTCTGTTATTCCCCACGGGTACGCGACTCCAACCCCATAGAAGGAAGAACCGTCGTCGTATTCGAAGAAACGTTTATTCGTATCGGATACGCGTATCCAGCCCTTATTCGCGCCTTGCTCGGCAACGAACTCCGCTTCCTCGCTAACCGAAGTTCCTGACTTATCCGTCATAGCAACTTTATACCGCCATGTCCCACTCTCATTCGGCGCGAACCTCAGCCGCCATGCCGCTCCGTTATAGAAGCCGTTGATCCGCCACTCCTTGCCGCTAGGCGCAAGGAAAACGGCCCGTACGTCAATCTCCTCCGGATCGTACGGATTAACGTATTCGGCCTTCATGTCCAGCGCAAGTTCAAGCTTGTCATAAGTGATCAGCGTGACCGGCTTCGGATTTTCTCCCTCTTCTTCAGCTTCATTTCCTACTTTTGCTTTTATCGAATTAATCACAGGCCCCGCATCACCGTCCGGGTCTTGCAAAACAAGAATTCGCGCTTGAGCAGAATCAGAATTACCTATATCGTTGATCTGCCATACAACGAATACCGCCAAAATGATGACGAAGAGTGACGCACCCGCTATGAACCACTGTTTTCTTTTAAACATGTCGGCCCCCTATTAAGAACGATCTCTATTTCAATTCCTGTCCAGATTTGAGTGGAATTTGTACAGCCAAACGGCATCTACAGACGAAAAATTAACTTTTCATTGGAAAACGTACAGCCTACTTCGCCCAAATTGTCCGAATATGCCAAAACACTCTCCTTAGCCTGCATGAAATCCATTCAAATTGCTTATTTCGAGCGTTTGAGCCCATTTGGTTGGATGAAATCCATTCACATTCGCTATACTTATTGCTGAATTTCGAACAAAAGGCCGGAGAACCTTCTTGCCCGTCCCCAGCCTTTGTTCAAATCTTTTTATACGACTTTAACCTGACTTTCAGCCAAGTAATCAATCATCGAGCTTACTGTAATTGCGTTAGTTGCGGTTGGTTTGCTTACTGCTTCGCCTTCCTCGCGATTCACGAAATGAACGACCTTCGTTACGCCCGGGATCAGATCGAAGAAGTTATCGGTGAAGCGGCCCGCGCGCTCCGTCTTCAGCCATACTTGCTTCGCCAGCTTATCCGTCGAAAGCTCGTACGCCGTTCCATTGCTGCCTGCTACTTCCTTCACTGCAATCGTTGCCGACTCTAGCTGAAGCTCCTTCGCGCTAGCGAAGTAGAATAGCTTGCTGATCGCAGAAGCTTCACTACCCCCGGCAGCAGCAAACTCCGCATGCAGCACAACGGAGCCCGCTTCGCGTCCACCGAGCCATTCGCTTTCGTTCAGCGAATAAATAACAGCAGCGCTATTGCCTTGCATAGCTACTGAAGCAGTCGCTTCTCTTACCAGCCCACCTGAGAAATCGTACAGTTTCAGCGTAAGAATTCCTTCGGCCGGTTCAAGCTTATCCGTAACCAAATGAACGCGCACATGTCCGTCTTCCGAACGGTCGAATGAAAGGATCGTATCTTCGAAGCTATGCTTCGCGTAATATTGCATTGCTTTCCACTTGCCGTAATAATCAATGCCCGCCCATGAAGCGACCGGCCAGCAATCATTCATCTGCCAGTAGAGCGTACCCATGCAATACGGCATCCGACGACGATGCGCCTCGATAGCCATCTTCATCGCTTCCGCTTGCAGCACTTGGCTCATATACAGGAACGACGGGAAATCTTTCGGCTCGTTCATATAGATGTCCATATATTGCTTGATGAGACGATTGCCGTCGCCATTCTTCTGATGGGCGCGCATTACCTTCGAGTCTAGCGCCAGGTCCTGCTCGGTCGCAAACGTCATGACCGTATCGTACTCAGGGAATGACTGGAAGCCGTATTCGCTCATAAAGCGGCCAATCTTCACATTGTAGTTCTCGAACGGCTCAACCGCATGCCATACGCCCCAATAATGGACGTCGCCTTCCGTCGTGAGCGGATGCGCATGCTGGTTAATGTCGCCGGATACCGATACGATCGGAGAGGACGGCCAATAATCGATGCCAGGTGCATAGCTCGCCACGACGTCAGGCAATATACGGTGGAAGATCGCTTCATAATCCGCCCAGATCGTCTCGCGTTGCTCGGCCGTATAGCTCTTCTTCCAGCCCCAGCCGCCTGTCTCATCGTATTGCGCCCAAGCGGAATCGATCTCATTGTTGCCGCACCATAATACGACGGACGGATGATTGCGCAGACGCTTCACGTTCTGTTCCGCTTCCGATCTCACATTGGCAAGGAACGCCTCGTCGCCCGGATACATGCTGCATGCGAACATGAAGTCCTGCCAGACGAGAATGCCGTATTCGTCGCACAGCTCATAGAATACAGACTGTTCATAGATGCCGCCGCCCCATATGCGAAGCATGTTCATGTTCGACTCCGCTGCCGATGCGATCTCATGTCTGTATCGCTCAGCTGTCACTTCCGTAATGAAGCTGTCATTCGGAATATGATTTGCGCCTTTCGCGAATACGGGCACGCCGTTCAGCTCGAAGTAGAAACTTGCGCCGACGGCATCCTTTTCCCTTACAAGCTTTACCTTGCGCAAGCCGGTACGAACCGATTTATCGGCAACGACCTTATCGCCCGCAAGCAGCTTAGCCGAGAAGCTGTACAGATGAGCTTCGCCCAGACCTCTGCTCCACCATAACTTCGGACCCTCGATGACAACCGGAACGGCGAGTGTTTGTTTGCCCGCCTTCACGCTTACTTCGCTTTCCCAAGTCAAGCCATCTGCTGAAAGGTGAATCGTCCCGCTCCAATCCTGCTCGGATTCCAGCTCGACATGCACCGTCAGCTCCGCCGCTGAAGCGGATACCTCATTCTGCTCTACGTACAGATCGGATATGACGCTTTCGGACCAGCCTTCCAGCCGAGCCTCTCTCCATATGCCGCTCGTAACGAAGCGCGGGCCCCAGTCCCAGCCGTAATGATAAGGCGCTTTGCGCGCAAAAATACTAACTTTATCGTCGCCTAAACCGCCAAGCTCGGACTGGTCGTTCGAAGCCGGCAGATTATAGCCAAGCGCCTCGATCTTAGGCAGATCCTCGCGTATCGGCGAGCGGAACACAATATGAAGGCTGTTGCCTTGCTCTTTCACATAGGCCTTCACATCCGCGCGCCATGAACGGAACATATTGTTTGCAGACAATACATGCTCGCCATTCACATAGACTTCGGCATACGTGTCAAGTCCGTCGAATACGAGCTCGATCGACGATAAAGCCAGTAAGCTGCGCGGCACGTCAAAGGTAGATTCGTATTCCCAATCTATTTTGTCGATCCATTGCAAATCATGCTCATTCGTCGCATAGAACGGATCTTTGATGACACCATTCTTCAGTAAATCGGTATGAACGCAGCCTGGAACGACGGCCGGGAGCCACTTCTCCTCCTCGACGGACTTAAACTTCCAATTGTTTGTTAGCGTAAATGTTTCTCTCATCATATCCTCCTGTTGTGTGTATCCACTGTAACTTCTGTCGTCCTACCACACTTTTAGTTATTATATTATCTCTCTGTTCATCCTACTTTACCTAACAAGTTAGCGCAATGGATAGCACTTCAAATCGGGAATCTCGTCTCTCGTCACCGAGAATGGATGATGATAGAACTTGAGCAATTGCTGAAGCTCCGTATACTCGCCTGAATACTCCCTATTGCCATCCTTCTCCGTAAAGACAAAGTTGCCATACCACGTACAATTCCATGCCCACGGCGCTTGATCGCGAAGCATCAGATCCGGATCCGGAATCGGGCCGTTCTCCGACAAAGCGATAATCTTGCTTGCTTTCGTATAAGACCGAGCTTTTTGGAACCGTTCGTACTGCGACTCATACGTCTGCGCAGCCGGATAAATATCTTCACCTATAATATCGACGTACTCGTCACCCGGATACCAATCGGCATGCTGCCCGTTCCATACCCAGATGAGATGATTCAGCTTGTGTAGATTCGTCATCCGCTCGTACATCAGCTTCCACAGCTTTATGCAAGGTTCGGCGCCTTTCGCCCCCCACCAGAACCAACCGCCGGACGCTTCATGCAGCGGTCTCCAAAGTACGGGAACGCCCGCCTCCTGCAGCCGCTTCAACTGAATCGTAATCGCGTCGATGTCCCTAATAAGCAGCAAATATTCGTCGGACGTCTCATCGGCCATCGCCTTCTCGATGTCGAACGTTGTGGCGTTCGTATAGAAGCCTCTGTCCCAGTTGCGATCCGGCAACTCGTCGATAAGATCTTTCGGCGCGTTCCAATGCCAGCAAAAAGTGACGATTCCCCCATTATTCCACCAGTCGATCGCAATGTCGGTATCGCTGCATGCGGAACCTCGCTCCGTTCGCGACGGCGAGTAGTTCATGAAGTCGAAACCGTATACCGCTGGATATTTGCCAGTCGTTTCGTAAATGATTTCTACCTCGGGAGAAGTAACGACGCCAATCTGCTGTCCCGTCAATATCCGCTTTCCATACATGTCGCATAAGTAGGTCATGAGCCGCTTCGCATTATCTTCCGCATTCGGATTAACTAGCGTCGGCTCTACTTGAAATGTGGCTTGATCGTTCGTATTTATCATTAGCGGCTTCTCCTATTCATGGCTTTTAACATTTATTAACCGATAATACCGGAACGCTCAACGCTTTCTACGAAGTAGCGCTGTACGATCAAGTACAGGATAATGAGCGGAATAATAGCCAACAAAATTCCCGTATCGATAATGAGAGCGACATGGTTCGGGTCGGCCTTCACATTCGTTCCGCTTCCTACACCCGTCAATACAGGAATAAGCGCGTTCGCCTGAGCCGGCAGCGAAGCGATCTTGATCGGCATAAGCGAAGTCTCGCTCATGAACAGCGACGTATAGATCGTATCGTTGTATTGCCAAACGAAGCAGAACAAGATGACGGTAATGATTGGCGGAATGGCGTTAGGCAGCATAATGCGCAAAAACGTCTTAACGCCGCCAGCGCCGTCGATAAGCGCAGCTTCCTCGATTTCCTTCGGCATCCCTTTGAAAAACTGGCGGAAAATATAGATGAACAGCCCCGCCTTCAGTCCCATTGCCGTAGCCGACGTAATAATCGACGGCCAGTACGTGTTCAACAGATTAACGCCTTCCTTGCCCGTGAATAAGGAGACCAGCCCCAGCACATCGAAGCTTCTAAAGTGCAGGTACATCGGGACGAGCAGCGTGCTGGTCGGCACGAGAATCGTTAAAATAACGAGCGCGAACAAAATATTGCTGCCCGGGAAGCTGAACCTGGCGAATCCGTAGCCGGCGAGCGCGCAAGACGCGGCCGTCAGCAGCGTCGTAATGACGACGAACAGCATCGTGTTGCTAAGCAGCGGGAAGTAATCCAATATTTCCATCGCCAGCTTCAGGTTGTCGAGCGTAAAGTGGACGGGGACCATATAGATCGTCGGATTGTAAATATCGACTTTGTCCTTGAATGCCGTCGAGAACTTCATCAGCAGCGGATAAATGATAATGAACGAGATACCTATGACGAGCAGATAACGGAAGATCGAGAAAAGAATATCAACCGTTTTATTTTTCGCCTTTTGGAGCTTGTATTTGTTCGCTTCACTGCGGACCGCCTCAGAAGCTTGAGCTTCCATCTTGTTTCCTCCTTCGCTATGGCTGGCGCTTAGTTGTAATGGATTCTCTTAGCCAGCACCCATCCAATAATGACGAGTATCAAGCTGACGATAAGCGTATAAATCCATGACATCGCTGAGCTAAGCCCGAAATTTTGCGTTTTGAATGCGGTCGTGAAGATGATGTCGGTAACCGCGCTTCCCGCGAACGAATCGATAACCGTGTAGATGATGTTCGTTAAGATGAGCGGGCTAACCATCGGAAACGTAATTTTCCAGAACGATTCGTAAGCCGTTGCGCCTTCCATCTTAGCTACTTCATACATCGAGCCAGGCACGGATTGCAGTGCCGCCAGGAATATCAGAATTTGAACGCCGGAGCTAGTAATAATCTCATAAATACGCATAATGGCGCTGACGATATAGTCGACGAATGAGATCGGAAGGCCGATATCGCTTAAGATCATAACCATCGACATAATGTTGTATTGCGACGTCGAGCCGCCCATTTCATTCACGACGCTGGCGTCGCCGACAAGATTGATAAGACCTGCCGACTCGGCCGAGGCAATCGCGTTCGATGCCAGAATGACCGGCAGGAAAAAAATCGCCCGTGCGAGCGTTCTTCCCCGGAACTTCTGGTTCAGCAGCGTTGCGGAGAATAAGCTGAAAAACAAGATCATAGGCACGTTGAGCAGCATCTCCGATACCGACTGGGTCAATATCCGGTTGAACGTCGCATCGACGAACAAAGCGTTATTGAAGTTGCTCCAGCCGGCGCCCTCCAGCTCAAAGCCGTTAATGCCTACAGTCAGCTTGCTGAAGCTGAATTGCAGCGATTGGAAGAGCGGCGCCGCGAACAGCAGAACGAAACCGATCAACCAAGGCAGGATGAAGGCGATTCCGAGCAATGAGCGTTTGTGGGCTAGTGTAAGCTTCGTTCCATTCATGGCTGTTCACCGCCTATCGAATATTGTTGTGGTTCAACCGTAACGCCGCCAACGTTCACCGCTTGATCCGTATAATTGACAATGATCGAGCTGCCATTGCTGTACTTCACTTCGACAACACCTTCTTGATGGCGGATATGCTCCACCATCTTCTCGTTTCGGAGAGGCGCAAGCGCGGCATTCGTTTCTTTGTACATAGTCAACGCTTCATCATACCAATCCTTGTAATACGTAGAGAAGTTTGTGTCAAAATGCGTGAACTTCAGCTTCGAGGACGGTTCATACGTCCATGAGAAGTAAGGAGCCGCGCCAAGCTCGATCGCTTTCAGCAATTGCTGCTTCGTATCTTGCTCGTCGCTAAGATTGATCGCTTTGCCTGCATAATCGATGAATCCGTGCACGACCATTTCGTAGAACGGCACCTCTGCATCCGTAATTAGGAATCCGCTGGAAGCAGTCGGCACATCAATCAAGTGATCAGCGAACGGGAATGCGTACGAATTGCCGCCGGCGATCATCGTCTCGCCGATGCTCTCGTCCAGCTTGCCGAGCTGCTCCTTGACGATTTCCTTCGCCGTCTCGCGCTGTACGACCCGGCTAACCCGATAATCAGACGTCAGCATCCCGCCAAGATCACGCAAGGATAGACCCTTCATGCCAAGCTTGTCGTACTGATTAATGAACTTGTCGACGTAATACGGCAGCTTTGCCGGCGACAACAAATAATAAGTGCCCAGCGTCATATCCATTCGGTTTAAAGCCCGGTTGTATGGATACAGCTCCGCTTCTTCACGAGTGACGAACCTCGACGCATCGGATGAAGGAGAAAATGCGCTGTCGTCATGGTACATTTGTTGGAATGCCACATCCGGGAAAAGCATGCCTCCCGCTTCCTCCAGCTGCTTCGCCAGAGCGCTTAGCTCTTTCTTACTGCCAAGCACGCTGTCTGTCTTAAGCTTAACCGGCGTCTTATGGTTGACGCCTTTGCCGAACCAACCGGAATAACGCATCATCAGCCGGTCAACGCCGTCCTGCTTCAGCTCCGATGCAATCTGCGATGCCTCCTTGAAGCTAGTCAACGAGACGACGGCGTCATAAGGAACGCCAAGCATCGATTTTCTTTTGTCAACGGAACCCGTAATCGTCAGATAGAACGGCAATTGCTTATCGCCGCTAAGCGGCTGAAGCGATTGCTCCTTCACAAGCTTCTCTCTATATAGCTCGGCCATACCGGAATAGCTTGCTTGCTCGCTTGGGAGAAAGCTGTATCGAATTTGAATATCGCCGGTATAGATTTGCTCGCCGAGCAATTGAATTTCTTGAATGTTAGCTCCTGTATATAGCTCCAGCTCATCTTCTCCGCGAAGCGCAAAAGTCGTATAAGCATAGTTGTAGGAGTTTTTGCGCCCGCTAATATCGGCCGCGATACTTGCGATCGCGTCGCCTTTCTCAATAACCGCAAACCAAGCTGCTTCGCCCGCCTTCATGCCGAATACCGGCATTCTAGCGCTCTCCGTCACTTGTCCGCGCCGCCAGCTGTTATCATTCGGGTCGAAGCCGTACACCTTCTGAACGTACTGCTCTTCCTTCACTTTGCCGTTGTTCAGATTAATAAGGCTGCCTGAACCGTCAGGCACGAAGATGTAGCCGTCCGTACCCATGTCTGCCGCGCCGAAGAAGTTAAGCAGTTCGATCGAGCCGATCTTGAAGGGACCGCTTTCCTTGATCTGGCTGACAGGAACGGATACGAGCAGCTCGCCGCCGTCCAGACGATATTCCAGCGGGATCGTGAAGGTAGGCTTGTCGCTTGCGCCGCCGCCCGAGACGCCGTTCTCCGCGTTGTCGAAGGCAAGATCCTCTTCGGTATAACCGGCCGCCTCGAAAGCCGCGATCATCTTGTTAAGGACGAGCTGCTTCGATACTTGCTCGTCGAGACGTTCCAATATATCGTCGCTGCCTTCCTTCGGATAATATCGCGTCGAGACGTATCTCGCTTGCGATGCATCGAGCTTAGAGATCAGCTTTTCTTCCATTCGCGCCTTGCTAATATACTTCGGCAGCGCATCGACGCCAAGCGACATATCGCCAAGTGTATAAGTAATGCGCACACCGTTAGCGATGCTCTCCACTGTGAACTGCTTCGAGCTGATGCTCTTAGCGAAGTTCGTGAACGTATTCAGCGTCCCTACGGAATCGCGATAGCTTACTGACACCTGCGATGACATGACTTCTTTCTCGTATGGCGAAGCTATCGTATCTTCAGCGCGCTTCTCCGGATTGCTGTACCATATCCGGTTCTCGCGCTTATCCTTAACGGCGACTTCCGTCGTCTCCGGATTGAAATACAGCGACGTCTCCTCATTATCCGCTACGAGCTTCATCCCCGGCACGCCTTGCGACGAATCCGGCAGAGCCTTCAATTCGCTTCCGGCCGCAAGCTCGGCAGTCGTCTCCATGTAAGAGGCTGTGTCCACAGCCTTCACGCCGCGGTCAATAACGAGTATAAGCACAGCGGCAATGACGATAATTGCTGCGACACAAGAAAGCGCCGCAACGAGAATCTTTCTGTTTTTCACTTGATGCGGCCTCCTTTACGTACGGAAAATAAGTTCCCGATAAATGTTGACGATGAATTCATAGATTTGCTGCATCATACTCAATACAAGCGTTCCGAGGAACACGATGATGCCCATAACGATTACCGTAAGGACCATCGTTACAATCGTCTTCAGCGCCGAATATTGGTGTACGGTCATCGTGCCTACGAACAGCAAGCCGATGAACCATATCGTCGAGATCGAATTAAATAAATAGTAGAATGCTGTTTCTTCCTGCACCATGAACCGGCTGGCAATCGTAAACGGTACATAGATGAGCACGAGCGGCAGAAGCGCATAACCCGTGGCCATAACAATTTCCTTGAACTTGCCTTCGCCGTCCATTAACGTCGTAATAGCCCAGTTCGATACGCACCATAAGAAGAATGGGAATACGATTGTAATAAGCTGCGTCAAACTGTTCAGATACCGCGGATCGTTGTAGTTGACGAGGAATCCTGCGAACTGATTTTGCAAAATAACCGACAGGATGACCAAAGCCAGAATGAACAAAGCGACGCGCACCTTGCCTTTACCGTCATACTTCATATCCCAGAAACCGTCGAACGGATGTACGATCAGATGCAGCGGAAATTTGATGAAATCTTGCTTCATAGCGCTTTGCCCTCCCCTGTCGATTGATTCAACTTCAGCTTAACCTTGCGATAGCGGCTGATGACGCGATAAAGCTTGAACGCAAGCCATATTGCCGCAAGCGCGACGATGACCGACAATAACGTTCCGAAATGTTCCTTCATATATTCTCGGCGATAACGCTTGTAGGCGACCGAATAACCGTCCCGATCCATGCCGAGCTTAAAATATTTAATCGCTTCTTTATTCCGCTTCTCCATGAGCAGCGACTTGCCGATGCCTATATAGGCAATATCGTAGTTGGAATTCAGACGCAGCACCTCTTCCCATACCGGTACTGCCAGCTTGTCATCGCCGTTATGGTGAAGCGCGACCGCTTCATTAATCTTCAATCCGAACTTCGTCGGTTTAAAGACGATGATATTGCTTTTGCCCCTGTCGAGCACGAGCCGATCGTCGCCGATGCTCTCGATCGCGACCGGCGTCTTGAACGTGCCTGCCTGGTTGCTCTTGCCGCCGTAGACGTAGAGCAGATCGCCTTCGTCGTTGTACGTGAATATTCGTCCTTGATTGGAATCAAGTACGCTGTACATGCCGCCCTCTTGCACCTTCACGTCGATCAGCTTCGAGGGTCCAACCGACAGCCGGTACCGAATGTCGCCTCTGACATCGAAGTAGCCGTATCGCTTCAGCACGTCCTCGCCTGAAGGATTAAGCCGCTTTACGGGCTCCTGAGATCCCGGGTCGATATTGGTGGCATATACGAAACCTTTCGCATCGATGTCAATATTGGAAAATTCGGTCGGGATGAATAACATCATCTGCGCCTTCTGGGCTTTCGTCGAGAACAGTCTCCAGAAAAACTCCGTGTAATCGCGCTGCACTTTATTCGTCCCTACGAAGCCGATGAACTCGCCGTCCGGATCGAATTGCATAATCCCCTCGAACATCCCTTGAGCGATGACGAATATACGCTTCGCTTTGTCAACCGTTACCTTGATCGGCGCGAACTTAAAGTCGCTCGCCAATATTTCGGACTTGGGCTGCTCGATTAAGCGAATGAAGCTGCCGTCCGTATCTAAGACAACGACGCGCCCATTGTCCGTATCGGCAATGTACATCATGCCGTCACCGTCAACGTACATGCCGGACGGGTTCTTGAAGCCGTCCTCCTTGCCGTCTTTCACGAAGCTCGATATGATGTCTTGCACGCGCCACTCCCCGTCGATGCGTACGATTCGGTTGTTGCCGCTGTCGACCACGTAGATGAGACCTTTATCGTCCACGACCATATCGGCCGGCTCAATGAAGTCGCCTACGCCGAGTTCTTTGCCGGAGACGACGCGACCCGGCACGTAAGACGCAGGTGCGGGAACGGCTTCTTCCCAGTAATTGTAGTTGTAGCTCTCATAAGGCGTAGACGAAGCGTACGCCGGCGCGGGCGCTGCATTAATGAACAGTAGGGAAGCCGCCGCGACTACGAGAAACCATTTTTTCGCTGTCAAGTGCTGTCCCTCCTTAATCCTTCATTCCTGAAGTAGCCATAGTCTCGATAATGCGGCTCTGCGAGAATACGAACAGCGTAATCGGCACGCTCATGAGAATGAGCGCCACTGCTGCCGCCGCGCCGGCACGGGCAATACCGCCCTGCACGATCTGATTAGCCGCGAAGTGCAGCGATTTGAGCTGCTCGCTGTAGATGAAGCCGTTGCCGTCGCTGCCCCATAAAATCTGGAACAGCAAAATAATGAGCGTTAACCATGCTGGCTTCACGTTCGGCATAACGATGGTCCAGAAGATGCGATACTCGCTCGCGCCGTCGATCTTGGCTGCTTCCAGCAGCACATCCGGAATTTGCTCCATGAATTGCTTCATTAGATATAAGCCAAGCGAATACGCGAACGCCGGTATAATTACCGCCCAGTACGTATCGATAAGACCGATCCACGACATAATCATATAAGTCGGAATGGCCGTTACGGCCGGCGTGAACATCAGCGACAGAACGACAATCGTGAACATGAAGCCTTTGCCCGGGAACCGATGCTTGGCAAGCGGGTAAGCCGCTGCCGACGCCAGGAGCACATGGCCGATAATGCCCATGCCCGTAATAAATACGGTGTTAAAAATATATCTGGAGAAGGGTACCCAGGAATTGCCTAGCAGGTTGATTAAGTCCACGAAGTTGTTCATCGTCGGATTGCGGACGAACAGCGTCGGCGGGAACATAAAGATTTCATCCAGCGGCTTGAATGCGTTGTTGATCGCATAGATAAGCGGCAGAATCATGAATGCGCCGAATAAGGTCAACAGTGCAAATAGCGAGAAGCTGCCCCAGAACGAGCGGTTGACCCGCTTCTTGCGAAGTCGAAACGAGAACGTCATCAGCTCATTCACCTACCTTACGAAGAAGTTTTTGTACAAGGATGTTCGTTCCGACCATAATCATGAACAGCACCGTCGCGATGGAAGAAGCGTAGCCCATCTCGAACCTTGTCGTGCCGTAATCGATTAGGTGCGTAACGATCGTCTCCGCCGCATAGTTGACGCTCGGGAATCCCGCGAGCGCGATGGATACGTCGGCCACAGCGAACGCCGAGGTCAACTGAATAACCGCGCCGAACATGAGCTGCGGACGCATCGAAGGCAGCGTTATATACCATAGCTCCTGCCAACGGTTCTTAATCCCGTCAACCGCGCCGGCCTCATACAGCGTGCCGTCAACCGTCTGCAAGCCGGCGATGAAAGCCAGGAAGCCTGTACCGAGACTGAGCCACAGCTGTACAAGAATAATGATCGGCAATACGTAAGCTTCGGTCTTCAGCCATTGCAGCGGCTCGAGAATAATGCCGAGCTTGATAAGCAAGCCGTTCGCGATTCCGTAACGGTCGCCGGAGAAGATCATCAGCCAAATGAAGAACACGTTGCCGGAAATCGACGGCGCGTAGAAGACGAGCGTCATTACGGCTCTTAGCTTCGGCGACAGCTCATTAATAATCCAGGCAAACACGAAGCAGGCGATATAACTGATCGGCCCGGTAATGACGGCGAACAGAATCGTATTTTTGATCGCGATCAAGAAGACGTCATCCTCTAGAAACAGCCGCGTATAGTTCTGCCAGCCGATAAATTTCGGAAATTCCAACATATTAAAGTACGTAAAGCTCAGTACAATCGATATCAACACCGGCAATACCGTAAATACGGTGAACAACAGCATGTACGGAGCCAGCAAAATGTACGAATGCTTAGCCGCTTTCGCTTCCCGCAACTTCAGGCTCAACCAGTTTTGCACGCTTAACCCCCCCATTATTGCGGTAGTCCGAACTCTTTTCGTTTCGTTCGAATCTCATCTTGCATGTATTGGACGTAGTCCATAATCGACTCGCGCGCTTCAACGGCGCCTACGACCGACTTATAGAATGCGTTGAACAAATGACGGCCTGTGAAGTAGCCGCCAGGCACCTCCGGCACGCCTTTCACGGCATCGAACTGCTCTTTCAAGTTCTCATAGTCGGCAACCGGCCATGGCAGGCTGTCGAGCGCCTTAATATTAGCAGTCGGATAACGCGCCGCAGCGCCCATAAGACCTTCCATCTCGCGGCCGAACGTCGTCTGCGTCGCTTCGTCCGTCCACCATTTCATGAATTCCCACGCCGCTTCCTTGTCTTCCGCCGCATTCATCATCACGACGCCGCTGCCTCCGCTTGGCACCGTGCGATCGAGCGTGCCGTCCTCTTTAACCGTACCCGGTACAGGAGCGAAGCCCCACATGCCTCGAATTTCCGGAGCAAATACGGACAGCTGGTTATACGTCGTATAGTCAGCAATGCCGATAGGCATTTGACCGGTACGGAACCGGTTGGCAAAGTCGTATTCGCGTTCCAGCTTGTAGTCGGTATAGAACTCGGTCCATTGCTTGAATGTCTCGATGCCGACTCGCGAATCCAGATCCGACTCTTTGCCATCGTTGCGGTAGAACTGGCCGCCATTCTGATAGAGCAGTGTCGCGTACATCGAGTTAGGCGGGATGTTCTGTCCTTGAACGGCTGCTTGGGCAACGACCGGCAAGCCGAATTGCATATGGTTTTTACTAAGAACAGCCAGAAGATTGGATACGTCATCCCAAGTCTCCGGAACCTCAAGCTCCAGCTCCTCAAGCACGTCCTTGCGGTAAAAGAGCATGTTGAACGTCTGTGTCTCCGGCAGCGCATACACACCGCTTTGGTAGCTGTACGGTACGAGCGCGCTTGAGCGGAACCGTTCCTTCACTTCATTGAAGTCGGCGAATTGCGACAGGTCGACCGATGCATTCCTCATCGCGTAGTTGACCGGAATATCGTTCTCGATCTGCATCGCTACGTCGGGACCTTGACCGGCCAATGTCGCCGGAAGCAGCGTACCCATATTGACGAGCTTCAGATTAACGTTAATGCCGGTTGCCGAAGTGAACGTCTCGTCGATCATCGCTTTGATCGTATTCGCTTGGTCGCGGCCGCTTCCGATCCATACCGTTACGGAACGTTGATCCGCCTTGTCCGTTACGTTGCCGATCTGATTGTAATCGGTGAAGAAGGAATACATGAAGGTCGATGCCTCATGCTTCATCTTCGAGAAGAAGCTCATGCCCTTCTTCGGAAACTTTTTGTCCGGCGAAGCGATATAGATCGCATCGAATTCGAGCGGCTGTTGTCTAGCCTGCTGCACCCAAGTGCCGAGACCGCCTGTATTCGTCTTATAAGCGGACAGTCGCTTCGATACGCTCTCAGGCTTGTCGATCATCTCGTCGAGCTGCAGCGCCATCGTCTTAAGCAATGCCTCCTGATCGCTCGATTGACCGGACAGCGTTACTAATTGCTTCGATATACGCTTCAGCCGATCGCTTTCAGCACCGAATACTTCAAGCAAATCGGGAATTTTCTTATCGAGCTGATAATCGCGGAATTCATCCGGCTTCGTTCCCGTAATCATCAATATTTTGCGATACATGTCGTTCAGGCTATAAAGACTTTCTTCCACCTCGCGGATGAGCGGGGCGAATTCGCCTAAGCTGACTTCCATCCGAATCGTATGCTTGCCCTTCTCCAGGCTGTACAGGTAAGGCTCGTCGCCGCCCATAACATCCATTCGATAGCCGCCTTTATAGCGGAAGGCTACTTTCTCCATCTCTTTGAACGGCACCTCGCCGTCAATGGTCAATCTGCGAGTGGAGTAAATACCTCTGACGAAGTTTTGCTGCGACTTAAAGGCAATCTTATAGAGGCCCGTCTCCGGCACCTCGACTTCCCATTCCATCCATTGACCGGGCAGACGCCAGTTGAAGCCGCCGATTGTGTTGATTTTTATTTTTGAAGCACTGTATGGATACACCGCAGCACTTGAACGTTCGCTCAAAGGATACAAGGTAGGCGAGGATTTGGCAGTCGACGCTTCCCCTTCAATTGTTATCAGCTTGCCAGTAGTCGGCTTAACACCTTCCGTGTCATACTGCTTAACCATATCTTCATAAGATAAAGGCGTCCGCTGCTGCAAAATTTTCAACTGCTTTACGACCATCGGCTCGCGAGTCGATTCCAGGGCAATCGTATGCGTTCCTTGCGATAAGTAAAATAAAAAGGGCTCGTTCTCGTAACCGTCGGAGTCTTGGAACAGCTTCTCGCTCCATCTTGGCTTCTCGATCTGCTTCGGACGCAGCTCATTGCCTTGATTATCCCTTACCACCTCTTCCTTCTGATTGCTCCAGATGCGGTCGAACTGCAGGAATGCCGCTTCGCGGAACGGGCGCTCGCCGTCGATCGTTAGCGATCTTTCAATCGCCGAGCTCTTCCCTTCTACTGGATAATAGATCAGCGACAGGTTGTACAGCCCTGCTTCGGCAACTTGGAACGTCCACTCTACGCTGCCTGATTCACCGGTCAGCAGCGAGGTTCCGTCCATCCCCTCATATTGCTCCAGCTTCTGGAAGCCTTCCCCTTCGATGCGGCTATGATCGGCCGCTTCCAGCACAATCTCTTGCTCTGGTCTAGCCTCTCCTTCGAATTCGGACAAATATTGCGCATATCTTTGTTCGTTGTAAGCCGACTGTTTGGCTGCGCTGCTGCCTTGCTGTTCATCTGATGATGCGGCGTCCGGGCTTGCATCCGCGTGCAAGGTTGTTCCGATCGGCAGCACGATGATTAATGCCATTACAGCGAGCACTATCTTTCCAGCTAAATGAGTAAGCCGCATATTGCTTATCACCAGAGGTCCTCCTTAGGCTTTATTCATGAAGTTGGGGGAGGTCGCACCCGACATCCCCCAACCGTTACGCCCTATTAATTGCTTCTATTATTGACCGAGCTTGCCGATGGAGGCTTCTGCGAGAGGCTTAACTTTCTCGGCAGTCGCCGTAACCGATTGATTGCCCACGATAATGTCCTCTACGAACAAGCCAGTAGGGAATTCAGGGAACGAATCGTCAAGCAGCACTTTGCCCGTTCCGTTAATATGATCGCGTGTAATCAGGATGTCATCTTCATGCGTATAGATGCCTTCAAGCCATTCTTGGCTTGGGAAATCTTCCGTTTGCGGGATGTCGAACGTTTCTTCCCAAACTTGGTATACCAATTGCGCATCTTTGACGCCTTTTGGAATAAATTTGCCCGATGCTGCATTGTCGGCAAACGTAATGGAAGGATCGCCTTGCGGTCCTGTCGGCATCGGAACAACGCCAAGGTCAAACGTCAAGCCGCCAAGGTTCCAAGCAGCCGTGATGAACATAGCAACGTCGCCGTCTTTGAACGTGTTGTATTCATCCCATGCCGTTTTGTTGCTGCCCTTAATTCGAACAACTTTATCTACGTTATACATGCGGTTAACGAACTCAGCCGCTTCGATCGTTTTTGGATCCGTGAACCCTTGCGTCTTAGCGCTTTCGTCAACGACGAATCCGCCGTTCGCGTAAGTGAAGTTGCGGAACACGTCCAGCGCCCAACCGGAGAAGCCGTAAGTGTCGATTTTGCCGTCATTGTCATTGTCTTTAGTCGCTTGCTTCGCAACTTCCAGGAATTTATCCCAGTTCCATTGACCGCTTTCATACAGCTCTTTCGGATCAGGAAGGCCAAGCTTTTGGAACAGGTCGCGGTTGTAGTGCAAGCCTACGCCGCCGGTGCCCGGATTGTCGAAGCCGTACTCTTCGCCAGCGATCGGCGCTGTTTTCCAGAGCAGGTTCGCTTCATTGTTAATATTGTTAGCTGCCGTCGTGAACTCGCTTACTTTAAGCAGCTGGCCTTTCAGAATAGCAGGCAGTGCGGATTTGTACTCCATTTGGACGATGTCGGCGAACGGTTCGCCGCCCAGCACGGATGCTGTGAATTTAGGCATATATTCTTCAAAAGGTACGTTTACGAATTCGAATTTGACATTGTATTTTTTCTCAACTTCCGCGATTTTGTCGAGGCGAGCTTTCTCCGAAGCCGTGTTGCCCGCTGGCTTCAAGTCCCACCAAGCCGCTGCCTTAATGACGCGTCCGCCCATATCAATCGGTTCAGCTGTCGGAGCTTCCGTAGCTTCCACCGCTGGAGCGTTCGTCGCATCGCTTGCCGGAGGCGTCGTCGCCTCGTTGTTGCCGTTATTTCCACCGCCGCAAGCCGTTAATAGAAGCATTAGACCCAACACCAAAATTGTAAACCCTTTCATCTTTCTCATAGCAGAACCTCCCAATTTTATTGTTCATCAGTTGGTACTCACCAGCGTTCAAACAAGCGAAACCCTATAAATAAAGCGCTTGCAAAGCTGATCTAAAAAAATAAAACACGAATACGGTTATTACTTGTTAGGACACCAACCTTTCTTTTGTTATGTAAAATGTTTTGTATCACATAACAAACTCTAACATCGTTTTCCAAATCGGTCAATTGTTTTTTATGATATTTTATTGGTTCTATATGAAAAATCGCTTAATATACTTATTCTTATAGCATTTACCCCCTTGTGCGTTATGCCAAATGATGCTATCTTTAATAACATAACAAAAATAACAAAACGAAAGTTATTATGTTTGTTTCTTGTTAATGATGCTAACATTTTTTATTTACTAGCGTCATTAACCAAACATAGGAACAAAGTCACACGATGTATGAAAAGAAAGGTTTTACTCGCTCGTCCAATCAGTTAATATTAAGGTTAATATGCCAAACGCTACCCACTAAACTGGCCAAAGTAGGATGATATCGTGAAAGGTAAAGTAACTATTCAAGCTATAGCTGACTATACAGGGTTATCTAAATTCGCCGTTTCCCGCGGCTTATCCGGCAAATCCGGAGTCAGTCCGCAGACTCGCGAAAGTATATTGAAAGCTGCTGCGCAGCTCGGCTATTTCAAGGAATCTTCGAATGCGCCTGTATCTAACGAACTAACCGATCTAAATACGCGTGAATGGTCGGGTACCGTACTCGTGCTGTTCCCGAACGTTCGCTATCAGAATACGGAATCGCTATATTGGGGGCCGATTATTAATGGGATCTCTACTCACCTTGATCAGAAGGGCATTAATATCCTTACCCTGACAGAACCGAAGGACGATTCCGTGTTTTCCCTGCTCAATCCAGATGCGATCATGGGCATTATTACCGTTGGATCCATCTCGACGCCTATCTTGCTTGAAATTAAGCGGTTAGGCATTCCCGTCATGATGGTGGACCATTACGACCCTGCTTTCAAAAGCGACTCGATCTTCACCGATAATTTATCCAGTATGCGTGAAATCACAACCGCGGCCATCCAAAAAGGCTATCGGAACTTTCAATTCGTAGGCAACATTAAGGATGCGCCTAGCTTCTATGAACGTTACCTGAGCTTTCGCGCTACGCTCGAGGACCATGATATACCCCTCAAGCAGATTCCATCGCTTATTGGACCGGAGATTGAGTGTTTTCAAGAAGCATTTCCGATCGCAATCAGACAGCACGGCTTACCGGAAGCATTCATTTGCGTCAATGACATTCTCGTAGACAACTGCCTTTTCCAATTTAAACAAATGAATATAACACCGCCGGATAACCTGATCTTGACCGGCTTCGACAACACCCATCCCGATCTTCCGATCTGGGCTACCGTCAATATTGACAAAGAGCTGCTGGGCAAGCGCGCAGTAGACCAATTACTGTGGCGTATTCTGAATCCAAAAACGAACTATGAGAAAATTTTGATACAAGCTGAGGTCATCTTTAACGACTGAGTCCTTGCGAGGTGATGCGCTATCATTGAATATCTTTCTCGAAATGTGAAGCATACCGATCTTCAGTTGAATCAGTACGGCATTGAGCAGTGCATGCCTGGACATTATCACGGCCCGGCCGCTCGCGATCATTACTTGCTTCATTATGTGCTTGACGGTGAGGGAATCTTCGAATCGGGAGGACATACTTATAAGCTCCATCGAGGACAAGGCTTCCTAATCTATCCGGATCAGATCAGTTACTATGAGGCAGATTCAGCCAAGCCATGGCATTATTGCTGGCTCGGCTTTCACGGAGCTCAGGCGGAATCATTTCTCATTCAGGCCAACCTGACATCGGCCTCCCCCATCTTCACCTATGATAAGGACGACTTGCTCTATCGCTATATGGAGCAGATCATCCATTCCAAGGATTTAAGCCGCTCGCGCGATCTGCGATTGACCGGACTGCTATATATGCTGCTCTCACTGCTCGTTGAAACGGGGACGGCTGAACAAGCAACCGATAAGAGGGAGAACCGGAAGAAGCAATACGTTAAGCAAGTGATCGATTTCATCGAGCACAATTACGCCAGCAAAATAAGCGTATCCCGCATTGCCTCGATGATCGGGCTGGATCGCAGTTATTTATGCTCGATATTCAAGGCGAACGTTCACTTCAGCATACAGGATTATTTGATCCTGTATCGCATTAATAAAGCTTGTGAGCTCATCGAGCATAGCGAGCTATCGATCGGCGACATATCCAGGTCCGTCGGATATGATGATCCGCTATTGTTTTCGAAAATTTTCAAAAAAACGAAAGGCTTATCTCCGCGGCAATTCCGCAGCAGCCTAGTCAACGATTTGGCTCCTTTTGTGGAGAAATAAGGGGTTGCCCTTCTCGATAAAGGGCTGGGTTTTCGGAGAAATCGGCTGAAACTGTCTGAATTAAAGGTTCATAAACGACTCAATGTCTTGGTCAGCCTTCGATTGATTGCAAGAATTGCAAGCGCATACACAGTTGACAGGTGTCGTGTGTCCGCCCTTGGCGCGCGGAAGCTTATGGTCGATCGTATCGCCATATTCCCCGCAGAAATAACAGGTATGATGGTCTCTAGCAAGAATATATTGACGGAAAGACTTGTTGCTATAGAGCCGGCGAATCGTATGGCGGTTGACAACAACAGCCATCCCTTCCTTCACAAGCAAATTCGCCAGCGCGAGCTCTATCTCCTGGTGCCATCTCCGGCCTTTATCAGTCAAACCTCGCATCCAGATGAACCCTTTGCGCGTTGGTCTAAGAATAATTTCGCCTTTGGCAGACACTTCAGGTGTTACTGGTGCTGGTGCTGTTATTACAGGCAATGCTTGCTCTAACGTTGTCCGAGCTTTGCCCGTCGAGACGCGGGCAGCCGGCCCTGAAGGTTCGGCAGCAGATGCTCGAAGCTTGCGGCAATCTTTGCATGCGCCGCGTCTAGACCCGGGACCGGAGCGCCTGCCCGTCCGTCGCAGAAATTCCGCAAGCGGCTTGCTCTGCCCGCAGTAAGAGCATTTTTTATGCGTGCTTGGACGAACCGTCTCCTGCACCTGATCAAGCTCATCCATATTTATAACTCCAGACAGCGCGCCTAAGCATCTCACGCTTTATATTTTGTCTTCCTCTTGGTCATCCCACTTCTTGGAGTACGCCTTGTTAGTTACCCAGAACGTCATCCAGCATAATACAACAACGATAATAGCTGCGGCTATCCACACGCCAACCGGTACACCCATTCCAACTCCTCCTTCGCAAGTAATCCAAGCTCCTATAGATTATACTATACCATGCACTTAAATTAGGCGATAATGCTGAGTTTTTTGTGACGTTATTTCGAGTCGCCGGCAGTCGCGCTACTATCGTTTAGCTATCGAAAAAAGCTTATCTCAATTTATATGATTTCTCACGCAAGATCTGATAAACACGATGTAACTAGTCAAAACTTATACGTTTTATCATACAAAAGTGGATAATTCATCCACGAGTATAAATATTGGATAGCCAAGAGGAAATCCATTCACATCCCCCTGACATGAAAAAAGGGCCTCCAAGTTCCACTTTATAGTGGAATTCAGAGGCCCTTCGCGAGTTAATTAGGGCGTCCCATGTCGTGCGAACACTTTTGGAACAACCCATTCCTTTATGCATGCATATTTTAATTGTTAAACTTCAAGCGGTAGCTGCGGCCAGCCGCTGCTTCCCAGCTCCCAACGCCGTCCTCCGAAACATGCGTCACAACAGAAGAATTGCCTTCTTCCTCTACTACGCCTGTTAGTCCAGCAGCCCGGACAATGCAGTTTCCTCCCGCCTGCGAGCGAATCGTTGCTTCAATTAACCGGCCGTCTGCCCAGCGAAGGTCGACCGAATAACCGCCTCTAGCACGAATACCTGCAATCTCTCCATTGCTCGCCCATGCTTTTGGCAGCGCAGGAAGCAGATGAATCTCGCCTTCATGGCTTTGCACAAGCATCTCCGCGATGCCTGCCGCACCGCCGAAGTTGCCGTCGATTTGGAACGGAGGATGACTATCGAACAAATTCGGCAGCGTCGAATGACTGAGAAGCGCATGAACGTTGTCATAAGCTTTCTCGCCCTCCTCAAGCCTAGCCCAGAAGTTGATGATCCACGCTCTGCTCCAGCCGGTATGGCCGCCTCCGCTCGCCAATCGTCGTTCCAGCGTTACCTTGGCCGCTTCCGCCCATTCCGGCGTTCCGCGTACGGTGAACCGCTTGCCCGGATGAAGGGCGAACAAATGCGAAATATGCCGATGTCCCGGCTCGGCCTCCTCGTAATCTTCCAGCCATTCCTGGATTTGTCCATGCTTGCCGACCTTAGGCTGCGGCAATCGCTCCACGATTCCGCTCCATTGCATCCTCTCCGTCTCGTCTACCGCGAGGGTTTTCGACGCTTCGATACAGGCACCAAACAGCTCATATAAAATTTGGCTGTCCATCGACGAACCAACGCATAGAACGCCTGACTGTCCATTCGGCAAAATATACGTATTCTCAGGAGATACCGACGGCGACGCAACGAGCAAGCCGTTGTCTGTCTCGATCAAAAAATCAACGAAAAACTGAGCCGCTTCCTTCAGCGTCGGATAGGCCTTCTCCAAGAAGCTTCTATCCAAGCTGTATTCATAATGCTCCCACAGATGCAAGCAAAGCCAAGCGGCGCCCATCTGCCAATAGGTCGCCGGCAAATAAAGATCCTGCGGCGCCGTATCGCCCCAAATATCGGTATTATGATGAGCAACGAAGCCGCCGCAATTATACATCGCACGAGCCGTATGACGGCCCGGTTCGCGCATCCGCTCGATCAGGTCGAACAACGGCTCATGGCATTCTGCCAAATTGCCCGATTCCGCTGGCCAATAGTTCATTTGCGCATTGATGTTAATCGTATATTTGCTATCCCAAGGCGGAAGCATCTTATCGTTCCATATCCCCTGCAGATTCGCCGGTAAAGAGCCGGGACGGCTGCTGGCGCATAGCAGATAACGTCCAAAATGATAATACAGCGCCATAAGACCGCTGTCCTCTTCGCCCTGCTGCACCCGCTTGAGCCGCTCATCCGTTGGAAATTGGGCGAATAGCTCTTGTCCGCCAAGCTTCAGCGTCACACGCTCGGTAAGACGGCTTATATCCTGCACATGTCTTGCTCGAAGCTCCTCATAGGAGTATCTCCCTGCTGTGTCAGCCGTATGCAGCACATACGATTCTGGATCTTCATGCCGAAACTCGGTTGCGGCGGATAGCAATAACGTAACGCTGTCAGCCTTGTCGACAATAAGATGCTCGCCTATAATTTGAACGCTGCCGCCTTCGGTGACAGCCTTCAGCGCCAAGCGGAATTCCATGCCTCCAGCCCCGCCGCAGTTGCCCCGCATAAGCAGCGTATCCCCTGCATCATTGGCATTCGCTAGCTCATCATAAAAACGGTTGCCGGGACCGCGAAGCAGCCTCGCGGTGAAGCTAATGCTTCCCGGCTTGTCAGCTGTTATGCGTGTAACGATCGACTCGTCCGGAAAACTTGCGAAGCTTTCTCTTAAATACTTGATGCTTCCCATCTGATACGATACGGCGGCAATGCCGCTGAAGACATCCAGCTCGCGCGTATACTCGGACACTTCGTTATTCTCGTACTGGAATTGCAAAGCAAGATCGCCGAGCGGCAAGTAGTGGCGCTGCGATTCCGGAACGCCGGACAGCGACATCACACTTAACGCTTCGGCCTCGCGAAGCTTGCCTTCGCTCAGCAGACTGCGAATCTTAGGAAGGTTAGGCAGCGCACTTGGGTTGTTCCGGTCTCGCGGACCTCCGTACCATACGCTGTCCTCATTAAGCGCGATTCGTTCGCGCTTCGGATCGCCGAACACCATGCCTCCTAACTTTCCGTTGCCGATCGGCAGCGCTTCTTCCCATGCGCCAGCTGGCTGCTTGTACCAGATACGTTTTTCAAGCTGATTCGTCATTTAATAACCTCCGTTTGGAATGCTTCTATGAATTACGCTAGGTTTGCTTTACTATAGAATTTGTACGACCATTCATGCCGACTGCAGGTGAACCTATGTTATTTCTTGACGAACAACAGACTTTGTCCGATCTGCTGCAATCGATTCAGTTGCAAATTCATGCAGCCGATTACACGCAAGTATCCAATGAGTGGGGCGAAGATGTCACTCAGCCGCCTTACAATAAGCTGTATTACATATGCGAAGGCGAAGGCTGGATACGGGTCGGAGATACCGAATATTCCCCGAAGGCTGGCCAGCTGTTCATCGCGCCGGCACATGCTCCAATATCCTTCGGCACCGTTAACGGCCGTCGTCCCTTCTTGAAATATTGGTGCCATTTCTCGATTACGGCCGGACCGTTCGATCTGTTTCAATGGATCGGCATGCCGCTATGTATCGATGCACAAGATTCGAGCCGCATAACGACGCTTTTCCATGCTATGGTGGATGCCAAATGGCAGCATTCGATAGCCGCTCGCCTGCGGGAGAAAGCGATGCTGCTAGAGCTTGTCGCGCTTTACCTCGATGACGTGCAAGTACGTGTATTGCAGCATCGTTCGGATGAAATAAGCCGGCTTGCCGTGATTCAGCAATATGTCGCCTCACATCTGAACACTAGCATCACCGTTGAGCAAATGGCCGAGGCTGTCCATCTGCACCCTAACTACTTTATCGCCTATTTCAAGAAACACCTCGGCGTGCCGCCAATGAAATACGTGGGCCTTAAGCGCGTCGAACGTGCCAAGCTTCTGCTGACCACAACACCGCTGAGCATTAAGGAAATAGCCGATCAGATAGGCTTCCAGGATACAAGCCATTTTACGAAGTTTTTCCGCAAAGAAACGAGCCTTTCGCCTACCGAGTACCGCGCTGCGCCTCATCACAAGGCATAAGGGATTCCATTGTTCACTACTATTATAAAAACGATTACATCCCTTAACATTGGATGAAACTAAGGTATACGTGCAAATAACTAACGTCCGACTCCGCACATTGCAAAGAGACAGCGCTTAAAGGCAAAGAACTCACCTTTAAGCGCTGTTTCATTTCTCACCTATAACAATTACCCTTTAATAGCACCCGAAGCGATACCCTTCACGAAGTACTTCTGCAGCGACAGGAATACGATCAGGATCGGGATGATCGACATCGTCGTTCCGGCGAAGATCATATCCCAACGTGATGAAAACTCGCCGACATAGTAGAAGATCTCGACAATCATCGTTTTCGTTTGGCCCGAAGGCAGGACAAGCATCGGCATAAGGAAATCATTCCATATCCCAAGGCCGTTCAGTACAACCAGTGTAGCCGTACACGGTCCGAGCAGCGGAAAGACGATGCGCCAGAAGATACCGTACTTCGAGCAGCCGTCGATCTCTGCGGATTCCTCGATCTCCTTCGGGATTCCCTTCAGGAAGCTCGTATACAGTAAGCTGCCAAAGCCGACTGACCCGGAAATATAGATCATAACAGGTCCCGCCAGATTACCGTACAGCCCCAGCATTTTCAATTCCTTGAACAAAGGTATCATGTACGCTTGGAACGGAATCATCATGCCTGCAAGGAAGAAGACGAATACGGCACGCGTCCATCTCTTGTCATGGCGCTCAATGGCATAACCCGCCATCGGGATGAGCAATATCATGAACAAAATCGAGATAGCCGTTAGGATCAGGCTGTTCAAGATCGCCCGAGGATACTCCGTCTCCATCAGCAAATATTTGAAGCTGTCCAGATACAAGCCTTTCGGAAAAGCGATGGCGTCTTTCATAATTTCCGCATTGCTCTTGAACGCCGACATGATGTTGAACAAAATCGGGAAGAAAAACACGAGTGCGAGCAGCAGCGTCGCTGCAAACAACAGGATGTCGTTAAGCTTTCTTCTCTTCTGCATCTTAGAGCTGCACCTCCCGCTTCCGCAAAAATTTCACCTGAATAACCGTAACGATCATGATGAGCACGAAAAGCACTTGCGCAAGCGCCGTACCGAAGCCTTGACGCAGCTCGCCGAAGCCTACTTTGTAAATGATATACGTCAATGTCTCGGTCTCGAATCCAGGGCCGCCGTCGGTCATGACCGCGATTTGGTCGAAAATTTTGAGCGCGCTGATCATGGAGAGCACGATGCATACGGTCATAGCGCCCGCAAGCAGCGGGAACGTAATATGGCGGAACTGCTGCCATCTGTTCGCTCCGTCGATGCTTGCCGCTTCCGACAGATCCTGCGGTATGCTCTGCAATCCGGCCAAATAAATAATCATGTAGTAGCCCGCCGATTTCCAAACCGTCGACAGAATGATCGAAATAAGGGCATAATCGGGATTTCCGAGCCAATCCGCCTTAAGCTGGCCCAGTCCAACGACGTCCAGCAGTTGATTCAGTACGCCGAAGTTGTAATTTAAAATAATCGTCCATACGAAACCCATAACGATGCCGCTTAGCAGCACCGGGAAGTAGAACACGCTGCGGAACAAATTGCGGAACCATCTCACTTGATCGACGAAAATCGCAAGCGCCATGGCGACGATATTTTCCAATAAAACCAATACGACCGCCATGAGCAGCGTGTTCTTAAGAGCGTTATGCACGCGTTCGCTGTTCCATATTTCTACGAAGTTGCTCAGTCCGATAAACCGGATATCGCTGCTAACGCCATCCCACGACGTTAAGCTTAAGTACATGCTGCTGATCGTCGGTACGATAACGAACAGCGTATACAATAAGAAAGACGGCAAGATGAACAAAACCGCATAGATCTGCCATTTTTTCTTTTTCTTTTTGTTTGCAAGCGGCATGGCCATGGTGCTCTCCTCCTCCGATTAAACGCCGGATTAACGGAGGCCCTTGCAGTGTGCAAAGGCCCCGGCTCCATCCGACTTCATTCTATTACTGCTGGTTTGCCTTAACCTGCGTATCGTACTCCGCGTCCGCTTTGGACATGTACTCTTTTACGTCCCCATCCTTAAGCACTAGATCCTGCATCAGCTTGTAGAACCAGTTGCGGAATTGCGGAGGAATTTGGTTCTCGCCCCACCAGTTATTGATCGCAAGAGACTTTTTCACGTTAGGATCAGCCATCACTTTGAGCACGTCTTGCATTTGCGGCGTCGACTCGTACGTAATCTGTTCCTTCGTCGAAGGGATGCCGTTTGACGCTTTCAGGAATTGCGAGTACTGCTCCTTGCTGAAGAAAAACTTGATAAACGTTTTGATTGCTTCGGCTTTATCCGCATCTTTGGCAGCTTCGGCGGACAGTGTCCAACCAGCAGGCGACGGCAGGCCGATGACGTTGATGGCGCCTGTTCTATCCGGCAGCGGGTAATAGCCAAACTCGAAGTTCGGATCCGCTTCGGCGATCTGCGTGAACATCCACGGACCGGAGAAAAGCTGTGCCGCTTTGCCCGATACGAGAATCGACGCCGTTTGGTTGTCGGCCGTGCTGAGCCAGCCTTTGTCCACATATTTCGTGAACAGCTCTTTGTAATCCGTCATTGCTTGTACAGGTCCTTCGTCCGTGAAGCTAACCGTTTTCGCTGTGCGCTTGGAGTTCCAGTCCCCATCCTTGGAATAGACATCGTCAATCAGGAACTTGTTAAGCCAGAATCCCATATGGAAAATATCTTTGCCGCCAACGACGATCGGCGTGATGCCTGTCGCTTTCAGCTTTTCTTGCGCGGCAAGAAATTCGTCGTATGTTTTCGGAAGCTCGGCAATGCCCGCATCCGCGTAAGCTTTTTTACTATAAATAATGCCTTGGGGCGCGTTCAGCGTCAGCGGCGCATTGTATACTTTGCCGCCGACCATCGGTACTTCTCCGAACAAGTCAAGAAGCTCCGACGGCAGCTCGACGATTTTGCCGGCATTGGCGAACAGCTCCGTATCGCGCATCTCTACGAGATCGGGAAACTCGCCGACGGCATCCTTCGTTTTGAGCCAATCCAAGTAAGAGGATGACGTGCCCTCGCTTATGTCTACGATCTTAATGTTAGGATTTGCATCGGTGAACGCTTTGATTGCATCGCCGATCGCTTTCTTGCCTGCCGGGTCGCCGGTTGCGTAACCGATCGAGAAGCTGACCTCTTTCGCCTCTTCCTTGCCCGGCGCGTTCGTTGCCGTCCCTTCATTCGTCCCGCCGGTGTTGTTCGAATTGCCGCCATTATTGTTTCCGCCGCATGCCGTCAATACGAGTGAAGTAGCAATGGCTACCGATGCAAGCTGAGTCCATGATTTTTTGTTCATATGTGTATAAGCCTCCCCTTTAATATGCATGTTCGGGATTGGATCGTCGATGTGCGCAGCATCGAGTGTATACGCTTTCCCTGTACATAGAGTAACATCGTTCGAAAACCGTTAGAATGAACTTTTTTAAGCCGCGTATGCGGTTAATTTAAGATCGTTGACAATTTCTGATGCTTCCCTTAAAACGAAAATGACCGGAAGCCCGGTCATTCGCTTTTTTTCCGTTCCTGGCGGTAATCGTTCGGCAGCTGGCCGAATTGCTTCTTGAACATATCGCTGAAATGCCGGGCGTTGTTGTACCCGACCTGCTCCGCTATTTCGTAGACCATCCCATCCGTATGAAGAAGCAGCCTGACCGCATGCTTCATTCTGACCTCGGTAACGTATTGCTTGAAATTCTGTTTCGTATGTTTTTTGAAGAAGCTGCTGAAGTAATAAGGGTTCATGAACGCAATGCCGGCGACCGACTCGAGCGTAATTTCTTGCGCATAGTTCTTCTCGATATATTGCTTGATTTTGGCTAACAATATTTTGTCCTTATTCCCGGAATCGACGTCCATCATGGAATGAATTTGCTCGATCGCGCGGATCGTTTCATCCTGCAATCGTTCGAACGTCTCGCAGGAGCCGAGCCTGCTCTGCAGCTCATGCATGTCGATCGCGCCGTCCGGCAGTTGAACGCCATTTTTGGTCATTTCCTGCAAAATAAATAGGACGGAAGAAAGACTCGTCGATACAGCTAGCGTACGGTTGCCGTATGCACCCGTTCTAACGATCGCTAGCAGCTTGATCAGAGCTTGAACAGCATCCGGCCACGCATTCGCCGTCAGGCTGCGTACAACCTCCATTTGCATGCCATACAGCTCTTTATCGAACGGCTGCTTGGATTCTTGAGCCTCATAAGCGATGACCTTGCCGCGCCCGAGAAAATAGTTCATCTGCAGCGCCTGCTCCGCATATCGATAAGCGTGCTCCAGTCGGTCCGTTCCGTCGACGGGTTCGCTCACTCCCGCAGAAACGCTCAATTTCAAATAAACCATGATATTGTGTACGATGTTGTCCGCTATTGCAGCAGCTCCATTACGATCCGCGTGGCTGATAACGGCTACGAATTTATGATCCTTTAGAAAAGCGAACCCGTTATGCGAGGCTACGACGATTTCCTGCACGATGTTGCCAATCGCAAATTCAATGAGCCGTCCTTCCTTCTCCGACCAACGGTCCGAACCGTCCCCGAACTGATCGATCTCGATAATGACAACGGAATACAGGGGACCGGGCAGTTCCGCAGCCAGCAGCCGGTAAGCCTCCGAATGCGGCGTTAGCGTGCCGTCCGTCAATTGAAGCAGCCACTCCTGCAGCTCTTCATGCCTGTTCTTCTTCTCCAAGTGCTGAAGCTTGCTCTTCCGCTTTAACTCTTCCTGCTGCTCTGTAATAGACGACAGCACGCCCAGCAGCACGTCTTCCAACTGCTGCTTCACGACGGGTTTGACCAAATAGTCGACAGCGCCGTACGTAACCGCATCTCTCGCGTAGGAAAACTCTTGATAAGCGCTAATGAATATCACCTTGGCGGGATGGTTTCTTCGCTTCAGTTCTTTGATGATTTCAATGCCCGTTCGATGAGGCATACTAATATCGCTGATGATAATGTCCGGTTGGCTGGTCTCGATTAATTCGAGCAGCTCATTGCCGTCGTAGGCTTGGCCTACAATGTCGAGGCCCATCGACTCCCAATTGATGAGCTTGCGCAACCCTTTGATAATAAGCGGCTCGTCGTCGGCAAGTATAACCTTAATCATGACCCTCGCCCTCCTTGATCGGCATAGCCAAATGAACCGATGTACCGACATGCTGGCGGCTGTTGATGGTAAGCCCGTACTCGCTGCCGCATACCGTTTTGATTCGTTCATGGACGTTTTTGATCCCGACATGCCCCGATGGGGTGCTCGGATCGGATAACATTTCGTTCAAGCGCTGAAGCTGCTCCTTCTCCATGCCGACACCGTCGTCGTATACCGTAATCGCAAGTTGTCCATCCGCCGCTTCGACGGATATGCCGACCGTCCCTTTGCCTTTGGGCCGCACGCCATGCTGGATCGCATTCTCCACGATCGGTTGCAGCGACAGCTTCAGCACGGGCCAGTTAGGATCTACCTGCTCGGAAAGATGAACGCGCAGCTCGAAGCGGTTCTCATAACGCACTTGGATGATATAAAAATAGTCCCGAAGATGATCAAGCTCTTGCTGTAGCGTTACCCAATCCTCTCCGTAATCAATGACGTACTTCAGCTGATTGGATAACGATATAATCATATCGCCCACCTCGTCAGCGTCATTATGAACCGCGTTCATGCGGATAACCTCCAGCGTGTTGTAAAGATAATGCGGCCGGATTTGGCTCTTCAGCGCATTAAGCTCCGCCTGCTTCTGCTTGATTTCCGCAACATAAGCATCGTTGATAAAAATCCCCAAGCGTTCGACCATCCGATTGAAGCCATGGCCGAGCCTGCCCATTTCATCATTGCCTTTGATTTCGACCTGGGCATCCAAATTGCCCGACTCGACCTTGATCATCTGCTTGATCAGACTGCTGATCGGAGCGGCCAACCTGCGCGAGAACCACGCGCCCATGACGATAAGAACGACCGCGCTGACGAAGATCGCGATATAGACGGCAAGACGCGTTGTCACCAATTGCTCGTACAGGTCTTTTTTCACGAATAAGGCTGTAACTTGCCCTTTCAAATACGGGATGGTCTCCGTTAACACAAGCGTGTCATCGTTAGAAGCCTGCAGCAGCTCGTCTTTCTTGCCCATGATGTCCATATTGCTGAAGAACACGTTGTTTTCGCTGTCCAGCACGTAAAGCTCGTCGTCCGCCCCGATGCTCAGCTCTTTGAAAAACTGATCGAACACGGCGATATCAACATCGAAGTAAAGCGTCCCGAGCACCTTCGGCTCGCTTGTAAGCGTGCCCGATACGTCGATCAAATTACGGCCGACCGTTATTACGTTCACGTCCGAATTTTTGTAGTAGCTTTCTTTGTGCATTGGAAATATCGCGATTTTGTTTTTCTTCTCGTCGAAGCTTTTGGCCCATTCCTCGATCGGAAGCAGCTCGGGCTGAAACACTTGATTTTCTTTGTACTGGTAAAACAGCTTATTATCAGAGGACCTTACGAAATAGGCTGTCCGAATATAGGAATCGCTAAAGATGATCGTCTTCAAAAAACCGTCAATCGGCATGGAATTGATTTGCTCCAGCTCATTGACGTTATAGCTCTGATTGTCGTTCGAGCCTTCGTAGAAACCGTCATATCTCCCTGTATACATTAGCTGAGACACATCATCGTAATCTTTGAACACCGAATTGAGGTTATAGCTCATGTAGAGCATCATTTGATTCAAATTGTTAGACGTATACCGCTCCACATGGCCCGTAAACGTCTGGACGGAATAATAGCTGAGCGCAAGCAACGGAATCAATCCTACGAGTATGAAAGCTGCCGAAAACTTGACGAACATGCTTCGCCGCTTTTGCTGCCACACGCTGAACATCGGCATCCCTCCCCTTCATAACTTTACCATGCCCGCATAGGCTCGGCTAATGCAAAAAGGGGCGATAACTAAAATAATCAAAGTCTGCATGCTTAAGCTCTCCGTTCAAATCTTGCGCGCATAATCCGATCATCGTGCCCGTGAAGCCAAGCTTGCCGCCGTACTCATCGGATAAACTGCCGATGTCGAGCGTATCGCTGACCGCCTGCCACAGATTCCCGTCAGGCGAAGCGAAGAAGCGAAGCTCCCTATCCCGAACGACAGCTCTCAAATAGAAGCTCTCCCATGTATCCACGTTAATTTCCTGTGCTCTGCATTCCTCATACTTGCCAGCCTTGCTCATCACGACGCCTAGCACACGGCCCTTCTCGCTGTCCTGCGTCACTCGCAAATAATAATAATCCGCTTCGTCATAATAGAAGACAAGGCCGGCCATTTGCATGAAGTGGTCCGGATCGTATTCCATCCGGGTTTCTACCGTGCACTCCAAATGCTGAAGCCGGCGCGCAGCCATGCTCTGCCGGTGCCACGATAACAGCGACTCTCTCCCGCGCAAACGCAAATAACCCGGACGCTCCGTCAAAGTGAGCCATGACGGGTCAGCAGGCACCCGAAGCGTCTGGAAGACGCGATGAAGCTCAGCCGCATCGAAGTTGTCCTTCTCCGTAATCGCCTGCATGGCTGGGGCCGCTTCGGAAGCGAACTGCGGCGCAGGCACGATTAAAGCCGGAAGGCGGCCGTCGTGGTCGAGGCGCAGCCAGCCGTCCTCCGTCCAGCGGCAGCGCTGGATCGACGTCTCCCTGCCAAGCGGGTTAAGCTTCGTCCCTTCGAATGGACGACTGCAAATATGGGCCATATACCACTCGCCCGTATGCGTCTCGACGAGCGAGCCGTGGCCCGCATTTTGCAGCGGAAAGTCCGAATTGCTGCTTGTTGTCATGATCGGATACTCAGGATCGGTCTCATAGGGACCTTCGATATGGCGCGAGCGTGCAAGCGTTGCCGCATGATTAGCTCCTGTACCGCCTTCGGCTACGAGCAAGTAGTAGTAGCCATCCCGCTGGAATAGCTGCGGCCCTTCAGTAACGCCAATATCCGTCCCATGGTAGATGGCGTTAACAGGACCGACAAGCTTCTTCTGCCGAGGATCATATTGCTGCATGACGATGCCGCTGAATCGTTTATGGTCATCTCGGAAATCCCACTGCATATTGAGCACCCACTTCGTGCCGTCCTCGTCATGGAATAAGTAAGGGTCGAAGCCGCTGCCGTTCAGGAAGATCGGATCGGACCATGGTCCTTCTATGCTCTCGGCCGTCACCAAATAATTGCCCAAGTCCTTGTAGACGCTCTTGCGGGCAGCAACATTTGTATACAACAAATAGAACAAGCCGTCATGATAAGAGAGCGCCGGCGCCCATACGCCGCCCGAGCTCGGTATGCCTCGAAGATCCAATTGCTCCAGTCGGGTTAATGGCTGAGGCAGGAGCTCCCAATGAATCAAATCTCGCGAATGATGGATCTGCACGCCGGGAAACCACTCAAACGTCGAAGTGGCGATATAATAGTCTTCTCCGGCGCGGACAAAAGAAGGATCGGGCTGAAAGCCGGGGAGAATCGGATTTTGAATGGTTAGATTAGATGGTTGCATGCGCGTTCCTCCAATAAAAATGATAGTTAGCCTATGTTAATCAGACTAGCACAGGAGGTTCGCTGCGCGTATGCAAGTTTTTTTAGTTCCGAGTGCTTTTTTTTAACCTATTTTGAATTTCCGGTAACGAAAAAGGCGGCTAACTGCACGAGTGTGCATTTAGCCGCCAATGTACCTGAGATTAATGCTGATTCGCTTTGTCTACCTTCACGCGCTTGATGAAGAACGCGACGACAAGGCCTATAATCGCGACAACCATCGCGAAGATGAAGGCGTTCTGGATGCCTGCCGTCAAGGCCAGCGGAATGTTCGCCGGATCGGCTACGTTGTCCACGCCTTCCATAAACTTCTTGCTGCCCGCCGTCATAATGCTTACCGCAAGCGCTGTGCCGATCGCACCGGCTACCTGCTGCAGCGTATTCATGATCGCCGTTCCGTCCGGGTACAGCTCGCGCGGCAATTGGTTCAGACCGTTCGTCTGCGCCGGCATCCATACCATGGAAATGCCGATCATCAGGCAGGAATGAAGAACGATAATAAGTGCGAGCGTTGATGCCGTTGTGATGCCGGAGAAGAACCATAATACGGCAGCAACGATGACAAGACCAGGAATAACGAGCCACTTGGGTCCGAATTTATCGAACAGGCCGCCCATGATCGGAGACATAATACCGTTGATCAAGCCACCCGGCAGCAACACCAAGCCCGCAGTAAGCGCGCTAAGACCAAGCCCGGAGATCAGGAACATCGGCAAGACGAGCATCGAAGACAGAATAACCATCATACAGATGAATACCATTAACGTCCCGACTACGAACATCGGCTTCTTGAACGCGCGAAGATTCATCATCGGTTCTTGCATCCGCAATTGGCGTATGGCGAAAATAATAAGGGCAATGATGCCCACAACCATCGAGACAATCACTTTCGTGCTGCTCCAACCATGATCACCTTCACCGGCGCTGCTGAAGCCGAATACGATTCCGCCAAAGCCAAGCGTCGAGAACAGAATCGAGATCAAGTCGATTCGCGGTTTGGTTATCGTCGACACGTTTTGCATAAAGAAATAACCGAAAATAAGAGCAATAATAAGGAACGGCAGCGATAGCCAGAAAATCCAGTTCCAACTCAGCTTATCGATAAGCAGACCCGCGATCGTTGGTCCGACCGCCGGAGCAACCATGATGACAAGGCCGATAATGCCCATTGCCGCGCCTCTTTTTTCCGCAGGGAAAATGATAAGGATTGTATTGAACATAAGCGGCAGCAACAGTGCTGTGCCGATCGCTTGAACGACGCGTGCGGTCATTAGCATTTCGAAGCTTGGCGCCATCGCCGCGATGAATGTTCCGATTACGGAGAAGCTAACGGCGGCTATAAACAGCTGCCTCGTCGTGAACCATTGAAGCAATAAGCCGGATATCGGCACTAGAATGCCCAAAGTAAGCAAGTACCCCGTCGTCAGCCATTGGACCGTTGCCGGCGTAATTTGAAATACTTGAATGAGATCGCTAAGCGCGACATTTAGGGCCGTTTCGCTGAACATGCCGATAAAGCCGCTTAGTAATAATGAAATCATAATCGGGAGCACTTTGTATTTCACTCCCGTATCTTGCATGCCTGCTGTCATTGTAGCTTGCAAATTTCTCTCCTCCTATATCAGGTCTTGATGTATGCTTGACGTTCTCACCTTATAAAGAAGGGCATTTCGTGATCAGATAGGGCACATATTTCGCAGCGCTTAAAAGCGGTGTTGTATCACGGTTGGTGATGGCGAGCAACAACGCCCCCTCGAGCAGGGATACGATGACCATACTGAGCTCGGCAGCCTTAGCTTGTCCGATCCCCGACATCATCAATCGGCTGGAAATGACATTTTGCCATGCGGTGAATACGGATTGGCAAGCTTCGCGAAGCTTGTCGCTAACCGATGATGTCTCGGCCGCCAACCAGAAGCTGAATGGCACATAACCTTCATAGTCGTTCTTGGCTACATCTTCGGCCAGCTCGTTGATGCACATCGCAATCGCGTCAGCGGGATGTTCGTTTCTATCGAAGCAATCATGCCACTTCGCAAGCACCTCCTGCTTCGTACATTCGATGGAAGCAATCGCCAGCTCCTCTTTCCCTTTCGGAAAATAATAATAAACAGAGCCTTTGGGACAGTCGCTTTCCTTAATAATTTGACTAAGTCCCGTCGCATGATAGCCTTGCGTAACGAACAGCTTGGAGGCTGTTTCCACAATCGATTGCTTAGCATTTTGCTTCTCTGACACCGGATCACCCTCTTCATTATAACGATCGGTCTACATAATAAAAACAGAATACTTGTTCGCTGTCAACCCTTATCTCCAATTAAGCGCTTATATTACCGCGCAAAAAAGCCGGCTCATAAGCATGCTTACGAACCGGCCTAATCATCACGATTAGATTATTATTGCTGCTTCAAACGCTGCGACCAGCCGATGAAGTTGTCGACCAGCTTGTCCAAGTGCTGAACCGTCGATTCATGTATAAGCTCGCCATCGGCATTCAATTTCTCGCCGACTCCATTAATGAATACTTCATTTCCAGGCAGCGTGAAGGCTGCAATGCCCGGCGAATTCAGAATTTGGCGAAGATGCATCTGCGCTCTTGCTGTGCCTAGCACGCCTGGCGATGCGCCAACGATGAATACCGGCTTGCCTACAAGCACCTTGTCGACGCGGGAGAACCAGTCTAATGCGTTCTTAAGCAGAGTCGGCACGGAATGATTATATTCAGGCGTTACAATAAGTACGCCTTCGCACTCAGCAACGATTCGTTTGGCTTCAATAACAGACGGCGGCGGTGTCAATTCATTGTCTTGGTTGTAGAGCGGAAGGTCCGAGATAGGTACAAATTCGATGGTCAGCTTACCGTTACCGGCGTAACGCTTCGCCATAAACTCAGCAATTTGTTTATTGACCGAACCTTTGCGGCTGCTGCCGACAAGCGCTGCGATTTTCATATGTAATCAACGACTCCTTGTCCGATTGGAAATGGTTTTTGGATTGCCTAATAACGGCATCTGATGTTATATTACCACAATATACAACGCAATGAATCAAATAGAAGATTTATGGATAGGAGATCATATTGGGATGAGCTACAAAATTGCTTTTTTTGACATTGACGGAACGTTAGTAAATGAGCGGAAGCAAATTCCGCAGGATACGATCGACGCCATACGCTCGCTGCAGAGCCGTGGTGTGGAAGCCGTTATCGCAACAGGCAGAGCTCCGTATTTCTTCAGGCCGATCGCCGAGCAGCTTGGCATCGACAGCTTCGTCAGTCTGAACGGCGCATATGTCGTCTACAAAGGAAAACCGATCTTCGAGAAAGCAATTCCGCGCGAGCATCTTGAAGCGCTCGTGGGACATGCGGCCAAGCATAACCATTCACTCGTCTTCGAAGGACACAGCGAGTTCTATGCGAGCGAGGAAAGCCATCCGCATATGGTGGATGCCGTCAAGTCGCTTCGAGTCGACTTGCCGGGTTACGACCCTGACTTCTGGAAGAACGAGAGCATCTATCAAGTGTTCCTTCATTGCGAGGAGCATGAAGAGCATCTGTATAACGAAGCGGTGCCTGCGCTGCGCTACATCCGTTGGCATAAGACTGCGCTTGACGTGCTGCCATCCGATGGATCGAAGGCGCAAGGCATTGAGGCGCTGCTGAAGCACCTCAATCTTTCCGTATCGGAAGCGGTCGCTTTCGGAGATGGTCTCAATGACGTAGAGATGCTGTCCGTTGTCGGCCTTGGCATCGCGATGGGCAACTCTCATGAAGAAGTGAAGCCCTATGCGGACTATGTGACTGCTCACGTCGACGAAGGCGGCATTCGCAAAGGTCTGCAGTATGCAGGTCTGATCGACTAGAAGCATCCGTTGCAGTAACTGCTACGGAACGCAATAAACCGGCACAAGCAGCGTGAGCTGCGGCCGGTTTTTTTTGTGTGCAGTGATAATCGATTTATTGACCTTCGGATACGAGCGTAAACCGTTTGTTCAGATGCTTCGGCTGTTCGATTTCGTCAATCACTGCGATCGCATAGTCGGCGTAGCTAACATAACTGTCGCCCTTTGCGTTAACGAGCAGGTTATCCGCGCCCACCTGATAAGCGCCCGTCCGTTTGCCTTCTGCATCGAAGAAAGCTGCGGGACTAATGAACGTCCATTGAACGCCTGTCGACTGTTCCAATTCGTTCAGGTTCTTCGCTTGGTTAAGCGCAGTCGGCTTATACAAGTCAGGGAATTCCGGTGTTTCAACTAGTCTGACCGTCTTCGCTTCATCAACGAACAAGCTTCCTGCTCCGCCAACGACAAGCAATCGAGTGTTCAAAGCTTCCTGGAGTGCATGAATTAGTACTTGTCCAGCCTCCACATGCAGATGCTCCTCGCCGTGCGGTGCCGCATATGCGTTAACAACCGCATCAAATGACTTCAAGTCTGCCGAAGTCAGATTGAATATATCCTTCTCTACGACGTTCACGCCTTCTTCGTTAACTTTGGCTGCGTTGCGAACGATCGCTGTGACTTCATGGCCTCTAGCTGCCGCTTCCTTCAAGATTAAGTTCCCTGCTTTGCCGCTTGCACCGATAACTGCTATTTTCATAATAAATAACCTCCTGATTTGTTGTAACTATCACAATTACACTTCCTGTAACTATAATAGTTACAATATAGCGCTATGTCAATCGTTTTCGCCAACCGCACCCGATTGCTCGTGGAGAACATGCTGCTTTTCTCCGAAATAGTTCCTCATGAACCGGACCCATTCCCTTGCAGCGCGGGACAGATAACCTTCCCTTCGCCACACGAGCACCGGCTCCCAAGGAATGATCGGATCATCAAGCGCGATTGCCCTCGTCTTCTCCTCATCAAGAAGATTACACACGGCTCCGGGCAGCATGGCAACCCCCAAACCCGCTCCGACCATCCCGCCAATGAAATCCCACTGCGAGCTTTCATGAACGATGCGAGGATCGAAGCCCGCTTGTCGGCATTCGTTAATAATGCGTCCGTGAAGCGCAAAGTCGCTGTTGAACAAAACAAAGCTTTCTGCCGCAAGCTCTCTCAAGCTTATCCGCTGACGCTCCGCGAAGGAATGATTCGCTGGCACGATCACTTTTAGCCGGTCTTTCACAATGGGGATGGAATTGAACATCGCCTCGTCAGCCGGCCAAAGGACTACCCCGGCATCCAGCGTGCCGTCCGCAACGCTCTCTTCAATCTTCCTTGCGCCGTCTTCCAGCATGCCGAGCGTGATGCCCGGGTACTTTTCTTGAAATTGCTTGATGACTTCCGGGAAGAAACGCGCTCCCGCCATCGGCGGCACGCCGAAGCGGATACTCCCTTTATTCAAGTAGGACAAATCATTTAATTCCTGCATCAGATTGTCGAATGCCTGCAAAATCGGGCCTGCATGATTCAGAATCGCATGCCCTGCATCTGTCAGCTTGAAGGCTCTCCCTTCGCGCGCGAACAGTTCCATTTGCAATTCATCCTCTATGCTCTTAATTATTTTGCTAATCGTAGGCTGTGTGACATGGAGAGTCTCCGCAGCCTTCGTAAAGCTGCCTTGCCGTATTATTTCCGAAACAACCTGCAATTGCCGAATGTCGATACGAACACCTCTTTACATAACCAAATGGAATGAAAACAATTCAATATATTCATTTTACTCATAACAGGGCACTGCGTATACTTAATGAAATGAAAGCGAGGTTCGGACTGATGAAGGTCAAATCCATATTGCGCACCATTGCTCAGATTGTCTTTTTCGTGCTGCTCGCCCAAGGATCGGACGCCTTCGTTGCATGGCTGCATATTCCGATCCCTGGCACGATTGTCGGCATTATCTTTCTATTCGCCTTGCTGCAGCTCGGGGTAATTCGATTGCATTGGATCGATCAAGGGGCTACCTGGCTGCTCGCCCAAATGCTGCTGTTCTTCATCCCGTCAACCGTCGGCATTATAGATTACGGAAGTTTGATTGCACGAAGCGGCGTACCTATCTTGTTGACGATCCTGTTGAGCCTCATCGCCGTCATGCTGTGCAGCGGACTGCTCGGGCAATACATTGGCAGACGGAGAGCGGGTGGCCAACAATGATGAAGCTGTTAGAGCCGATTGTCTGGTTATGTATCACGATCGCCGTCTTCTGGCTTTCAAAGCTCGTTTATGCCAAAACAGGTAAAATACTTTTAACCCCGCTCCTCATTACGCCGATCATCGTCATTGCCGCCCTGCATTGGAGCGGTGTGTCATTTCGATCGTATAACGCAGGGGCGGGTCTGCTGACAAAGCTGATTGAGCCTGCAACAATCGCGCTTGCCGTCATTTTGTACAAAAATGCTGCCGTATTCAAAAAAGATGCCGCCCTCATTTCAATTAGCGCTAGCTGCGGCGCTGCGTTAGCGATTATCACCTCCGCCAGCATCGCCTCTATGTTCGGACTGCCGACCGCTATCATCGACAGCTTGGCCCCGCGTTCGGCCACAACGCCTATCGCGATATCCATCTCTGGCAGCATCGGCGGACTGCCGACGATTACAGCTGTTGCAACGCTCGTCACTGGATTGCTGAGCATGATTGTTGGTCCGCTTATCGTCAAATGGTGCAGGATCGACAACCCGATTGCCAGAGGCGTTTTGTTCGGCACTAGCGCCCATTCAGCCGGCATTACGAAAGCAATGGAATACGATACCGTATCCGGTTCCGTCGCGACAATTGCCATGATGCTGACCGCCTTCGTTACGCTGGTGGCCACTCCTTGGTTTGTTGGTTACTTGCTATGAGTGAATGACATACAAAACAAATAAGCTGCTTATGGAAAGTCCTACGACCTTCATGAGCAGCTTATTTGATGTAATGCTTCTTCTAGCCCTGCTTCTTTCCGAGCTCTTTCCGTACAACCGGCATAACGTCTGTCGCTAGCAGCTCAATCGCTTCAGCAACCTTCGCATAAGGCTGGCCGCCGATATCGAACTGCACCATATACCGGTTATGTCCGAACAGCTCGTGCTGCGCCAGTATCTTCTCGACGATCTGCTGTGGACTGCCTACAGCCAGAGCCGTATCTGGTCCCGCCATCAGCTCGAACTGCTGCTTCGTTATCTTCTCTCCGCGTTCGCGGCCGCCCATGAATTCATATACATAATTCGCGTAATACGGATAATAATCAGCTATAGCCTGCTCGGACGTCTTAGCAATGAAACCGTGGCTCGTTATCGCTACTTTAGCCTGTTTCGAAGGAAACTTCGCTTCAAGTGCAGCATCCCTATACGCAGTAACGAGATGCTGGAAACGCTGCGGATCGCCGCCTAATATAGCTAGTGCCATTCCTACGCCCAGTTTGCCAGCCGTCTGCGCGCTCGAAGGCGTTCCGCCAACGCCTATCCATATCGGCATCTTCGGCTGGAAGGGTCTCGGTGCAATCTCGGCGTCATCCAGCGAAGATCGAAGTTCGCCATTCCACGTAATTCGCTCATGCTCGCCGAGCTCCAATAACAGGTCCATTTTCTCCGAGAACAACTCTTTATAGTCATCCAGCTCATAGCCAAACAACGGGAAGGATTCCACGTATGCTCCTCGTCCTGCAATGATCTCTGCACGTCCCTCTGACAATAGATCAAGCGTGGCGAAGTCTTCGAATACTCTTACAGGATCTGCAGTCCCAAGTACAGTCGTTGCACTGGTCAGACGAATGCGTTTGGTAGCCTGAGCAATAGCTGCCAGCAATACGGGCGGCGACGTAATCGCAAAATCAAGCCTATGATGCTCTCCAACGCCAAATACGTCGAGCCCTGCCTCATCGGCTAGCTTAGCCGCTGCAAGCACCTCCTTGATCCGCTGTGCTGCGGATAATGACCTGCCCGTATGCGGATCAGCTGCCAAGTCTCCTAATGTATATATACCGAATTCGAATTCTGTCCCATTGCTTGCCTTTACCTTCTCGTGACTGAGCATCTGCCTTTCCCCCTAATAGTGTTCAACATTCTATATTTCCCTATTTATGCAACATTCATCAAGCCCGCTAATGCAGTTACTTTATGTAAGTAATCATACATAAGTTATTGAATACCGTCAAACCTGCATCGTTGTAAAATAAAGAACGTTCCTCTTGGCTCCATGAATAATGAAGTCAAAAGAAACGTTCTGAATGGCTTAATCGTTAGTCTAGCAGCTGTTATACCGTCTGTTTCGTCAGATCCAGCCAGTCCATCTCGGCCCTCGTCAGCTTAATAAGCGAGCCTTCGTCGCATGATTGCAGTTCTTCAGTCGATTGAGCGCCGATCAAGGCGCAGGTCGGGAACGATTGGTTAAGCACATAAGCGAGGGCGATCTGAATCGCACTAACGCCTTTGTCAGCTGCAAGCTGCTTCGCGCGCTCAAGCCGCTCCCAGTTGTCGTCGCTGTAGAAGACTCTTACTAAATCGGCATTGTCACGCACTTCCGGAGAGAATCTGCCCGTGAAGAAACCTCTGGCTTGCGACGACCACGAAAGCAAAGGCAACTGATTAGCTTCGTGCCATGCGCAAGTTTCCTCATCTGCCGATACGCAGCCCGACCAGAACGGTTCGTTCGCTTTTGCAAGGCTTAGATTGGGACTGCTGAACGTGAAGCCTACTAGTCCGCGATCTGCCGCGTAGCGGTTTGCTTCCTCAATACGCTGCCAAGTCCAATTCGATACGCCGATTGCTTGTACTACGCCTGCGGCAACATGCTCGTTCAACGCGTCGATAATGACGCTAACAGGGATAGCAGGGTCATCGCGATGCAGGGCATACAGGTCGATGTAGTCCGTTTGCAGCTTTCTCAAGCTATCCTTCAAATCGGCAGCGATCGCTTCCTTGCTAACGCGCGGGCCGGATTGGTCATGATGGGCGCCTTTCGTCAACACGACGATCTGCTCCCGATTACCGCGTTCGCTCATATAACGGCCAATGACTTCCTCGCTCTGTCCGCCGCAATAAATATGCGCCGTATCAATCGAGTTGCCGCCGATAGCCAGATAAGCGTCTAAGTTGGCAGCCGCCTTCTCATACGAATGATGGAAGAAGTAGTCCGAGCCTTTCATAAGCCGCGAGACCGGCTTCTTAGCGCCTTGAATTGTAATGTAATCCATCTATATCCATCCTCTCTTCGTTAGATTGTAATTCTAGAGCGCGTACGCGCTGATTCTAGGCAAGCATCAATGACTCTCATATTCGCAAGAGCGTCCACTGTATCGAAGCGCATCGCTGCGTCTCCAGCAATTGCGCGTGCCAGATGATCCGCCTGTTCCGTGTAAGCATTCACATGCGGAACTTCGATTTCTTTGCGTTCGCCTTGAGCAGTGACGAAGAAATTGCCGCTTCCCGGGTTAGGCGTAACGTAGGCGCTTGGCACCTCAATAATGCCTTCCGAGCCGAGCACTTCCAGCGGATTGCGGAACGCCGCCCACATGCCGCAATCAAAGCTAAGCGATACGGCGTTGTCGAATTCAATGAGGCCGGACGCCATCATATCGACATCGTCATGTTCTTGAGAGAACAAAGCTTGTACCGTAACCGCTTGCGGCTCTTGGCCGAGCAGCAGCCTCGCTGCGTTAATCGGATAGCAGCCCACATCATAGATCGAGCCACCGCCCCAGTCCTTGCGGTATCTGACGTTCTTCTTGTCGCCGGCATTGTTGAAGGTGAAGGCGCTGCGAATCGCTCTTACTTCGCCGATCTGGCCTGATGCGATAATATCCTTGATCATCGCATAGCGCGGGTGATAACGGTACATGAATGCTTCCGACAACAGCACGCCGGCCTTAGCGCAAGCTTCCGCCATCTCCGCCGCTTCCTTCTCATTCAGTGCAAGCGGCTTCTCGCACAAGATATGCTTGCCTGCTTCCGCTGCGCGGATCGTCCATTCGCGGTGAAGATGGTTCGGCAGCGGAATATAGATAACGTCGAGCGAATCGTCAGCGAGCAGTTCCTCGTAGCTGCCGTATGCAGCTGGTATGTTCAACTCCTCGGCAGTCCGCTTCGCATTGTCTAGATCACGACTCGCAATTGCCGCCGCTTCATTCAGACCGGACAATTGCAATCCCGGAATGACAGCGCGTTTCGCAATTCCCGCACAGCCCAGGATGCCCCATTTTAACTTTTTGCTGGTCATGCTATAATCACCTCATCGAATATTTTCTACGACTATATTGTGATTATATGACGATCAATTCAAAATTAAAATGATATTATTTTGCACGCAATTGAAACAATATTGTCATTGAGGTGATAGCCATGCAACGCCAGAGCCATCTGCTTACGCTTTCGCAGACGCCTTACTTCTGCCTGCCAGAATCGGTAGGCGCATACAGTGAATATCCCGAGCATCATACGATTCGCGCGGCGGATGCTCACAACACCTTCAACATCCACTATGTCGCCTCTGGCAAAGGGTATGTTGAATGGGAAGGAAAAACGCACCAGCTTACGCAAGGGGATGCCGTCCTCTACTTTCCGATGCAATCTCAGCATTATTACAGCAGCAAGGATGAGCCTTGGGACGTTCGCTGGGTTCATTTCTACGGAAGCGGTGTGCATGATTATTTTTTAGAACGCGGTCTTCACAAGAGTCAGCTATGGACGCTGCGGCAAACGAAGGGCTGGGAGCAGGCGCATATGGAGCTGCTCGTGGAGGCGGAGACACATCGGATGCTGCATCCGATCCGATTGTCCACATTGACGTATACGCTGCTTGCGCTGTTCGCCGAGCAGGCTGTGCCGCTGACGGGCAGCAGCAAGGCAAGTTCAGCCGGCAACCGGATATTAGAGCTGCTTCCGCATATGCAGGAGGAAGCCATGCGCCCGTTCATCCTGGAGGAATGGGCTGTGCGAGCCGGCGTTACGCCGCATTACTTCTGCAAGCTGTTCAAGAACACGATGAAGATGACTCCGATGGACTTCATAACGAGATGCCGCCTGCAGATGGCCAAACAATGGCTGCTCGACCGCAAAGAGGCGAACATCGGCCAAATCGCCCAAGATGCAGGTTACCCGAGCGTCAGCTATTTCAACAAGCGCTTCATCGAGCATGAAGGCATGACACCGACGGCTTATCGGCAGCTGTTCGGCATGTAAGAGCATATTCGCACTTACAGCCCATCATCGACGCATAACAAAAAGGCTTTCCTGCAAGGTCGCTTAATCTCCGACCTATAGGAAAGCCTTTCTTGTTTTACTTTATATTATTTCGCCAATTGCGAATCGAATACAGCTGCTTCAATCATCCAGCCGAACGGATCTTCAAGCTCGCCCTTTTGGATTCCTGTCAGCGTATCGTACAGCTTCTGCGAAAGCTCGCCCGTCTTGCCGTTATTAATGACAAGCACTTCGTCCTGCCAGTTCAGCTCGCCGATTGGAGAAATAACAGCTGCCGTACCTGTGCCGAACGCTTCCTCCAGCTTACCTTGCTTGCTCGCTTCGTACAGCTCGCCAATTTCAATCGCGCTTTCTTGAACCTCATAACCCCAATGTCTCAATAGGTGAATAATCGAGTTGCGCGTAATACCGTCCAGAATACTGCCGCTAAGCGCTGGTGTATGAATAACGCCATCGATCTTGAAGAAGACGTTCATGCTGCCCACTTCCTCGATGTACTTACGGTGAACGCCGTCCAGCCAAAGCACTTGCGTATAACCTTTTTCCTTAGCGATCTCTTGCGCTTTAAGGCCAGCCGCATAGTTGCCTGCCGTCTTCGCTTCACCGACGCCGCCCTTCACCGAGCGAACATAATCAGACTCAACGTAGATCTTAACCGGGTTCACGCCCTCCGGATAATAAGCACCTACAGGCGACATGATGATCAGGAATTGATATTCCGTCGATGGTGCAACTCCAAGCTGAGCTTGCGTCGCAATTACGTAAGGACGAATATATAGCGAATTGCCTTCCTCGAAAGGAATCCAGTCAATATCGACTTGGATCAACTGTTTAAGCGCTTCAACAGCAACATCCGGATTAATCTCAGGAACGCTCAGACGCTCGTTGGAACGGTTCATCCGCAGGAAGTTGTTGTGCGGTCTGAACAATTGCACGCGGCCGTCCTTCGTACGGTACGCTTTCAAACCTTCGAATATCGTCTGGCCATAATGGAACACTTTCGCTGCCGGATCAAGCACGATCGGTTGGTAAGGAATAACGCGCGGGTTGAACCACCCTTTTCCCTCTTCGTAATTCATGATAAACATATGATCTGTATAATAATTGCCGAATCCCAGCTTTGACTCCGGAGGCTTAGCCTTTTTTGTCGTTGTGCGCTCGATTTGCAAACCTTCTAACATCATGCAACTCTCCTTTTTTTTAGGGCTGTTAATTGAATGCTAACACTTCATGCGATATATTTAAAATATCTATTTTATACAAACCCCATACCTTAAAGGTATGAGACAGTGAGGGATACCCTATGGATATGCGCCAGCTCAAATATTTCGTTGCGATTGCCGAAGAAGGTCAAATTACGCGCGCCGCCAAAAGGCTAAATATGGAGCAGCCGCCCCTTAGCCGCCAACTGAAGCTCATCGAAGAAGAGCTTGGCGTAACGCTGTTCGACCGCAGCGGCAAAGGACTTAAGCTTACCGACGCCGGGCAGCTTCTGCTGGAAAAAGCGGAATCTTTGCTGCTCCAATTCGACGGCGCGATCCGCGAAGTGCAGGAAACGGAGGAAGGCGCTCGCGGCGTCTTGTCCATCGGCTCCGTCGTTTCCTGCATCTCGCTGCTGCCGAAGCAGATCGAGCGGTATCGTGAGCGCTATCCCCAAGTGACCTACAAAATACTCGAGGGCGATCACTTCTACCTTGGCGAGCAGCTCGAGAAAGGTGCGATTGATCTAATCGTTGCGCGTCTGCCGTTCGAAGCACAGTCGATCGTGAGCGATTATACCGTTCTCCCGCTCCCTTCGGATCCGTTCGTAGTCGTCATTCCCAGCTCTTGGACGACGCTCGCCAGCCGCGGATCGATCAACATGGCGGAGATTGCCCAGTTCCCGTTCCTGACCCTCAAGACGGACAAAACGCTTCGGATGCACGAACAGGTCGTCAATGAATGCCGCCGCCACGGCTTCGAGCCAAATATTATATGCGAATGCTCCAGCGTCGCTATTATTATGTCACTAATCGCCGCCGGTATCGGCGCAACTGTATTTCCGAAGTCTGTCTTGTCTTCCTTCCCGTCCGATGTCGTTACGATGCTGCGGATCGAGGATGCAGACTTCCAATCTGGTGTAGGCATCTTATGGCTGAACGATCGATACCTTCCTAAGCGTGCGCAATATTTTATCGACAGCTTCCGTCCGGGCAACAGCTGAACGGCTAGCAGCGGTTACTTCGCAAACTGGTCGTCGAGAAATTCCGCAAGCACGTTAGGCAAGCCGATCTGGCCTAATTGCTTGTTATTGTTCATCAGCAGTTGAAGCAGCTCGTCGCTGAAATCATTATCCTGCTCTTCCTTGATCGCCTCGATCTCATCATGCAGCCGCTCCATCTTATGATCGAGAGCCGATGCGGAGACAGCCGCCTCGCGAAGCTCGTTAAGCAGGCGCTCTGGAATTTCCTGATTATACTTATAGAAAATTTTGTGCTCCAAGCTTGCCCAGAAGTCCATCGCAATCGTGCGAATCTGTACCTCGACGAACACGTTTTCACGACGGTCCGAGATGTATACAGGCACTTCAATGATCAAATGCAAGCTTTGGTAGCCATTCGGCTTCGGTTCCTTAATATAGTCCTTGACCTCAACGATATTCAGGTCTGACTGATTACGAAGCATATCGCTGATCCGATAGATATCGGAGATAAACGAGCATGTAATGCGCATGCCGGCAATATCCCGAATACTATTGCGAATGCTAGTTAAGCTCAGCCCTGTCTGCTTGCGATACAGCTTCTCGAAAATACTTTTTGGAGACTTCAATCGCGATTTCGTATTCTCAATCGGATTGTATTCATGAAGCAAATGGAATTCTTCCTGCAAAATTTCAATTCTTGTCTCCAACTCGCTAAGCGCGAACTTATACATCATCATGAACCGAGTCATTTGTGTCTTCAAATCTTTAATCATTAGCATTTGATCCATCCTACTGATAATCCCCTTCCAAACTTTCGTTCAACAGCAAGATGATTCGCTTAAGCTCATGCATATCCTTCTCCGTTATCCGTTCCGCTATAATCTTGATAAGCTGCTCGTCATTGGCTCGGAAGGAGGAAATGTATTGCTTGCCTTGCTCCGTTATAGCAATATAAACAACTCTTCGATCCTGCTCGCCTCGATACCGGTCAATTAGACCGCGTTCATACAGCTTGTCTCCCATCAGCGTTACTGCGCCTGCGGTCACACACAGCATCTCAGCTAAATCCGTCGATTTTAACGGACTCGTCCTGCTCAAATGCTGCATCATCCGAATTTGGCTTATGGAGAACGAATCATCGACACCTTTATACCATTCGGCTTTTAGCTTCTTGTACGTGCTCTTCAATAAGGGCGATAGTGACAACCACTCTTCATAATTGCTCATTATTACACCTCACTTATTTATTTTAACACTCAAATGACGTAACGAGGATTAAGTTTTGTTGACTATTTTGGTACAAAATATCTATAATGACCTTGGCAACGTTCTTGTTAGCCTTTCTACATTCCATTATCCGAGGTGATTGTAATGAGTATCGATAAATACGAAAATGTCGAAAAATTAATCGATATATTTCAACGCTTCGGCAAGGCCGACTGGCGCAAGAAGACGATATTAGGTCTCAAAGCGAGCGAAATGCGCGTGCTGCTCTGCGTTAAGCATGGTTCAGTCAATGGTTCCAGAGGGACAACCGTTAAATATATAAGCAAACGTCTTCAAGTAACCTCGCCAACCGTTACCCAAATGGTGAACAGCCTCATTGAGAGCGGCTACGTCTACCGTAAATCGGACAATAATGATCGACGGATTACCGAAATCATGCTTACCGAGAAGGGCGAACAGCTCGCGGTCGAAGCCAAAAAACGATATCATGAAATGTTTATTGGTCTGATTGATCATCTCGGCAAGGAGCAAAGCGATCAATTAATCGGATTGCTGAATGACGTCTTCGAATATTTGGATCTAGTCAGACATCAGGAAAACTAGGGAAAATATACAAATGAGAAAAAAGGGATTTCGAATAGGCACGTTGGCCGACTCGAAATCCCCCCTCGTGAGTCAGCTATTCAAGTTATTGAATGGCTGGCTCTTTTTTTGTTAAATCTTTGACTTTGTCGTCGGTTGGCGCTGTTGCGGCCTTCGTGTTATTCGATGTACGAAGAGGGATCTCCTTCAAGAAGAACACCGCAACGAGTGCAACGATAAGCAGTGACATCCCGAATAAAAAGACGACGGTTAGCGAATCGCTAAGAACATTACGAATAAAATCAATCGTCTGATTGAACAGTTCGTGAACCTCTGTCGGAAGCGATTGTTGCAGCTCCTTCAGCTTCGGCTGATTAAGCAGCAATTGCGGGTTCATGAAACTTCCCATTTCTTTCGCCACTTCAGGATCAACTTTGGACAGATCCGGACCTTCGCCCGCAGCAAGCGCATCCTTCAACTTGCCTGCCATAGTCGAGTTCATAACTGTGCCGAGCACTGCGATACCGATCGTGCCGCCCATGTTACGGAACAGCGTAGCCGTACCTGTAGCAACCCCGAGCTGGCTGGGTTCCACCGCGTTCTGAACGGTCAGCGTGAAGACCGGCATCGAGATGCCAAGGCCGATACCGAAGACGACCATTGCTCCGACGGCCATCCATACGTTCGTCATGAACGCCATCAGCAGCATGCCAACTACCATGAATGGCATACCCGCGATTGCAAAACGTTTGTATTTGCCGGATTTGGAAATCCAGCGGCCAGACAATGTACTAAGCACGATCATCGCAACCGACATCGGCATATTGATAAAGCCAGAAGTGGTCGGCGAATATCCGAGAACGCCCTGGGTGAAGAACGGCAGGTACATCATAGCGCCCATCATCCCTGCATTCATCAGGAAGCCGATGACGTTCGAAACGGTTACGATACTGTTCTTGAACATTCCAAGCGGAAGGACTGGGCTTTTCGCTTTACGCTCAATAAGCAGCAGAATAACGAGAAATACAGCTGCCAACGACATTAAGCCGATAATTTCGAACGAGCCCCAATCGTATTTCGTTCCTGCCCATGAGAAGCCAAGCAGCAAGGCAACGATCATTAGAGTCAAGAAGAGCGAGCCCCAATAATCGATCGGTTCGGTTGTTTTGCGCACCGTCTTAGGGAACATTCTCATAATCATGACGAAAGCGACTAAACCAAGCGGAAGGAATATCCAGAAGATCCATTCCCAGTCCATATGGTCGACCATGAAACCGCCTAGAGTCGGGCCAATAACGCTGGAGAAGCCGAAGATTGCCATCATGATTCCGGTCCATTTTGCACGTTCGCGCGGTGCGAATAAGTCGCCGACTGCGGTTACGGTTGCGGACATTAGAATACCGCCGCCAAGACCTTGAATACCGCGGTAAGTAATCATTTGGAATATCGATGTAGACGTTCCTGATAAAAATGCACCGATCATAAAGATGACGATACCGAATAACAGAAACGGTTTTCGACCATAAATATCGGATAGCTTGCCGACCAGAACGGTTGCGATCGTAGAGGTAAGCATGTAAATCGTGATAACCCAAGAGTAGTGCTCAATACCGCCAAGCATCGCAATAATGCGAGGCATCGCCGTACTAACGATCGTTTGGTTAATAGCGGCGAAGAACATCGCGGCCATTAGCGCAATCATGATCGTAATTTTTTTCTTCTGTGATAATTGCTCCATGAAGTTTACTCTCCTTGCTTTTATAATTTAATATTACCCTTTAGCAGTAAAATTACTACCACTAAATAGTTAGGTTACCTACCTATCTATGTATCTTACAACAATTTTAGTACTAAGACAACTGGCATATTTCGAAAGTTTTTTGAACGAGCGTTGCTCTTTGTTGAACACAAAGAAAGAGATCATCCAAGACAAATTGTCCGAATGATCTCTAAATTATTTTACATTTAACAGGCTGGCTATCTCTCCCATGCGTCTTCTAATTGAATACGGCTCATATTATTGATCTTCTAAAACAATCATTTCATCCATTACATCTGAAATGAATGAATCACTGTCAGAAGGTATGATCATAATGGACTGGTTTCTTCTCAAAACCTTCCCGCATGTTTCTAAACGGACACTTAATTGCTCTTTCCAATCATTGTTCAAATAAGGAAAACAAAATATGCTTTTACCTTGCGCAAGGCCAATAGCAACCGTTGCATTCCATCTTTCATTGCTTATCTGGTGAAGCGGACGGTCCATTCTGGAAGTCGATAGCTCCAGCTCCTCCACGACGCTCCGAATAGCTTCCTCCTTCATTTTCGGATCTTCTTCGAGCAATTGTCGCACAGTCGGGTAATATTTCATGCCAAACCTATTTCGTCTATAAATGATGTCTCCGACATAACAACTGCTCTGCTTAAGCTGTGCCTGGATCAACATGCTGCCTTTATTGGCAAAGACATATCCCGAATCTTGTTTCACCCGTCCCGCTAACAAATATGAAAGAGCCCAAGCTCCGTTTCCCGGTTTACTTACAACACCATAAACCTTAGAGGAGCTGAAATGATAATTAAAATCGGTTAATCGATCCCAATGCGCATCTACTCCAACAATCCTCGGCTTGCACTTGATGTTTATATTTTCCAACTTGATACTCTTTAAAAGCTTCATCGGTCGCTGCCTCCAACTTCCATATTCCCTTTCATTCATTTTATTTCCTTTTTATACCTTTGTATATTGGTTTTTACGAGCTAGCTGGATGAGCTATATTGGATTGCTGCACTAACTTCGTTTGATAAAATCAGGATTGGAGGGCTATGTTGAATATTAGCAATAACTTTGATCAATGCGAGCTAATTCAGAGCTATGGAGGGAAAAGTTACTGCAATTGTCCAATATAGCTTCCCAATATGACCCAAACTGCAGAAGTTACTGCCAGAATCCAACATAGCTCTGTGTATCAAAAAAAAACATACAAAAAACCGCCCCACCAGGGCGGCTTTAGATTTACATAGCTATTAAATAGAAAATGAGGATATGATACCGCGTTTCAAACCCTTGGCATTTTTGATAATCGTCTCGTATTGCGATTTCGCTATTCTTCTGTCGGACATTGGAAGTTGAGGGTTCTTCACAATTTCGGCCAGCATCTTAAGCTGCTTCATCTCGTCTGGCGTTACTTTAGCTGTTGCTCTCGCCACGCGCGCCCTCCTCCTTTCCCTTATGATCCACTTCCAATTGTTCGATTACCGTATCCGCGATCTCCTTGCTTTGCTTCGCCTTCAAGTAAGACAATCCCGCATAGCCGGCAAGCAGGGAGCTGCTGACAACAGCATATATATTGTCCGTGTTGGCCATGGCCAGCGTACTTTTCGCCACGATGCCCGTGCCGATGGCTATAAGCAGGTCACCAAGGAAGCCGAGGTCAAAAAATATATTTTTTTTGGCGCTGCCGCCATTGCGGTATCCAATCATAAAAAAGAGAAAACGAAGCGGCCGCTGAACCCACCGGATCAGCTTGCTGCTGGAGAAGTTAGCCCCTTCCTCGTCATATTCTATGACGAACTTCGGCAGTTCGACTATCCCATTTTTAACAAAATGTCCGATTAATCCCCCGATAAGACTCATCGCGATAGGAAGCCCGAACACGGCAAGGAAATCGTTCAAATTCCGAATGTCCTCCAGAACAACTCCTCCTCTCCTTTCCCCAAAACAACGTCGCCACGCTTGCCTTCATTTGCCGCTGCTTTACTCCATGTTATTTAGTTATAGCGGTTTGAGCGCCGAATAGAACCTGTTTTTGCTACGACCGACCAATTAGCATACGAAAATCTGCTCCTGCTAACGGACAGTAGAGGTCCTTATAGACTTGATTGACGATTTTAGCTGGTCTTGCGGACACATAAGACTCTAACAGCTGTGTTTGGCAGCGAAATCGCTTCGATTGGAGGAGTTAGGGTCTGTGGTGTCCGTAACGAAGTAGCAGCGGCCGAATAATGGCCATTAGTGTCCTGTATGTCCGTTAGCCATGCAAACAAACAACTAAGCGTCAAACTTGCTAACGGATAAGGAACGTTCGATTATTAATCGTTCTTTACTTAGGATGCAAGGAGATCTTCGTGTAAAATGGGAGTGTGAAACGATTGGAGGCAAATACGCTGGCAACAATAGAGGATTTGATGAAGCTTGATATTCGAATCGGCACGGTACTGAAGGCAGAGCCGTTTCCCAAGGCGCGCAAGCCGGCTATCAAGCTGGAGATCGACTTTGGCGAGCTTGGCGTTAAATGGACATCGGCACAGATTACGCATCGTTACGAGCCGGAGCAGCTTATCGGAAGGCAAGTAGCAGCCGTCGTTAGTTTTCCGCCGAGGCGGATTGCAGGCTTCAAGTCGGAAGTGCTTGTCCTTGGCGGTACGCCGGAGGATGGCGACGTTGTTCTTCTACGGCTAGATCAGCTTGTGAACAATGGCACTCCCATTGCTTAATCCGCAAAGTACCCGTAAATAAAAACAACAGCGGTTGCCTAGGTGATGCTATAGCATCACCTAGGCAGCCGCTGTTGCTAGCCGTTATTGATTAATCGCCAACCGGGAACCAGTTCGTCGGTCTTACGATCATCTCCCATAACGGGGTTGGCACGGTCAGATCCGCTTGCCCGCTTCTCGACAGCTTCGTTCTAATCTGCTCCTCTTGCCCGCTCTCTACTTTCTCCACCCAATCAGGCTCCATTATGAGCTCTCTCCCAATCGCGACCAGCGGAACAACATCAAGCGTACGAAGCGCTTCGTCAGGCGTGCGAATCGAGCCTACCCCGATAATCGGTACGAGATGGCCTACGCGCTCTTGAATCCACTCCAGACGAGATTTGATGGGCTCAGCTCCGCGTTTTGGCAGAGAATCCGCCTCCATAAGTGATATATGCAGGTAATCAAGCTCCTTCCTTGCCAATTCATCCACAAGCCTAAATGTATGCTCCATCGTAATGCCCGGAGTCGTCGCTTCCTCAGGGGAGAACCGATAGCCAACGAGGAACGGCTCCTTCGCATGCTGCGCTGCAACTCGTTTCACTTCATCAACAACCGCTAACGGGAAGACGAGGCGTCTGTCGATATCGCCGCCATAGCGGTCATCCCTCGTATTTGATTGCTCGGAGAAAAACTGCTGCAGCAAATACCCGTTAGCGCCATGTATCTCCACGCCGTCGAACCCAGCTTCAATAGCCCTTCTTGTCGTTGCGCCGAAATCGAGCACAATTGACTCGATCTCTGACTCCGTTAATGCTCTTGGTACAATGCCGTCATTTTGTTCGGAAGCAACGGCGCTTGCGCTGACGACATCGCCACCAGGCACTAATGCTGCCGGGCACAATCTGCCTCCATGATAAATTTGAAGCACAGCTTTAGCTCCCTTTTCCTTAATGGAAGCCGCTACGCGGCTCATGCTTGGAATCATCTCATCACGATCGCCGGCGAATTGACCGGAGAAGCCTTTGCCATTCGGAGATACGTAGATGCAGGCTGTTACAACCATCCCCACGCCGCCCGCTCTGCGTTCATAATAATGAAGCTCATCCTCAGATACCGTTCCGTCCTCATGGGAAGAGTAATTTGTCATTGGAGCCATTACGATTTTATTTTTTATCTGAACACCGCTTTTGAATGTAAAGCTTTCGAATAGTGGTTTGTATTGTTCCTTCATTTCAACACTCCTCATTGTATATACTTCATAGATAGCTTCAGCTCAAACTGTAACTATTTTGTATACTGTACTATATTATGATACAGTTAGACTGTCAAGCATTATATCTCACTTGAAAAAATAAGCAATTACACGCTTGACAGTTTTAACTGTATATTATATTATTACAGTAACAACATTGATTACAGTTACACACATTTGAATAGGGGCGGTGGAAAAGATGAGATTTGAAACGAGCGATTGGGTACAAGGAAAAACGAGCAACGGAGAATTAATTCAAGGATTTATCGAGCATATCGATGCTCTTGAAGGAATCGTCACCGTGCAAGTTATTAAGTCGGACAATGAAGATTCAGTAGGCAAACCTACCGCCGTTCGCGAGCATTGGATCAAAAAAATTCCCGAAGACGCACCAATGAATGCACAGCAATTGTTAAGCATGATCGATCTTGCTTTGGCGACTAGAGATGAAGTTTGGTTCATGGAGCTGACTGATCAGCTGCAGGCCGTGAAGCTGCTTGACAACTACGATAGCCGCAACAAGAACAATGCTAAGCATTCCCGACTAACGTCGTTTATATAAGAGTGAGAGGCAAGCCGGCTTAAATGCCGGCTTGTCTTTTTGTTTGCCATTTTTTTCGTATGCATGCAGACGATTTGTATCGCTCGGCAACATTGATTACAATAATAGGTACAGCCATTCAATAATGGAGGGATGCATGATGCACAGAAAGTCATACCATCTTCTTGCACTGCTTATGATTTGCTTGATCGTTGCGGGCTGCGGCTCGAACCAGGCCAACAATACGAATGTGCCAAACGAAACCCCACCTATCCAATCTACCGAACCAACCGCTACAGCCGCCGCTCAGACCGATCAGCCGCCTGACGAAACAGCAAAACCAGTTATCGATCCTATACAGGAACAGATTGATGACATGACCCTTAATGAGAAGATCGGTCAAATGATCATTGTCGGACTAGAAGGTACGAAAGCCGATAAGGAAGCCATTAAGATGATTAAGGAAAATAAGATTGGCGGTTTTATTTTGTTCAAAGACAATATGAGCAGCGCTGACCAGATCGTCTCCCTGCTAAATGCGCTTAAGTCCGAGAACGAATCGAACAACATCCCGTTGTGGCTGAGCGTCGATCAGGAAGGCGGCAAAGTGAATCGCCTGCCGAAATCCTTTGTGGGCATCCCTACCGCGAAGTCCATCGGTGCAGCGGATAACGACAGCTATACTGGGGCAGTTAGCCAGGCTATAGGTCTAGCGCTAAAATCGCTTGGCTTCAATATGGATTTCGCCCCCGTTCTCGATATTAACAGCAACCCGAACAATCCCGTTATCGGCAGCCGGTCCTTCGGCTCGAATGCTGACTCGGTCATTCGTCATGGTATCGGCACGATGGAAGGATTGCGGTCGAATCATATCGCGGCGGTCGTGAAGCATTTTCCCGGGCATGGAGATACATCGGTCGACTCTCATCTAGAACTCCCTGTAGTCGGCAAGAGCTTATCCGAGCTGGAACAGTTTGAACTGCTTCCCTTCAAGGAGGCGATCGCTCAAGATGCCGACGCGGTTATGGTTGCGCATCTGCTCATTCCGTCCATAGATGATACCAATCCTGCATCCCTGTCCAAAGAGATCATCACTGGTTTGCTCCGGGACGAGCTTGGATACGATGGTGTCGTTATGACTGATGATATGACGATGGGCGGTATTATCAATCATCATGATATTGGTGAAGCGGCCGTTCGTTCCATCCAAGCTGGCACAGATATCGTATTAGTCGGGCATGACAACGGAATGCAGAACAAAGTGTATAATGCGCTTAAGGCAAGCGCTGATTCAGGCGAACTAAGCAAAGAAAAGATCGATGAGCATGTCCATCGGATATTGGAGCTGAAGGCCAAGTATGCGCTAAGCGATAACGATGGCCCAATAAGCAATATCGACTTGGATATGATTAACGAGCGATTCAACGATGCTCTGAGCTTAAACAAGAAATAAACCGATCCGCGCAACATAACAAAAGGGGCGTTCACCTTCGAACGCCCCTCTATTATGCCCTTATTACAATAGTTCCTTCACAACGGTTTTTGCATAATAGTCTTTTAATATATGCTCTGCTTGTTTCCCGTATATACCGAACCCCTGGTTTGAAGCAGCATCCTCAGCGGCATACAGCTTCGCGCTCCAGTCCCACCAGAAAAATCCGGCGAACCACGGCTCGTCCCAAAACACTTGTAACGTAGATTGATAGAAGTTAGCCTGCTCGCTTTCGCTTGCCGGAAGCTCCTTATGAGTGAAGTCCCACGGCATCGTTGCGCAGCCAAGCGCGCTTCGACAGCCAATCTCCATGAATACGACTGGCTTATTGAATCTCGCCGACAAGGCGGCAAGCCGCGGCTTATACTGTTCCCAATTGGCTATCATCGACTGCACACTGTCTCCCGGCTTCACGCCAACCGGATAATATGCGCTGGTACCGATATAGTCTACCGCATCGAACCAATCAACGCCCTCCTCCTTGCCGTGATTCGCGTTATAAATAATCGGTCCGCTATAGATGGTGCGGAGCTTGGCAATAAGGGTGCGCCACTCTGCAGAGCGCGATTCCGTCTTCACCATCTCGCATCCGATACATAACATTTCGCATTCCTGCTCTTCAGCCAGCTCCGCATAATGGCACAAGAAATTCGAATACGATTCGAACCATTTCTCCCAGTACGGTGCAGCATCGTTATCGTTCGGGAAGCCAATATGCGCACGCCATATACCGTCACGCGAATTGACGACCGGCTTCAGACATACCCGAAGCCCAAGACTCTTCGCTTGCTTCACCGCAAACTCAATGTCTCTATCGGTCACCGTATAGCCGTAATCAAAATAAATTTGAGTAGCATGTATCGTGTCCTGATATGTCCAGAACGATAAGGCAATCCACTCGCTTCCTGTCTCTCTCAGCTTGCGCATAGAATCGATGGCGTATGGCTGGCGATACTCTCCGCGCTTTGAGCCCCATCCATAAGTCATCCCTTTGAAGAAAGGTGCAGGTGCAGTTGTCATCGATAGCTCCTCCTTATGCTGCATGTGGCATGTGCAATCCCTCTCATACTAATCCGCAGAGCAACGTCAGTAAATGGAACAATGCGGACTAAATATGGAATTATGCGTGATCGATCACTGAGCATAAGAATACAAAAAGAAGCAAACTGCGCGTAGCAGTTTGCTTCTTCCACTTGCTTCATTATTTCGATGCGACCTTCGCGGTCATTTGACCATCAGCAGACTTGGCCTTTGCTTTGTCCACTGGTGTTGCACCATTCAACTTGCCGACGAACAAGCTTAGCGGTAAAGCAACGATGGCAATAATCGTTGCCACTACATACACGTCATTCACGCTCATCGTGAACGACATCATTTCAATATGCAGCGGATCCGTGTCGCCTGCCTTCACGAAAACCGTAGCATGGCTTACCGACCTTGACGTTAGCATCGTTGTGAAGATCGCAATCGCGAACGAACCGAATACGTTCCGGGTCCAGTTCGTGATCGCCGATGCGTGTCCGGACAGCTCCGCCGGAATCTGCTCCATCGCCGCGTTGCTTGACGGCATTACGACGAAAGCGATGCCGAGATTTCGAACGACCATCCACCAGATGACGTAGGAATGGGATACATCCACGCTAAGCCAGCTAAGCGCAAGCGTACCGACCGACAAAAGCGCGATGCCGATCGACATCAGCCAGCGCGGACCGATAATGCCGTACAGCTTGCCGACAACGGGCATTAACAGCGCCATAGCCAGCGAAGCCGGCAGAAGAATCATACCCGTATCCATGGCCGATACATGCTGAATGCGTTGCAGGAATATTGGGGTAAGTAGAGTACCCGAGTACAGGCTGATTGTAATAATGTTCGCAATAATTGCATTCAGTGTAAAACGTCTGTTCGCGAACACGCGCAAATTCAGAAGCGGCGTCTCCGCAGTCAATTCACGCCAAATGAACAAGATCAATGAAATAGCGCCAACTACGAACAAGCCAATTACCTTGACCGAGCTCCATCCCCAGCCATGTCCTTGTCCTAACGCTAACAGCAAGGATGAACTGCTAATAATAACGGTAATGAATCCGATACCGTCGAACGCCTTTGGCACATTCATACGGTAATAAGGGATATAGGCGTATACAAAACCGATCGCGATAAGTCCAATTGGAATGTTCATCAGGAATAGCCAATGCCAATTGAAGTTCTCTAGCACCCAACCGCTGATCGTTGGTCCGAAGGCTGGCGCGAGCATCGCGGATAAGCCCCAGAAGGCTACTGCCATCGCTTGTCTTTCCTTCGGAATAATTTGATAAATAATAGACATCGTAGCCGGAATGATCAAGCCGCTGAACGCGCCTTGCATAACGCGGAACGCGATTAGCGATCCCTCGCTCCAAGCTGCCGCACACAATACGGACGCAAGCGTGAAGCCAATTAAGGAATACAAGTATAAGCGTCTATAGCTCAGCTTCTCCCCTAAGTAGCCGGCGATAGGCGCTGTCGTGCCCATTGCAAGCATGAAGCCGGTTAACGTCCACTGCACCGAGCCTAAGGTCGTATGGAAATGATCCTTGAGCGGCTCCAATGCAAGGTTAATACTTGCAGATGCAAGCACGCACAGAAAGGATCCGATAAAGATCGCAAGCATTACCGGCCAGAATCGTACATGGTTAAGATCGTTCTGTTTCATATTGTTCTCTTCACACCTTTTTCTCTATAATGACTTTTCGTTCTTTATAACGATAAAATGTATGCTACTCCAAAATACTTTAGTTGTAAAGTAATTTTAATGGAAACCCGTCTTTTTCTTTCTTTCCAAAAAAAAAAGAAACTGCCCAGGATTCTTTTTCCCAGGCAGCTTCTGCTATATGGCTTTACATTCGGCTAAGCTTCACGCAGAGCCCCTTTCTCTAAATAAAGCACACGATCGCAATAAGACAAAACGCGTTCATCATGGGTTACCATTACTGCAGCGCGGCCTTCGGCCCGCACCTCTTCCGCCAGCATCTTGACGACAGCTGCTCCGCGCTCAGCATCGAGACTCGCCGTCGGCTCATCGGCGAACAGCACGTCCGGCTTGTTCATTAGCGCTCTTGCGATAGCGACTCGTTGCTTTTCCCCCCCTGACAGACGGCTTGGATAGAACCGGCTTCTATGCGACAGTCCCAGCCGCTCTAGCAGTGACTTGGCACGTATGCGCGCTTCCTCTTTCCTTAGGCCAGCCAACTTGGCAATCAGCAGCAATTGCTCTTCAACCTTCAAGTAGGGGATGAGGTTGGCGCTTTGAAAGACGAAGCCGATCTTACGGAGCCTTAATTCGGCAAGCTGCTTCGCGTTCAAACCCGAGACCGCTTCGCCGCCAATGAATATTTCCCCGCTCGTTGGCGTAAGCAACGCTCCGGCGATAGACAGAAACGTGCTTTTTCCGGAACCCGAAGGTCCCATTACCGCAATCAATTCATTTTCCTTCACTTGGAGCGACAGCTTGCTCAGTACGGTAAGCGTTGTACCACCGTCTTGAAACATTCGGCTTACATCATCCATTTGCAGCTTAATGGCCATTATGTCGTCCTCCCGATAGCTTCTAAAGCGTCTGTCTTAGCAACCTGATACACCGACAGCAATGAACCCGCTAGCGACATGGCGACAAATGAACTGCACACGAGGGCCAATGTGCCGCTCTCCAGCTGAAAAGGCAGCGAGTTAGGAAGAACAGCTTCAGCTGCCCATATAAGAAGCAAACTAACCGTCAAGCTGCCTACCGAAAGCATCAGCACTTGTCCGACGACACCAGCTACAAGATATGCCGTTTTCGTTCCAATCGCCTTCAATACGCCGAATTGGCCAGATTTCTGAATCGTGACGACATAGAAGAATACCGCCAGTACAAAAGCCGAAATAACGAACAAAAATACGATCATCATCATTAAAGAGCCCTGTTCTTCCTTATAACCCGGAATTGCCGACACGGCTTCGCTCTTCGAGATCACTTCGACTCCCTCTACCTTTGTACGTAACTGGTCAGCTTCATTCTCCGATGCTAGTACGGCAAAAGCGTTGTATTGCCCAATGTCGGTACGAACATCACTCCCGAGTGTCATCTTAGCCTGCATCTTGCTCCATTCCAGCGGATTCAGAAACACGGCCGGTGTATGGCTGAACGACTGATCGTCGACATAACCGCTTATTGTCCAGCTTGTACCGCTTGCATGATCCACAACAACCTTACCAATCGTATAACCCTCTTTCGCTAGCTTGCGATCGACGACAATCGCCCCTTCAATATCCCCCGTCAACGTTTTGCCTTGGGTGACGGCAGGTGAGATCCAGCTATCGGGATCAATAGCTATTAAAGCGACGTCCGCTTTTCCTTGCCCGTTTTCTTGCGACAATGTTGTCATTTTCAAGTTAAAGGCTGACACGTGTTCCTTCCCCAATACCGCTTCGGCAGCCCCCAGCTGCTCAGCACTGAGTTCTGATCGCATCAATCGATGATCGGCATCATCCTGCAGGATCATATAATCAGCTTCCATATTCTCGATAGCCGAACCGTTCGCATAGGCCAACCCTCGCGCAAGCCCCGTTACGAACAGCACCAGGAAAGAAACGAGCAGCATAATCGTAATGATTAAAGCATATCTCGTCTTCGCGTGACGCATTTCTCTAAGAGCTAGATACATGGCTTTCTCCTCCCTCCGAATAGCTCCAAGTTTAGGAACGCAACATGAACGGAGTGTGAATAACAGATGACAAACGATTACAAATAAGCATAAAAAAAAATCTAACCATCACTCTATCGAAGTGAGATTAGACTTTAATCGGTTCACGCGGTTCCACTAAGTAATACTGTTCACGAGCTTCAAAACCGTATCTCTCGTTAGCTTGTTGCCGCCTGAGGCAATGAGATTAACTGTTGCATGAGCTAAAGTGAGCGGTATTTTGCAAAAATCGAGTGCCGGTCCGCCCTTCAACTCCACGATGTAAGCATCGGCAAGCTTCAGATTGCGGCGAGTGTACGTAATCATTTCTTCAGAGCCCCAGCCATTAGGGAAAAAGTCTACCCCACGTTCCAAGTCTTCCTTGCGATTACGCAAAATGTTAACCGCCTGCAAACCTCTGCCGAACGCAACCGCTTTTGCAAAGTCGCTCTTCGTACCGTCGAACCATAACCAGATTTCGGAGAGCATCTCGCCAACCATGCCGGCAACGCTGTACGTATAACGGTCAAGATCCTCTTCCGTATCGATATTCCAGCTCGTATGCACCCAATCGGCCATCTGCTTGGACATTTTCGAAATATAGCGATACACAACCGGCGCAACCGTTGGAGGGCATAACAACGCCCAATCATGAAGCATCATTGTTACTTCAGGCAGCACTTTGCTGTGCGGAGCAAGCACTTCCTGCGTCTTCTTGACAACATCCTCGGATTGAAACGCCTCGTGGATCGCTAACAGCAGCTCCACCTTTAGATCATCAGGGAGAGTCTCGTGGTCCTCAATCTCATCGATCGCTCTCATACACAAATAAGCAGAGCTAACAGCTTCTTTCAAGCCTGCTTTCAAACGGTTAATGGGAATAAAAAAAGTACGACTTGTCTTTTTCAACATCTTCATTGCGGCGTTCAGGGTTACTACTCCTTCCACAAAGCAGCTTTTCTTTTTGCTTGATTAATCACTTACTTTTATGATAGCATATTTCATTCTAGTTTCAACGTCATTCTGAAATTATATACTCCATTGTCATCAAAGAATGGCGAATTGGCATCGTTTGACTCGGAATGTCGGGATAGCGGAAGCGTGAACGGGCAACCATAATGCCGAACCCGCACGACATCATACTTTGCCGAGGAGCTGATCGAATTTCATGAAGAAATACGTTGCGCTGGCTGCGTTGTTGCTTGTTACTGCTTGTTCCTCCACGCCTAATACGGTTGAAAAACAATCGACTGGCGAGCATATGCGGATCAATAATTATGCCAATACGCGGACAGTTATCCCTCATACCGACAGAAATATGAAGATCAACTCGCAGAATGGCACTTATTCTTCGTCACTTACGTATCCGCATGGACAGCCGGACCATACGATGAGAACAAGATCGCTTAATTTGCCTGACTGGCTGATGGGAAGAATACAGATCGGCTATCCGGGCGGAACTGCGAATGATGGCAATTACAACTACGGCAATGGCAATTATGTACAAAATCCTTCCAATTCACCTGCGCCAACCGTAACGAATGCTCCAAATACGAACCCGAATACGGGCACTAGCCAAGGTACGGGCGATTTCGAGCAGGAAGTGCTGAAGCTTGTTAATGCGCAGCGTCAGAGCGCTGGGCTTGGTGCGCTGAGCATGGATGCGAAGCTTGCCAATATGGCGATGGTCAAAGCAAAGGATATGTTCGACAACAATTACTTCGACCATAACTCGCCAACATACGGGTCGCCATTCGATATGATGCGCCAATTCGGCATCACTTATCAATATGCAGGCGAAAATATTGCCAAAGGCCAGCCTACCCCGCAGCAAGTCATGAACGACTGGATGAACAGCCCGGGCCACCGAGCGAACATTCTTAAGTCGAGCTTCACGAAGATCGGCGTCGCTTATTACAAAGGCGAATGGGTGCAAGAATTTATCGGCTAAAATATGCAAAAGCCTGCCTGACTGCAATAGTCAGGCAGGCTTTCCTTATTCATTAGAATTAGAATACTTTCGTTGTCCAAGACTCGCAATTCCAAGTTTCCGTCACAACATCCCGATAAAATTCAGGTTCGTGGGAAATAAGCAGAATGCTGCCTTTGAAGGCTTTAAGCGCTCGTTTCAGTTCTTCCTTCGCATCCACGTCCAAATGGTTCGTAGGCTCATCGAGCACGAGCAGATTCGTTTCACGGTTAATGAGCTTGCATAGGCGTACCTTTGCTTTCTCGCCGCCGCTCAGTACTGCGATCTTGCTCTCAATATGTTTAGTCGTTAGTCCGCATTTGGCAAGCGCCGCGCGCACCTCGAATTGCGAGAAGGATGGGAACTCCTTCCACACCTCTTCAATACAGGTGTTGTAATTCGCTTCCTTCATCTCTTGCTCGAAGTAGCCGATGTACTGGTGCTCGCCACGTTCGACCGTTCCTTCAAGAGCGGGGATTTCACCCAAGATACTGCGCATAAGCGTCGTCTTACCGATACCGTTAGCACCGACAAGCGCAATCTTCTGTCCGCGTTCCATCCGCAGATCAAGCGGCCTGGAGAGCGGGCTGTCATAACCGATAACGAGACCTTTCGCCTCGAAAATAAGCTTGCCTGACGCTCTCGCGTCTTTGAAGTTGAATTGCGGCTTCGGCTTCTCGGCCGCAAGCTCGATGACATCCATCTTGTCGAGCTTCTTCTGTCTCGACATCGCCATGTTGCGTGTTGCAACGCTTGCTTTGTTGCGCGCAACGAAATCCTTCAAGTCCGCAATCTCCTGCTGCTGACGCTTAAAAGCCGATTCCAGCTGCTGCTTCTTCATTTCATGCACTTGCTGGAAGTGGCTGTAGTCGCCAACGTAGCGGTTCAGCTCTTGATTCTCCATATGGTAGATCAAGTTAATAACGCTGTCCAGGAACGGAATATCATGCGAGATTAGAATGAAGGCATTCTCATATTCTTGCAAATAACGCTTCAGCCACTCAATATGCTGTTCGTCCAAATAGTTGGTAGGCTCATCGAGCAGAAGCACGTCAGGCTTCTCAAGCAGCAGCTTAGCGAGCAGTACCTTCGTACGCTGCCCGCCGCTCAGATCGTTGACGTCCTTATCGAGGCCGATATCTGTAAGTCCGAGACCGCGAGCCGTCTCGTCGATCTTCGCATCGATCATATAGAAATCCTGACTCGTCAGCGCATCTTGAATCGTGCCGACATCCTCAAGCAATTGCTCAAGCTCTTCCGGCGTTACATCGCCCATGCGTGCGTAGCTGTCGTTCATCTCTTGCTCCATATCGAACAAGTATTGGAATGCGCCCTTCAATACATCGCGCATCGTCATGCCTTTGCTCAGCACGGCATGTTGGTCAAGGTAACCGACACGCATCCTTTTGGACCACTCGACCTTGCCGTCATCCGGTTGCAGCTTGCCTGTTATAATGTTCATGAAGGTGGACTTGCCTTCGCCGTTGGCGCCGATCAGTCCGATATGCTCGCCTTTAAGAAGGCGGAACGACACGTTATTGAAGATCGCACGATCCCCGAAGCCGTGGCTTAATTTCTCTACATTTAATATGCTCATTAATTAACACCTTTTCTTCAATTATTAGTCTCGTTATATTATAAGCGGAGGACGGAGACAACTCAATGGGAGATCGAACAATTTCCGACAAAGCCGAGGTTCGAACACCAGCAGACGACAAAAACAGCCATATCTAACGATATGACTGATTCCATTCCTATACTTGAGTGTCTTGCTTACCAACATCTTTAACGATTTAGCGCAATCCGATTAATCTCTTCGCTGTCGATTATCGCCTTGTCATGGCCATGCTTGGCAACCTTGACCATCGCCCACGCCAAATTATCCGAGGTCGTGACCGATTTCATACGCTCCATCAATGGATATAACGGCTTCAATATGACGTAGAAGAATTGATACAGCTTCGTCTTGGACTTCACGCCATGCTTCGGCAAGATCGCGCCGGGACGGAACATATACGCGCCTTTGAAAGGCATCTTCAGCAAATCATTTTCCGTCTTGCCCTTCACTCTTGCCCACATGCTTCGGCCCTGCTCCGTACTGTCTGTCCCCATGCCCGTCACGTACAGGAATGTCATTTGCGGGTTTAACTTTACAAGCGTACGCGCAATACTCATCGTAATATCGTAAGTAATCGCGCGATACTTCTCCTCGGACATGCCGGCAGAAGATACGCCAAGGCAGAAGATGCAAGCGTCATAGCCCGAGAGCTGCTCCTCGATCGCAGCTAGGTCAAGTAAATCGTTATGTATAATTTTCGTAAGCTTAGGATGCTGCTTCCCCGTCCCGCTTCGCCCAACTGACAGCACGTTTGCCACTTCAGGATCAAGCAAGCATTCGCGAAGCGCGCCTTGGCCGATCATGCCTGATGCGCCGAAAAGGAGTACATTCATTGCCTATCGCCCCTCTCATATTCCTCCTTTCAGTATTGCGAAACGTTCTATTAAAGTCAACTCAGCCGACTAAAGCAAAAAAGCCCTGCCGACCACCGACAGGACTTCACTTTCCTACTGAATCAAATATTTGATTAGCCTTTAACCGATCCAGCGGTCATACCGGCTACGATTTTCTTATTGAAGAAAATAAACAGCAGCAAAGGCGGTATTGTAATAAGCAGTATGTTCGTAAACAACAAATTCCACTGCGACACGAACTGGCTCGTGAAATTGTAGAGCGTGAGCTGAACCGTCGCGTTTTTGGAACCCGGAAAGAAATAAAGCGGATTCGTGAAATCGTTAAATATAGAGACGGACGATGTTACGATAATTGTTGCTGTAACAGGTTTCAGCAGCGGAAGGATCATCTGGAAGAACAATCGGTAGCCTCCAGCGCCGTCAATGGTTGCCGCCTCGTCGATCTCGCGGGGAATACCGCTCATAAATCCCCGATAGAGAAGCACGCCGAAAGGAAATCCGAGCGCAACCTCGACAAGCACGATACCGGTCATCGTCTTGAATAGGCCGATCCCGTCAAGCACCCAAATGGTCGGCACGATGGCAGGCGGGATAATAAGGCCCGCAAGGACGAAGAAACTAAGCCATGGGGTAAATCTGTCTTTGCGGCGCTGCATGACAAAGCCCGTCATTGCGCAGACGACGACCATTATGACAATCGATAGAACCGTCAGCAAAGTGCTGTTGTAGAACGCTCGAACGAGCATATAATCGCGAACCGAAATAACCTCGACAATATTTTCCCAAATATGAATGCTCGAAGGCCACGATAGGTTCATAAGTGACGCTTCCTTCGCATCCTTCATTGCATTAACGATGATGAAATAGAACGGCACCCAGAAAATAATGATAGACGCTAGGATTGCGATAATTTCAACGATGAACTTGCGGGAGGATCGAATCATAGGTCAACCTCTTTTCTGTTCAAGTAAGCCGTGAGCGGATACACGAGTAAGGTTACGAAGATAAATAAAATCACGTTGCCCGCAGTTGCTAAACCATAGAATCCGCCCTGATATTGCTTGTAAATAACCGATGCAAGCACATCCGTCGTGAATCCCGGTCCGCCCTTCGTCATCGCCCAAATAAGATCGAATGAACGCAAGCCGCCTATAAAAGCAAGCGTAATGACCGAATTCGTAGCCGGTCGGCTCAGAGGAACGATAATATTCCAGAACTTGTTGAAAGCATTTCCCCCGTCGATCTGCAGCGCCTCGTAGTAGTCTTCCGGAATGGACATAATGCCTGCAATATAAATAACGGTAGCGAAGCCTACGCCTTTCCATACATCTACGAATGCGACGGACAGCAGCGCCATCCGCGTATCGCCGAGCCAGTCAGGTCCGGCAATGCCGATTGCGTTTAATGCGGTATTGATAAGCCCTTCGGTCGGATGCATCATCATGCTGAAGGCCGTTCCGATCGCAATTGTACTGACCAAGGTCGGGAAGAACACGACCGAGCGAAGATAAGCTTTGGACTTAATCTTCGATGTAAGGAACACACCCAGCAATAAACCTAGCACAACTTTAAGCACACAGGTCACAAGTGCATAAATGAACGTATTTTTGAATCCGATCGTAAGCGATGGCTCTTGAAAGAAGGTAATGAAGTTATCGAAGCCGATAAACTCATAATCGAGCAACGTCCATCTTGTCATGCTGAAGAAAAAAGACATGAAGGTCGGCAATATAAAAATAATGAAGTAAATAATAGCTCCAGGCAGTAGGAAGGTATACGAATAGTTCCTTTTCCATACCTTGTTCATGCTGTCCCCTCCCGATTGTTCGATAAAGTCGGCCCTGCATGCATATGAGGGCCGACTGTGTTCTATTCAGTTGCCTTCATTGACTACCAGCCAGCAAGTCCGAGCTGCTGAGCTTGTTTCTCAACGTCCTTGTCATACAGCTCAGCACCTTCCTTAGCTGGTCTGAAACCCGCGCCGACCTCCGTCGTAATTTGCGGCAAGCTCGGTCCTTTGAGCGGCGATACGAACTCAAGCGCCGGAGCGGTTTTGTTGTTCTCGAAGTATGGCAGCATATCCTTGACGATTTGCGAAATATCGTCAGGCAGCTTTGCATCCTTAATCAGATAAGGGCCTGTCGGTTTCGATACTTTCGCCCATACCTCCATGCCTTCTGCCGAAGCGACGAATTCGACGAATTTCTTCGCTTCTTCCAGATGCTCCGTGTTTTTGTAAATGTACGCGCCTCCAGGCATCCAAGCCGTCAAGCCGTTTTGGTCAGCGTTGTCGCCAGGCTGAGCGAAGAAACCGATGTCATCAAGCGTATCTGGATAGTTTTGCTCGAATACCGGTACCGCGAATGTAAGCATCGGATAATGCGCGCCTTTTCCTTCGGCAAGCATTTTCACGCCCGCATCATAGGTTGTCGCTTTGAAGTCCTTGTTTAAGTAACCTTTGTCGAACACTTCCTGCAGCTTCTCGAAGCCTCTTAAAGCTGCCGGAGTCGTTGCGAATTTAGCCTTGTTAGCCGTATATTCCTCTGCGAACGCCGGAAGTTGCGCCTGTACGTTGTAGTAATCAGCAAGCAGAATCATTTGGCTGGTCCAGTCGTCCTTGTACGTGCCGATAACCGGCGTAATGCCTGCAGCTTTGATCTTCTCATTGTTCGCCATGAGCTCATCCCATGTTTTCGGAACAGTCAATCCCAAGTCTGCATACACCTTTTTGTTATAGAACCATCCGCCGCCAAGCGCTGCGCCGGCAGGTGCGCCGTATACTTTGCCTTCGAATGCAACCGTCGTTTTGAACGTATCGAGGACGTTGTCCATGAAAGGCTCATTCGTGAGGTCGACCATATTTTGCGCCGGGTTAAGCGCCTGCATGAGTGAACCGGAGTTATAGAAGAAGACGTCATTCATATCGCCGGTGGATAGGCGAGTTTTGACGAAGTTGTCGCCTTCGCCGCCGCCGGGACGCGTCTCGTGCTCAACCGTTATGTTCGGGTATTTCGCTTCGAACGCTTCGATAGCCGCTTTAGCCGTATTCACCGCATCCTGCGTATTGTCCGTCAGCAATGAGATCGTTACTTTCTTGTCGGATGCGCCGTTGTCGTTAGATGCCGGTGCCGTCGTTGCATTGTCATTAGCAACTGGCGCCTGGTTGTCGTTCGTTCCGTTCGAGTTGTTGCCGCAAGCGCCAAGCATGCTTGTCATCAGTACGCCGCAAAAAAGAGTAATCAAGCTTTTTCTTGTATTCGTCATATGCTTAAATCCCCCTGATTCTTCGAATTAATATGGCAGTTAGGGCCCGGGTACCCTCTGACATGATTATAAACCGGATATTGTATGCGTTTGCAGTGCTGCATTTTATCGATCGATGTCCGTTTTTTTTGGATAACATTAATTATGAACATAAAAATAGGGAGTCACGAAGGATTCCCTAATTCATCCTTATATTGCCCCGGCGTAAACCCCGTATGCTTTTTGAAAACTTCGGAAAAATGCCGATACGTATGATAGCCGACCTTTTCGCTCGCTTCATTCACCTTCAACCCTTTGGCCAGCAGAATCTTGGCATATTCCATCCGGTAGCGGGTTAGAAACTTAATATACGTTTCGCCCATCACTTCCTTGAACAGTACGCTCAAATAAGTTGCATTCAAGCCGACGTGACCTGCAACCTCCTGCAGCGACAGATCCCGCGAAATGTTCAGTTCGATATATGCCCTAGCTTGCTCGACGGCAGCATGCTTTGTTAGTTCCCTCGATTCCATCGTCAAGTCGGCGATCTTCTCGATTTGCTCGCGGAACCATGGCAGCAGCTGTCCGCTTGCAGCCGCTTCACGGATCTCGACATGCGGCATATATCGACGATGGTACTCATCTGCCCTAGCATCCAAGCCTGATTCTTGAGCAGCCTGCAGCGTCATATAAATAAGCTTCAGCATTTCCCGCTCGATGATTTCCGTGTCAACCTTCTCGTTCTGGATCCATGCGATAAAATAATCAATCTGCTCCAGCAATCCCGCCTTATTACCCGCACGAATGCTAAGAACGATCGCTTCTTCACGCTCGCTCAGCCCTTTGGGCGTTGTCATCGCTTCACCGAGCTCCTCGAATCGAACGATTCCCTTCGTCTGCAGCAAGCGAGCTGAACGCAGAGCGCGAACCGCTTCTTTACAGCTTGCACACGCTTGTTCAAGGTTCGAATACGTATGGCCGACCCCAATCGCAATCGCTTCCCGATCATTAAGATCAACATCATAAGCGAGCCACTGCCACCATTCGTAGGTAGGGTGCTCATAATGAAATAACGCAAGCCACTGCTCTTGGCCATGCTTAACGGCAACCGCCTCTACCTGTTCCTGATTCGTCCAAACAAACTTTCCGCTATAGGCAAGAACCGTAACGCCTTTTATCCGCTCGACATCCGGTCCGAAGCTGGAGCGCCACTTCGACAGAGACTCTCTGCCTGTCAGCAGCAAGTCCAGCGTCGCCTTCTCCAACAGCTCCTGCTTGCTTTCCTGCCATTTTTGCTTAATCGCCAAGTTTTCCTTCTGCTCTTCCGTTTTTACTAACATTTTGCGGATCGCCTTCTCGATGCTTTGAATCGTAATAGGCTTATCCAAATAATCGGCGACGCCCAGTTCTATAGCTCGCCGAACGTATTCGAATTCATTAAAGCCGCTGAAGACGATGCAGTACGTATTGGGAGCTTCCTTCATGACCGCCTCGATTAATTGCAAGCCGTCCATGCCGGGCATGCGTATATCCGTAAGGATAATGTCGGGCTGCACTTTTCTGAACAGCTCTAGCGCACTGTAACCGTCGCTTGCCGTACCCGCCAGCTCAATACCGAAGCTCGGCCAATCGATCATTGCTTGCAGCCCCTTAAGCACGATATATTCGTCATCAAATACGACCGCTTTAAGCATGTTCTGCGCCTCCCTCTTCCAGGTATTTAAATCGTATGACGATTTTTGTACCAACGTTTGCTTCGCTTACGATAACAAATGAGCTCGATTCTCCGTAGAACAACAAAATACGTTCCTTTACGTTGCGAAGTCCGTAGCCTTGCTCGGTCTTCGCCATATCCTCTATGCCGACTCCGTCATCCTTCACGGTGAACTGCACGAATTGTCCATCCTTGCGGCCTGTCAAGCTGATCGTCCCTTCGCCGACCTTAGGCTCCAGACCATGGTAGATCGCATTCTCCACTAAAGGCTGCAGCAGCAATTTCAAAATTTCGATGCCCATTATCGCAGGCTCCACGTCCTCTATATATTGGAAGCGATTGTTATAGCGTATATTTTGAATCGTCATATAGTGCTCGACATGCTTCAGCTCTTTGTATAACGGTATCGTTTCCTTGCCTTTGTTCAGGCTCAGCTTGAAGCTCTCCGACAACGAGATTGACATTTGGGCAACATCATGATTGTTCTGAAGCGTCGCCATCCAATAGATCGAATCTAACGTATTATACAAGAAATGGGGCTTGATCTGAGCCTGAAGAGCGCGAAGCTCGGCATCGCGTTCCTTCAGCTCCGAATGAAGCAATCTCTCGCTAAGTTCCTCGTTGACGGACGACATCCGCTTGAACGACTCGCCAATCGCGCCGACCTCGTCCTCCTCGAACGTCTCGTCGAAATCCCGCGTCCCGGTCGTCCACTTCACCATCATTTTTTTGAGCTGCAGAAGCGGCTTTGTTATGCTTCCAGAAAGAATGAAAGAGAGCACCAGCGCTATGAAACCGATTACAGAAGCGATTAGTGCTGTTGCCCACCCGATTTTGTTAGACTCCTTCAACAGATCCTGCATCGCGATAACATGGATGAATATCCATCCCGTCGTCTCATTCTCGTAGTTGACGCTCAAGTAACCTTGATCCTGCAGTCTGCGGTACGTAGCCTCAAGATTGTCATTGGTCTGTTGTTCAATCATTTTAGATTGCTTCGGATAGATCACTTGAACCTTGTCGTCCGACGAATCAATTGCGAGGAATTCACCGCTGTAATGAATGTTTCTCGTAAATATCGTATCGAAGATGGACTTCGATATGTTAATAACGAGCAACCCTATCGGTTCTCCGTTATTCGTATCAGAGTCGCGAAACAGCTTAACCGTAGAGAACGTATTGGACTTATCCCCCAAGATATTGCTGCTGAAAAAAACGACGCCGCCTTGGCGCTTAAATGCTTTCTGATACCAGTCGCTCTGTTCGATTTGCGCGTACTTATTCTCACCTTCATAAATACCTGCATCGTCCGATCGGCCTAGGCAATACGCTTCGAACCGAAGGTCATACAGGCAGATCGAATCAACAAACCGGGAATCCAGAAAGTTGCTGTTTATCATTTTTTGCAATTGATCCATTGTCCGGTCTTTAATGAGGCTTTGCTCTTCGGCAGTCGGATTTCGACTCGCTCTCAAGTCGTCGCGGATATCATTGTTCAAGATGACTGATCGATTAAGGTTAATGACATTGCGAAACATTAAGTCTGCTACCTCACTCGACGTGCGAAGATGATCCTGCGTCGTCTGCTTATTCGTATCCATAAGCGTCTCTTTGGCAATATTGAAGGAAATATAGCCAAGAATCGCCAGCGGCGGGACGGATAACAAAATCATTGCGGCGAAAAAACGGCTTCTAATTTTACGAAAGCGAACCTGGACGAACAGGTTATGCAGCCATTGCTTCATCTATATATCCGCCCCCTTGGTCGATCATCAGTAAGTATTCATAAATATTACTGCTTCCTTGAACCCTGCACAAGGTCATAAGTTAGCTTAATATGTGCAATCCAAAAAAATCGGACACCCAATCCAAATAAAAAGGACACTGAACATAGATGTCCAGCGTCCTTTATTAGATACTTGCTCCTAGCTTTGGCTTTCATTGGCGCTGTCCAACAATACAGCATTGATTGCATTTAAGAATGCTAACGCGCTCGCTTTAATGATATCGGTATCCATCGCGCGGCCCGAATACGTCTTGCCCGCGTAATCGATTCGGATATTGACTCTTCCGACGGCCTCCATGCCTCTGGATAGACTGTTGATCTTGTAGTCTTTGAGCTGGACATCAAGGCCAACCAATGACTTGATGACGCTATATAGCGCGTCGATCGGACCGTCTCCGCCAGAGCTTCCTTGAACCGATTCCGCGCCTTTTCTCAATGTAACGGACGCTGACGGACTTACGTCGCCGCTGACGACCTGGAACGACTCCAGCTCGAACAGCTGCTTGCTGCTCGCATCGATCGTACGGTGATTCGTCACGAGATAGAACACGTCATGGTCGTACACTTCTTTCTTCGCATCGGCCAGCGTTAGAAACTTGGCGAACAACGCTTCGAAGTCTTCCGCATCGCTCGTATCGAAGCCCATTTTCTCGACCGCGTTTTTGAACGCATGCCTGCCGGATCTAGCCGTCAAGATCAACTCCATGCTGTCGGCTCCGATATCCTCCGGCGACATAATTTCGTACACCTGCTTATCCTTCAGAAGACCGTCCTGATGGATGCCCGACGAGTGAGCGAAGGCGTTGTCTCCCGTAATCGCTTTGTTCACCTGCACATCAAGCCCCGTTAACAAAGTAACGAGTCTCGATGATTTGAGCAGTTCCTTCGTATTAATATCCGTGTAGCAGCCGAAATGATTTTCTCTCACCTTAAGCCCCATCACGACCTCTTCCAGGGAAGCATTGCCTGCCCGCTCGCCAAGACCGTTAATCGTGACTTCGACCTTCTGGGCACCGTTCTTGATTGCGCTCAGCGTATTGGCCGTTGCAAGACCAAGATCGTTATGGCAATGAACGCTAAGAATGACTTGATCGTTAAGATTTTTCAGACGATCGTTGATTTTGCGGATCAGCTCGCCGAACTCTTCAGGTACCGCGTAGCCGACCGTATCCGGCACGTTAATCATCGTCGCGCCCGCTTTGACGACGGCCTCGATCGTGCTCCACAAATATTCGAACTCCGAACGCGAAGCATCTTCGGTCGAATATTGCACCTGCGGAAGCAGCGTCTTCGCGTATTTGACGGCGTCGACGCCCATCTGCAGTACCGCGTCCTTGGAGCGGCTGAACTTCTTCTCTATGTGAATATTGGATGTACCCAGCACAATGTGGATTAATGGATTTTGCGCCAGCTTTATACTTTCGTAAACGGCGTCGATATCGCCTTTGACCGCTCTCGCAAGCGCTGTTATGGACACGCTGTCGCCAACGCTGCGAGCGATCTGCTGCACGGCTTGGAAGTCGCCGAGTGATGACGCAGGGAAACCTGCTTCGATAATATCGACGTTCAGCCGCTTCAGTTGCTGAGCAATTTCGATTTTTTGCTGTATGTTAAGCTTGGCTCCCGGCACTTGTTCTCCGTCGCGCAATGTGGTGTCGAATACGATAATTTTACGGCTCATAGGTATGTCCTCCTTGGACTTTGCGTATTGGAATTTAAATCGGTTATATGTGAAGCGAGGCGTGCTGAACCCGGAATTCAACACGCAAAAAAGCCCCGTCTCTATGTATAGAGACGAGGCGTTAGCTCGCGGTACCACTCTAATTCATTTCGTTACGAAATGATCTTCTTCGATGGCTGTCACCATCTATCCCTGTAACGGTGGAATTCCGGCATACCCTACATGTCAGGCAGCTGTTCATAGACGAGTTCGAAATGAACGACGTTACCGCTTCGCACCACCCAGCGGCTCTCTGAAAGGTCATAACATTTCTACTATTTCTAATCATAACATTTGTGGATGAAATTATTTGAATTATATGCCACTGCTCTGCCGTTTGTCAACAACCTTGAACACGAACCTAATTAACGGCGGAACGACAAAGAAAATAAATAGCATGCGGAATAGCTGATACCCGGCTACCATCGACAGATCGGCATTGATGGCATGTGCGATAATGCCCATCTGATCCATGCCTCCAGGAGCGAGGCTAAGCATGGCAGTCGCTTCGGATACCGATTGAAGCTTTGAGAGCAGGACGCTGAGACCAAGCGCACCGAGAAGCATGAGCAGCCCACTGGCAATAGCCAGCAGCAGCGTTCTCACTTTATGCTCCAATTGCTGCGGCTTAAGCAACATTCCTACATAGACTCCAATCATTAGCTGGGCGGCATTAACGAACAAGGACGGAAGTTCCGGTCCATGAACGCCTGTGAACTGCAGCGCTGCCGTTCCTATCGCCGGACCGAGTAAATATGCGGTCGGAAACTTGATTTTGTCACCTAGCCATGCGCACGCTACACCTACTGCCGCGAACAAAATAAGATTAGGAAACAAGCCGCTCCATAATGCAGCCGATGAAGTTGACGCTTCAACAACAGCAGTAACAGTAGTAACTTCAGTTGCAGATGATTCGCCGTCATAATGACTGATCATTGGACTATAGGCGAGCAGCGGGATGCAGATAACAATCACCATCAACCGCACAACCTGTGTCACCGTAACCATGGTAAGATTCGTACCCTTCGTCTCTTCTGCCAGCAATATCACTTGAGAGAGCCCACCTGGCACGCTTCCTAACAACGCCGATTTGTAGTCCGAATGAGACAGCTTGGAAATAATAAGTGCGATGAAAGCGCAAAATAGTAGCAGCAACGCTGTCATTAACAGCATAGTAGGAAGCTGCAGCGACATCTCGCGCATTGCAGAACCGGTCAGCGATAATCCAATCGTATATCCGACCGTAATCATAGCCGCTTGCCGCAGCTGCCCCGGCCACACAAGCTTAACTTTCGTCGTATTAGATACGATTAAGGTAGCGATCATAGGCCCCAGCAGCCAAGGTATTGGAACATGAAGCAACTTGAAAAGAATGCCCCCTGCTAGAGCAGCGCCAAGTGTAACCATAAACCGGCCAAAGCGGCTATTCATTCTCTTCACCCAAATCATAAGTAAGACCCCTCATCATCCTGTCATTCGTCAGCAAATGATTCTAGCACACATTACTTTTCATGTGCAAACACCCCTACTCGTTTCTCCATCGACTTTGGTAGCGCTCCCCCACAATTCGATTAAGTCCAAACGCCAGTTGCTGCTTCCTCCTCGTCCTCCTCGACGTACGATCCTATCCCTCAAAAAATCGCTTTAGACAGAACTCCCATCTGCTCAGGAAATTACTTTTTACTCTGATCCTCCTACAACTAGCGGCCAGCAGTATGCAATTCGCATACGACTTGTTACTACTACTCCGTTTTGTATTACTGAAATTTTGAGCATCCAAACATTGTTATTTCGTGAAAGCTATGTTAAAATTAAAATAAGAACATATGTTCTATATTTAAGTCGGAGGCGATTATTGATGGAAGATGAGTTAGTGTTATTTCAACGAAAATATTCGGATGAAGCAGCTTGTATAGAACTGTTACATCGGCTTAAGTGGCCGGCCGGCTTTCGGTGTCCTCGTTGCGATCACAACTCCGCTTACACGATTAATACCCGCCGATTACCCTTGTACGAATGCTCCAGATGCAAGCATCAAACCTCGCTTACTTCAGGTACAGTTATGGACAAGAGCAAGACTCCGCTTAACAAATGGCTTTGTACGATGTATTTAGTTGCTGCTTGCAAGAAGAGGATGAATGCTGTTACGCTCGCCGAGCTTATTTCGGTATCGTACAAGACAGCTTGGTCCATTCTGGGCAAAATCAGACGTGCAATTTCTGATATAGATTGTACGATACTTCTGTCCGGCAAAGTCGAAGTCAAACCAGCCATCTACAGTCTTAAGCTTTACCAAACAGTGGAAAAGCAGCAAGCCGAACGCGCCGTCATAGTAGCTCGTTCGACGAGTCTCGCTGATGTTCCCTATTACAAAATAAAGTTCACTACCTGCAAACAAGAGCCGCGAAAACTGCTTACCCAGGAAGCCGAAGAAGAGTTTCTAGCTGCTCATGTCAACGAGAACGCCAACAATCTAGTAATCCATCGTCGTCCTGCTTTTGGGTTGGCGGATCACTCACCATTGAAACAAGTCGCAAAAGCAGCTTTTAATTGGATAAATGTTTCCTTCTACGGCCTTCCTTCCTCCTCTGCTCAGCCATATTTGGATGAATTCTGTTTCCGCCAAAACACGAAGCATTTGTCTCCATTGCATGCTATGGAGACACTTCTCAACATATGTGTTAGACAAGATCAGACTATGTTTCAACAACGAAATAACCCCTATCAACAAGCTGTATAGCCTACTAAAGAGTAGATCGCGGTATCGTTATAATACCCACTTATAAAATACAACTGACATCCGATAACAAGAAATCAAAATGATTAGCTGCACTTTTCACATATCCATATCGGATTGCACGATTATCGTTACTAACTACAATTTTATAGTTGAATCTTACTCCTCTGTTCTTATGAGAAGCCTTTCCTGGGCTGCGGAGAATCTAAGCTGAGGATTACTTTAGGGTTTTTAGGAAGTGAGCTCTACTGAAAAAACAGGGTACCGAGGTAATGAGTACAACTTTAATGTTTTCCTAGCTATGAAATCCTCAGCTATCGCTATGAATGTTTCCTGAGCTGTTGGGAGTGTTAGCTAAAGTATTTTTTAGAAAAGGGACCTATACAAAAAAATATAGTTTCGTTCGCATTCGCAGCGATTGAAACTTTATAGTTCGACCTAACTATGCATTCCCTCGTTATCCGATGAGTATTTCCTGATTTGTTGGGAGTCTTGGTTAAAGACATCTGTTAGTGAAGGACCTACGCAAATCCCAATTTACATGTTACGTTTTTCCTGAGCTGCGGGGAGTCGTAGCTAAAGAGAATTTTAGGTAAGCGATAGCTTCAGAAGCTAATTCGATAGAAATAGATAAAATCAGTTTGAGTCGGAAAATAGAAAAAAAAAGCCAAGCGGCAGATGATGCCATTTGGCCTTAAGATACATTAGCTATTTACTTTCTGCTTCGCATAACGGTTTTCAGGGATTGGCAATCCGAGATTGCCGCGCAGCGTATCCGACTCGTATTCAGTACGGTAGATGCCGCGTTCTTGCAAAATAGGAACGACCAGCTCGACGAAGTCGTTCAGCCCGGTAGGGATAGAGGAGTGAATAATGAAGCCGTCTGCCGCTTCTTCCTCATGCCATTGCTGAATAAGGTCTGCGATCTTCTCAGGCGTACCAATGAACTGGCCGCGCGGAGTAGCCGATTGCAGCGCAACTTGACGAAGCGTCAGATTATGAGCTTTGGCGTTCTGCTTAATCTTATCCGTGCCGCTGCGGAAGCTATTGCTGCCGAGATCGCCGAGCTCCGGGAATGGCTCGTCAAGCGGATACTGCGAGAAGTCGTGGTGCTCGAAGAAACGGCCTAGATAGTTCAGCGCGTTCTCGATCGAGACAAGCTCGGCGATCTCCTGATACTTGCGCTCCGCTTCCTCCTCTGTTCGGCCGATAATCGGTCCAATACCAGGGAAGATCGCGATATCGTCGACCGATCTACCTTCGGCAACGGTACGTTCCTTCACTTCTTTGTAGAAAGCTTTTGCTTCCTCAATATTCTCATGTCCGGTGAATACAGCGTCCGCTGCTTTGCCTGCCAGTCGCTTGCCGCTCTCCGACGAGCCCGCTTGGAAGATGACGGGATGCCCTTGCTTGGAACGTGCAATATTAAGCGGCCCTTGGACCGAGAAATATTCGCCTTTATGGTCGAGACGGTGCAGCTTCGAAGGATCGAAGAATACACCTGCTTCCTTATCCCTTACGAAAGCGTCGTCCTCCCACGAATCCCATAACCCGCGGGTTACTTCGAGAAATTCCTCGGCAATTTTGTAACGCTCATCATGCGTCGGATGCTCTTTCTTGCTGTAATTGTTCGCCGAGCCCTCAAGCGGCGAAGTAACGACGTTCCAGCCTGCGCGACCTCCGCTAATATGATCGAGCGAGCCGAATTGTCTAGCGACCGTGAACGGCTCGGCATAGGAGCTCGACAACGTACCGACTAGTCCGATCTTGGACGTAACCGCAGCTAATGCTGATAAGATCGTAATCGGTTCGAACCGGTTCAAGAAGTGTGGAATCGATTTCTCGTTAATATAAAGTCCGTCCGCAATAAATACGAGATCGAATTTACCGGCTTCAGCCGTTTGTGCTTGCCGTTTGTAAAAATCGAGATTAACGCTCGCATCGGTAGGCACTTCAGGATGTCTCCATGCCGATATATTGCCTCCTACACCATGAATAATTGCACCAAACTTGATCGATTTGCGCTTCTTCGCCATTGTAGTCAACCTCCTATATGGTTCATTTTTGAATGAAATTGCTGACTGATTGTCAAGCTTGTAACAACGCCGTTTCCTTCAATTGAAGTCGGTAACTTTTTACTAGCGTTGCACCGTTCACGATATCTTTGTCGAACGCGCGCTCGAAACCGAGACGCTCATACAAGCGGACGGCCGAATCCATCATATCGGAAGTATGGAGATGCAGCGTTTCAGCTCCCCATTCGAGCGCTAATCTAGCGCTGCCGCGGATAAGTTCGGTAGCCACGCCATGACCTCGCGCCTTGCGCGATACAGCAAGCAGACGAATGATCGGAGATTGAATATCCAGCTCTGGATTCCCGTATGCAAGCTCCGAGGAATCAAACAGGAACACACTGCCGACAACCTCTCCATCCAGCTCTGCTACCAATCTTGCTTTTGTCCTACCGGCATCGATGGCTTCCAATATATTTGACTTATATTGCTCCCAATATGGCGAAGGCAGCACCGACTCATACTGACCGTAAGCGTCTAACAGCACCTCTTCAATCGCTGCGCGATCGGTTTGTTCCGCATGGCGGATGTTAATAGAATGCTGACTCATACTGCCACCTGCCTTCTTATATAATGTTGCGCGCAGCCGACTCTGCCGCCTTAATTCTTCGTATTTGCCCTAAATGTCCGTTAACGTGAGTAACGAATGCCTTAACAATCGTCGATAACGATACGCTTTCGCCTTTGAAATTAACGGCCGTGCGATCCCAATCCGACGCAGGTATTCGTTTGAACAACAAGCTATTGTAATAAACGAAGGCATGAGCTGCCGCCACGATATGTTGCACATCCTCTTCATTCGCAAGCTGACTGCTCACCCAAGCATCTTGATTGAAGGCAGGAAGCTTCGCTTCCGAGCCTGAGAGAAGCTCGCGTATACGGAAGGAGACGACGATGTTGTGATCCACAAGATGGGTAAGCACCTCCGTCACACTCCATGATTCCGGAGCCGCTTTCCATTTGAGCTGCTCCTCCGTTAATCCCTTAATTTCTTGTTCGATTTCATCATAGGCGTTCAAATAAGCTTTCACATTTTCAGTTATCTGGCTCATGCAAGCTCCCTCTCATCGTTACGAACGTTTCAAATTTACTTAATGGGATTTGAATCGGCCGATCTTGAACTTAGTCAGATCATAGCCGGTATCTTTGTCTTCAATCTGATCGGCCAGCACTTCACCTATTACGCTTGCGAATTTGAAGCCATGTCCTGAGAAGCCGCCAGCCAGCCGCACATTCGGATACTCGGGATGAGCATCGATTATAAAATCTTCATCAGGCGTCATCTCGTATTTGCACACGACGCCCCGAAGCAGCTTTCCGGCCGCGCCTGGCATAAAGGATTCGAGTGCTCTTCGCAGATCGGCTTCATCCTCGAGGTATGTCCCGAAGGGCGCAATTGTCTCTCCCGGCTTCCATTCGTAGCCCCCATCATGACGGCCGATCTTCACTCCGGCACCGTCAATGCTTGGAAATCCATAATAGCCGCCTAATGCGCCGCCCCATGTAAAACCAGGAAAAACGCCGGCATCGAAGTTCCCTCTGTTCCTCTCGAACCATCCTACTACTTTGCGAACGGCCTTAACTGGAACAACCTCGTATGGAAATAACCGGTTGAACGCTGCACCTGCAGCAACAATGACCTGCTCTGCGGTATAAACGCGATCTTTCGCATACACCGTCACACCTGACTGCTGCGGGACGATCTTCGTCACAAGGGTGTTCGTAACAAGCTCCGCTCCTGCAGCGATAGCTAACTGCTTGTATGCAGCCACGCATCGCTCGCTATACAGGTAGCCCGCATTCGGCTCATATAAGCCGCGAAAGCGGTCTTGTACTTGTACGCCTCGGAAACGTTGATTGATTTCACCTGCTTCCAGCAACTCGGTTACAACGCCATTCGCCTGTGCATCGTCAAGACGGCCTGCGTAATCGTAATAGCTAATATCGGCCATGTTCAGAACGCCTGACCGATCCAGCAACTTCTTCCCGGATAACTGCTCCAGTTCCAGCCATCGCTCATCCGCGCGCAGCGCAAGCTTCACATATACGTCTCCGCCGTGATACGCATGCCTGATGAGGCGCGGCTCGCCATGATGGCTGCCTTCTTGATGAGGCGGATCGAAGGCATCTAACAGCAGCGTCCTGTGCCCGCGCGATGCAAGCTCGTATCCTGCGCTCATCCCAGCCGAACCGGCACCAATGACGATGACGTCATACGCATTAGACATGGTCTATCCTCCTTGACTGGACTGTGCCGACAAATTGTAAAGAGCTTCATCCGCTAGCGCTGCGAAAAACGAAGCCGCTACTGTCAGCGCAGCCTCATCAAGATCGAACGCCGGATGATGCCATTCCTGCGGACCGTCCGTTCCGAGGAAGACGAACAAACCTTCCGTCTCCTTCAAGTAGAAAGCGAAATCTTCGCCTGCAGGTGAAGGGGTTGGCGCTATGACCTCATACCCTAGCTTCTCGGCAATCGGAATCGCCGCTTCCGCCCATTTCTGATCATTGCGTACAGCAGGCGGACCCTCGATCCATTTCACTGCTGCTTTCGTGGCGAAAGCTGCCGCCACGCCATGCACGACCTGCTCGAACCGCTCCCTGACCACACTTCGCACTTCATCGCCGAACGTCCGCAGCGTGCCGTCGAATACCGCTTTGTCCGATATAATGTTCCACGCCGTTCCGGCGTTAAGTCTCGTCACGCTGATGACCGCGCTATCCAGCGCGCTAACGTTGCGGCTGACGATCGACTGCAGCGCTGTTATCATATGCGCTGCCGTTACGATAGGGTCAAGCCCCGCTTCAGGTACGGCGGCATGACTGCCTCGACCTTCCACCTCAACAACGAAGCCGTCCGCTGCCGCCATGAGCGGTCCGCCCTTAATCCCGATCGTGCCGACCGGCAAGTCCGGCTTGTTATGCAAGCCGAATACCGCATCGACGCCTGCTAACGCACCGGCCCGAATCAATTGCAGCGCGCCCTTCGCTTTCTCCTCCGCAGGCTGGAACAAGAACCGCACCGTTCCGGCAAGTTCCGCCTCCCGCTCCTTTAGCAGCAAAGCTGTTCCAATAATGGCCGCCGTATGAAAGTCATGCCCGCATGCGTGCATCTTCCCCGGCACCTTCGAGGCGAACGGCAATCCCGTCTCTTCCTGTATGGGCAAAGCGTCGATATCGGCTCTTACGGCGACAATCGGTCCGCCAACACCGCGCGTACCTCCAACCTCGGCAATTACACCTGTCTTCAGCCCATAATCGATGATGCGTATGCCTGCTTCCTCGAGCCAGCGCTTAATCGATGCTGTCGTCTCGAACTCTTCATGCGACAACTCCGGCTGCTCATGCAGCTGTCTGCGGATTGCGGTCAATCGAACCTGCAATGTTTCCGCAGCCAACTGCTTGCGGCTCATACAAGCTCTCCTTGGAACGCTTCCTTAAGCAGCTCGAAGGAACGAACTCTCTTCTCGAAATCAGGAATTATCGTAGTGAAAATAAACTCATCTACGCCATATTGCTCCTTAATTTCGAGCAGCCGCTTGCGGACCGTTTCCTTCGTCCCTCTCGTAATGTCGGCCTCCCGCTCCTCGACTGTATACGTCTCGCCCGCTTGTCTCGCGAATTCCTCCGCTTGCGCCAATGAGCCGACGTTTACCGTTTTGCCGCTGGCTAGCGTCACTCTTACGCTCTTCATTTGTCCTGCTATTGCATTCGCTTCTTCCTCCGAATCCGATGCAATGACGGAAAGCGCCAATATCGCCTTCGGCTTCCTGCCATGCTCCGTATTGAAGTTGCTGCGATAATGGTCGAGCGCTTGACTTGCCAATGCCGGATCGTTGTTGATGAAGAGTGCGAAGGCATATGGATAACCGCGTTCGGCAGCTAGCTTCGCGCTCGATAGACTCGTTCCGAGCAAGAAGACGTCGGCAGGCTGTACAGGAAGCGGACTCGCCTCCAGACCCGCGAGCGGGTGATCTTCACCCGTCCTGCCATGAAGGAAACCCTCCAGCTCCGTCAACTTCTCATCCAGCGTCGCAGGTTCGGCGATCCCTTTCTGCAGCGCCTTCGTCGAGCGGGGAAGACCTCCGGGAGCGCGGCCGATGCCGAGTTCTACCCGGCCTGGCGCGAGCGATGCGAGCACGTTAAAGTTTTCTGCCACCTTGTACGGGCTGTAATGCTGCAGCATGACGCCGCCTGAGCCGATCCGAATCGAGCTCGTGTTCGCAAGCAGGAAAGCAATGAGAACTTCCGGCGACGAACCCGCCGTTACCGGCGAATCGTGATGCTCCGCAACCCAGAACCTTTCATAGCCTAATGCCTCCGCCTGCTGCGCCAACTTTACCGTATTCCCAAGTGCCTCCGCAGCCGTCTGGCCCGGAAAAACAATGCTTTGATCCAATATGCCAAATGTAAGTGTCATCTTGACTCTCTCCTCTGTTCGTTAGATGGAATAGGCCGCCTCAGGCGTAATGCGCTTCAAAAACTGCTTCGTACGCTCCTCCTTCGGAGACGTGAACAGTTCGTTCGGCTTGCCCTGTTCGACAATGACGCCTTCGTCCATGAAGACGACGTGGCTCGCTACGTCCTGAGCGAAGCCCATCTCATGCGTCACGATTATCATCGTGATGCCTTCCTTCGCGATTTTGCGAATAACAGCCAGCACCTCGCCGACCAGCTCCGGATCGAGCGCTGAAGTTGGCTCGTCGAACAAAATAACTTCGGGATTAAGCGCCAGCGCTCTCGCAATCCCTACACGCTGCTGCTGTCCGCCGGACAGCTCGCTCGGATAAGAATCCAGCTTGTTGCCAAGTCCGACCTTCTCCAGCAGCTCGACGCTGCGCTTACGCGCTTGCTCCTTCGGCACTTTTTTGACCACGACCAGCCCTTCCATTACGTTCTCGAGAGCCGTCTTATGCTTGAATAGGTTGTATTGTTGAAACACCATCGCCGTCTTCTGGCGCAGCGTATGAATATCCTTCTTATCCGGCCGCTTGCATTGCACCGAGAAGTCATCGATGACGATATGACCGTCATTCGGCTTCTCCAAATAATTAATGCAGCGCAGCAGCGTCGTCTTGCCTGAACCGCTCGGCCCAAGAATAGCGACAACCTCGCCCTTCTCGACTGTAAGGTCGATGCCCTTCAGCACTTCATTTCGTCCAAAGCTCTTGCGAATTTGCGTTAACTTAATCATGAGACACCGCCTCGGTTATAAAGATTAAATCGTTTCTCTGCCAATGCAGTCAGCCGCTCGATTAGGAACGTTAATCCCCAGAATATGAGTGCTGCCGCGATGTATGCCTCGAAAAACTTCCAGTTCGTTGTTGCTACAATTTGCGCTTTGGCGTTAATCTCAACGACCGACACCGTGAAAGCAAGCGTCGAGCCGTGAAGCATGCCGATAACCATATTCGACAGGTTCGGCAGGCTTGCCGCGAATGCTTGCGGAAGAATAATCCGGCGCATCGCCTGCGGCGTCGTCATGCCAATCGAATACGCTGCCTCGATCTGGCCTCGGTTAACCGCCAGCAAGCCTGAACGAACGACTTCTGACATGTAGGCACCGGCTGTGATCGAGAATGAAATGTACGCGAAGCCAATCATTGGTATGGACACTGAACGGAATGCTAGACCCAGCGACTCCGCAATGCCATCGATAAGCATGGGAAGACCGAAATAGATAATTAAGAGATGAGTGAGCATCGGCGTTCCGCGAATTACGGTTACGTATGCAGAGGCCAGCGGATAAAGGACCGGAACTTTATACAGCCGAATAACGGCTACAGCCGTTCCGATGATCAGCCCGCATAAGACCGAGACTGCCGTAATCGCAAGCGCTGTAGGCACCGCTGAGAGCAAGGCAACGAATGCGGTCCAGATAAATCCGAAATCAAGCTTCATTCTCTTGCCCTCCTCTGCCGAAGCCCGGTGTAATAGCGAAACGACGTTGCTTCCACTTCACGAAACGGGAAGGTTTCTCGTCCGTAACGATCTGGCGTTCATGGCGAAGCAGCCTGCGTTCCACGAGATGGAACAGCTTCTCAAGCCCAAAGCTAATAATGAAATAAATAATAGCGAGCGAAATATACGTCTCCACAAAATGTCTCGACATGACGGCCAACGTCTGCGACTTGCCAGTCAGCTCCATAATGCCTAGGGAGAAGGCAAGTGATGTATCCTTCAGATTAGCGATAACGAGATTGGAGAATACAGGCAACGCGATGGCAGCCGCTTGCGGCAGAACAATTTTTGTGAAGGCTTGAAAACCGGTCATGCCAACTGCATAAGCTGCCTCCACTTGCCCGCGATCGACTGCGCCAACCGCCGCCCTTATCATTTCCGACATGTACGCACCGCTATGAAGCGCATAAGTCAGTATGACGAAGTACAGAGCCGGAACCCTCGAAACATCCACATGAACCAGCTTCAATATTTCCGGCAAGCCGTAATAGAATAGGAACAACTGGATCAGAATCGGTGTTCCGCGGAAAAACGATAGATAGACTTGAGATACTCGTCTTATTACCGGTATTTTGTAAAGCTGGGGAAGGGCTACAATTAGCCCAATCCCCAGACCGATCAAGATGGAGCACACGACGATGAGCAGAGTCATCTGTAACGTAGGCAGCAGCTTTATGAAGTATTCAAGCAAGTAATGAAAGTCAAACGGCTCTCCCATGGTGTGCCCCTCCTCCAGTCTCTTTTACTAGACTATTCTTCCGATGTGAAGTCATCGCCCAGCCACTCCGAGCTCAGCTTGCCAAGCGTTCCGTCAGCCTTCAATTCCTTAATCGCTTCGTCGACGCGATCGGAAAGCTTTTGCTGTTCAGGGTCGTTTTTGCGGAACATGAACAAAATATCCGCTTCGCTAAGCGCCGGGCCAACCGTTTTCAATTCTTGCTTCGAATCGACAAGAGACAAGGTGAAGTCAGCTGCCAGGAAAGCTTCCACCCTTCCGGATGTCACTTGTTGTACGGTATCATTTGCTCCGCCGTTCTGGTAGACGATTTCAAGCGCGTTGTCGTTTTCCTTATTGTAGTTCTCAAGAATCGTTGCTTGCGCGCTAGTTGCCGTCGTCAACACTTTTTTGCCTTTCAGATCGTCGAGTGTCTGAACGGAATTGTTGTCCTTAGCGACAACGATTTTGTTTCTCCAGTGAGCGTACGGCTCTTTGTTGAATAGGTACTTCTCTTCGCGCTCCGGATTTTTCTCCATTTCATGCGCCACGAGATCGATCTTGTTCGTCTCAAGGCTTAACAGCAAATTCGTAAATTCCAGCGTTTGAATATCGAATTCGTATTCGTCCAGACGTTTGTCGATTTCACGAATCAGCTCCACGTCGAAGCCGGTCAGCTTGCCGTTCTCATCGATAAAGCATACTTGAGGGAATTGTGTTCCCGTTCCTACAACGATCTTTGTCACTTTGCCGGCGCTGTCTGCGCTGGCCGGTTCCGCATTGTTATCCTTGCTTCCGCCGCAGCCTGCTAAAGTTAATACGAGCACGGAAGATGCTAAAAGCAATACTGATTTTTTCATTTTCTTTTCCCCCTAATAATGGTTAATTTGTTATCCTTATAATTCCTAGTGGATAAGTAAGGATTAGTGTTGCATTCACTTTATCACCTGGCTCGCCGACTCGTCAATGCTATTGTTAATAGAGATATTCTATATGTCGATTCAACAATTCAATCTTTAGTTTCCGATATGCAGAACGCCCGCAATCCTAGTAGGATCAACGGGCGCACTCTTATTAAGATATAGCGGAGAGGCTAGGCTTGGCCTCGAACAAACTTCTGCCTATATCTAATATTTCAGTAATGATTTCGGCAAACTCGCCGTGCTGTGCAATCAGATTGGTCTGCAGAGATATGCCGTCGGCCTCGGGAACGCTTATTGAATGCAGCTTCCCTTCGCACACTTCCTGCTGCGCGCATAGACCGGGCAGGAAGCCGATTCCCGTCTTGCGGATGACCAGCTTCTTGGCCATCTCCGAATTATCGGTATGAATCCGAATATTAGGCGACTTCTCCAAATGCTCGAAGATCCGATGAATGCGAAGCCAATCCATTGAGCCGCACTCGAAGAAAACAAGCGGCTGCTCGGCGACTTCTTCAATGGTCGGATTATGATTATGAAGAAACGGATGACCTTCGTATGCATAGAGACGGATGGGATCCTCATAGAACTTCGTCGACTGCAGATTCGGATGCGAGATGTTGCGAACGAATCCGATATCGACCTCTCTGCTTAATACCTTGCTTACGATTTCGTCGGTCGTGCCTGTCGTAAATTTGTAATGTGTCTCGGGAAACCGTTCCTTAAGCCGCGGAAGCAGCTCTGGAACGATATAGTTGGACACCGATACGGTGCAACCGATCCGCAGCTCGCTAAGCTCCGATTTCTTCTGATTGAGATGAAGCTTCCCCTTCTGATAGATCATAAGGAGCTGCTGGGCGTAAGGCAGAAATCGTTTCCCGTCCTCAGTCACCTGAGCCTGCTTGCCCTGACGATCGAATAATCGGCAATCAAGCTCCTGCTCCAGCGATTTGATCCGGGCCGTTACCGACGGCTGGGACAAATAAAGCGCCTCGGCCGCTTTGTTGAAGCTCCCGCAGTGTATGACGTACACGAACGCTTCAATATTCTCAATATTCATGCCGAACCTCTCCTTGCCATTACCGTTTTACACGAAGTTAAATCCAACTATTTAACTATGTTTTATTAGATTTAAAGTAACAGACATCTTCTCATCTGTCAATTCCTCAACTCGTTCAATTGCCCTACGGTTTACGAACGGACAATTTCCGACTGCGATCGCCGGTTAATGTGCAATTCTGCGGTACTGCCTCGCCTTGAATCAGCTTCGAATCGATAAACTCGACAACCTCCTGCAGCGAAGCGATCTGGCTTTCAATCTTCCGCTTATGGTTCACGATCATATCGTGAAGCTCTGGAAAATCCATAAGATCGGAACGTGTCGTCAAGCTTAGGAACGGCTTCATCTCATCTAGCGACATGCCCGTTTTTTTCAGGCAAGCAATGAGCTTCAGCGTCTGAATATCATCATCCCGATAGATGCGATGGCTGTTAGGCTTGCGGTCTGCTCGCGGCAAAAGGCTGATTTTCTCATAATAGCGCAGCGTATCCACTGCAATGCCGGTCAAATCCGCCGTTTCCTTAATTGAGTATGTGTCCATTTCGTTCATGGTTCTTTCCCTCCTCATTGCTGTTGTCATTATTGTATAACCTGGAGCTGACTCCAAGTCAATTTGTTTTAGAACGTGCTTGACTTGGAGCCGACTCCAGCTTGTAGACTGAGGGCACAAATACGAGCAGATGCCAAATGCATCATGCAAGGAGGATCATTTGAGTATGACAACTTTTACCGAAGAGCGCGTCGCTCTTATTACTGGCGCAAGCAATGGAATCGGACGCGAGCTTGCTCGCAAGCTGTTATCCGAAGGCTGGCAAGTTATTGCGCTTAACCGTTCCGACTTTAATAAGGAAGATACCCAGTTCATACAGAGCGAACGACAAGGACGGCTCCGCGTATTTAAAGCCGACCTTGCCGATTTCGTTAGCTTAAGAAGCGCACTGAACGCGATTAAAGAACAAGTCGACAAGATTGACCTGCTCTTCAACAATGCCGGCGGCAGCTTGCCTAAGCTTCGCTTATCCAAGCAAGGTCGAGAACTCCATTTCGATCTACAAACCGCTGCGCCATACATCATATGGATGGAACTGAAGCCGCTATTACTGCGCGGTACGATGAAGACTGTGATCAATACGTCATCCCATGCCTTCAAAACGTATACGAACTTCGATTCCGGCCAGCTTGAGCATCCAGCTTCCTTCAAGAAGCTGTTCGGCCCTTATGCAGCAACGAAGCTTGCGCTCTCCCTTTGGACGAAGGAGCTTGCGCCCTCTGTCAGCAAGGAAGGTATCACGATGTTAAGCGTCGACCCGGGAGGCAACAATACGATACGATCAGTCAAGCAATCCGGTATTCCGTTTTACTTGAAGACGGTTATTAAACTGTTTTTCCCGCCGCCGACCGCCGGAGCATCGCTGCTCTATTCGGCAGCCATTCATGCGCGTAACATGCAGCCGGGCGATTTTCTAGTGAAGGGCAAAGCGGCCAAGCTCAAGTTTACAGATCAAGGCAGCAAGGTACTGCAGCTCGTCAGCTCCATCTACGAAGCGGAGTTTGCCGCACGCTAAATAAACGAGAATGAATAAAGGAAGAGGAGGGCGACTCGCCCCCCTCTTCTCACACCAACGTACTATTGCCCCTCTGGGCGCCCTTCCAAATCTTTCACGAACGCGCTGGTCGGCACTTGCTTCTCGTCCTTTAGCGTTCCGAAGATCGCATCCACGAACGGCGTCGATACGCCATACCAATAGTTCTCGTTTTTGAAGTGATGCAGCAGATGCGTCTTCTTCACCCACTTACCCAGCCTCGTTCTAGGCAGCATCGGACGGTGGGCGACGTAATGTTTCCATTCGTACATAAGCAGCATCGTAATGAGTCCCGCAGCGAACGCGGCGGAAGCGTCCGGCAAGCCTGTTATAAGATAGAATACGCCAACGAACACGATGAAGTTCGGCAAGCTGTACCATAGCGGCAGGAACAGCAGCTTCAAGTCGCTTGGATGTGTGTGATGATCGTAATGTAAGCGCTTGAGCAATTTCAGAAACGTAGGGTTACGAGGCGCTTTCAGATGAAAGAAGAACCGATGCGTCATATATTCGCTGAACATAAACCCAACGAGACCCGCCGCGAAGCAGATCAGACTTCGGATGCCGACTCCGAACAACGCCAGATGCGCCCCAACAAGCGCCAGCAGCAGCACAAACATAACCGTAATATCCGTATGAAGGAAAAAATCTTTGTACAACCGTGCTCTCGTCATCGTCCCGCTCACCCGCTATTAACAAATTAGACTGCATTACGATTGCAACACAGCCGCTCCAGACTGTCAATGATGAAAAACGCGAAAGCTTATTTGATTCTAAATGTTACCGCCCCGAAACGGCTAACGAGCAGCAGGGCAATAACCAAGTATAACAGCAGCAGCGTCAGCGCGATAACGGCTAGTGTTGCGATCGGAGGGCTAATGACGAATGCGACCGCACATATAGCAGACAACATCATGTTTACAATAAAGAACAGTGGATTCCTCGCATTCATCTCCGTCGTATACGGCTGCAGTAAATAGTAAACCGTCATATGATGGACCGAAATAAGCAGCGCCATGGCAAGCAGCAATATCCATAAAGCGATCAGCTCGCTTGTATCCGGCAAACTGCCGGTGAACCATGCCGTAATCGTCAGCACTGCGCCAACCGCGACCGACAGCAGCAAATTCATGCCGGACAGTCTGGCGAGACGCAGCACATAATGCTTCCGTACCGCTTGCCGGTAGAAACCGTAGCGCATTAGCGGCATGTCGCAGTTGTAGAATAGAGCGCGGCATAGCTTCTCGCCGACGAAAACGCTAAATGCGAAGTACGGCACGAACCTCGCCAGCTCGGTCAACGTTGCTCCGTCACCGATTAACGCTAGCGCTGAAACGGCAAGCGCGCTCACGCTAACGCTGATCGCAAGCCGATTCCATAGCGGCTTCCTAACGAGACGACGATGACGGCGGAAAAATAGCCGGTTCAAGTAGTCATAACCGTCCGAGTCTGCACGAGGAAGCGCAGCCCCATCGGCGAGGACGGTCTCTTCTTCCGTCAGATCATCGGTCTTCATCGATACCTCTGCCTTCCGTGAATCGGCCATGAATTGACCGAGATTAAGCAGTGGATCATCTCGTCTCGTCGCCGACTCTACCGCCTCCGGGTAGCGTTTATAACGCGCGAGCATCAGAGCAACCGTTAGACCTGATGCAATAACGAGCAAAACAAGCGGTAAGTACAACAGTACCCTGCCATAAGCTGGCGAGACGCCAAGTAAAGGCAGTCCATAGGCTAGCGCACCGCCGGCAACAATGCTTGACCAGACAAGTATAGTGCTTCGAATGATGATTTTGCCCGTATGCTCGAATACGATTAGATGCGTCAACTCGGCAAGCAGCCGCCAGCCCGTAATGACTGCTGCAACGAGCACGCCTTCAATCACCGTTCCTCCTAGCACCGCCATGAAGAACGCAAGCATGATTGCAAAGGATAAGAAGAACATCGTATAACGCATCGTTAACGTGACTTTCATGTATGCCGTTGCCGAGATGCGGAGCAGCTTCACGGCAACATACTTGTCGCGTTTCGGCTCGAACACTCGCGCGTTCCAAATACTTGCCGTCAGGAAGCTAAGCGGCAACAAGATGGCTAGAAACAGCTCTAGCGAATGAAGCTCCGGATTGCGCTCGTTTATCGCCATCGCCGGCATGTACGCCATAAGTCCAAGATATATCCCTTTGTTAAGCACCGCCCATAGCAGCTGTGCAATAAGGACGAGCCAAGCGATAGCCCGCTTCCATTCCAAGCTCCCGTATAGCGATTCCGGTATGGCGCGGCCGACAAGCGGCAACCGGCGCAAGTAATAAACCGTCCGATTGAGGAAAGAGGAGACCGATACGTCTAGCAGCAGCCGATACGCCTTAAGCATGGGTCGGATCGTCCTTTAGCAGCTCAATGACTTCACGTTCGAATTCCGGACTGTGCATCAGCTCGGAAGGCACCGAAGTCAGCTGACCATTGTTCAGCACAACCAATTCGTCGCAGAGATCGGTTGCCAGCTGCAAAATATGGGTCGAGAAAATAAGAATATGTTCACTTTTCATTTCACGCAGCATATTTTTCATTTCTAGCGCTACAATCACGTCGAACGACGTCAGCGGCTCATCTAGGAGAATGACCGGCGGCTTCGCAATAAGAAACAGCAGCATTTGCAGCTTGTTCTTCATGCCGTGCGAGTACCCCTTGATCAGACGATGACGATCCTCTCGGCTCATGCGCATCCGATCGAACCATTCGTCGATCTTAGCATCCTGACGCTTCATGTTTGGATTCGCAGCTAGGAAGAACTGGACGAATTCGTAGCCTGTAAGGAACTCTGGCAATATCGGCATCGAATACACATAACCGACATCCGTCTCCGCCAGCTCCCGCTTCACTCCGTCCTGCTCCAGCCAAGTTTTGCCGCCATCCGTCGCAATTTCCCGGCTCAAGCAATTGAAAAGCGTCGTCTTGCCCGCACCGTTTCGTCCTAGCAGACCGTATATCTTACCTTGCTCGAATGAATATTCCACGCTTTGCAGTATTTGCTTCGCATCGAAAGTCTTGACGATTTGATCCAAAATAAGCCGCACTAATTATCTTCCCCCTATACTGCTTCCAAATGATTACTTATTAGGCATACGGGGTATGTACGCACAGCTTGCGTGCAAAGTTTCGCTAAACTCCATAAAAAGCTTTGCTCACCGTTTCCTATTGCTGGAACGGACTTTGTTATGCGTACATATGGTATACGGTAGGTCATACGCCTACAATCCGAACATGCTTGCGCGCATACGAAAGGCAGGGAATCAAGTGGCTGTATCTTATATGGACTTCACTTCTCCAACCGTACAATTTACTTATGATCTGCGTAATAATAATACGTTTACGAAAGACAATCGCAACTACATCAATACGTTGTCGATTAATCAACTCAATACGCTAGGAAATGTATCGCTTCTGGACATCTTCCTAAGCACGGGCAATGTGGTCGAGCCGCATACTCACCAAAATGCATCCGAGCTCGTTTATTGCATCACCGGTTCAGCCGTCGTATCGCTCATTAATCCGTTCACGAACAAACTGCTTAATTATCCGATTCAACCGGGTCTTGTGGCCAACATCCCTCAGGGCTGGTGGCATTATGAGATCGCGACCGTCGACAATACCCATCTGCTCGCCATCTTCGATGCTCCGATACCGGAATTCATCGGTGCTTCCGATATGCTGCGCCTTACTCCAGCCAGCGTACTCGCCCACACGTATTGCTTAAATGAGCAGCTTGTCGAAGAGGCGCTTGCGCCAATTACGAACACCGTCGTCATCGGCCCTCCCGCCAATTGCGCCAATAATCAAGTACAAGGCGCCGCTGCCGGCAACGTCGCTCATACGAATCAATCGATGCAAAGCCAGTTCGTACCGAGTCAAGGCAAAAAGGTTTATTTGCACCGCGACGAGCAGCCGCCATATCCGCAATATCATCCCGTCATCGGCAACGGCTGGAATTACCGTTAATTCGTTATTTAGGTCAATAAAAGACGGCTATTCTCAAGCATCCTTACGGAAGCTTGATGAATAACCGTCTTTGTTATGCGCTATTACTTCAACGATTCAGCGACTTCAAGCGTGCGCTTGTTCCATTTTTCCGTTTCCGGAATCAGTCGGTTGATGTCTGCGCCGTCGAAGATGATTTCGTTCAAGATATTGTTCCAGTTGTATTCGCCCCAAGCAGGAATCGTTACGCCCGGTTGAATTTTCGCGTTTTCCTTCGCGATCTTCACGGCTTCTTTGTTTTTACCTTGCCACATTGGCGTCTCGTCATAATAAGCCGTCAATTCCGGATCGATAACCGAAGCGTTCGCGCCTTGGTCGATCTTCCACTTTTGCGCTTGTTTCGAGAATTGGAACGCGATCCACAGGAACGCTTCTTCCTTATGCTTCGAGCCTTTGAGCAAGGACATTGGACCATAGATGCTGTATCCAGGCTGGCTGACTTTGCCTTTAGGGAACGGCAGTACGTCCCACTCGAAGTTTGCGTTGTCTTTCAGGTTAGGCAATACCCAGTCGCCGCCGATAGCGAAGCCTGTTTTGCCGTTGATGAATTCTCTCGTCACGTCGCCTGTTTCTGCCGCTTTCGCGTTGGATTGCATCGAGCCGTCTTTCCATACGAAGTCCGACAGCCATCTTACGTCGTTCATAACTTCAGGCGTAGCAAGCAAACTTTGCGTCAAGTCTTCATTCAGGTAATGAATGTTGGCTGCATGGCCGTCAGCAATTGCTTTCGTGCTAAGCACGCGCATTTGGAATTCCGGTTGTGTTGTAAGACCGTATTCGCCAGCCACTGGATCCGTGATTTTTTTGGCGATATCGCGGAAGTCGTCATACGTCCAGTCGTTAGCAGGCATCTCTACGCCATGCTTGGCGAGCAAATCTTTGTTAACCAAGATCCACATTGGTACGTCGACGAAAGGAACGGCAAGGCGCATGCCCTTGTACGTCATCGTATCGTAGAAGCCATCAGGCAGTTGAACCGATTGGAACGTAGGATCTTTCTCGATATAAGGCGTCAAATCTTCAAGCAGTCCTGCTTGGTCGTATGTGATCAGATCGGAATCGATCCAAGTCAAGTCGGCAGGCGTGCCAGCCGCTTCGAGCGATGCAATGATTTCCATAATCGGTTGGCTGTTAACCGGAATTTGTTCGATCGTAATCCATGGATACTCTTTAGTGAACATTTGATACAATTCGGTGTAGGAGTCAGACCATGAGATCAGCTTAAGCGTAACCGGGTCTTTCTTCACCTCTGGCGCAGCAGTCGCTTCATCCGCAGGTGCTTGTGTCTCGGCAGGCGCATTCGTACCTTCGCCCGCATTGCTGCCTTTCGAATTGTTGCCTGAGCAAGCCGTTAATACCATTGAGAACATAAGTACCAGACTTAATGCAAGGGTCAACGCGCGTTTTCTTTTCACTTCGCAAACCTCCTCGTTTTTGTGTGGGAGCCATGAGTCATCAGTTACGAGCCATGTTCGCCCCCAAATGCCTACCCCTCAGATTGCTTACCGTTGTTGCTTAACACCGCTGAAAACGATCCTGGAGCATCACCCCTCTCGGTGAGTCAGATTGGCAGCAAGTTAATGGACTATTCCACGATCCCCGTTCTTTCAATACCGCTTACGAACCAACGCTGCAGGAACATGAAAATAACGATCGGCGGCAAAATGATCATAAATGCGGCAGCCATTTTCGTTCCTTCCGTAATCGGATTGGTGATCGTGAACGTGTTGCCGAGCAGCGCCGGATTCAGCACTTCCTCAAGCATATTGAGTCTGATGGATAGCGGCGTGAAGCCCTTTGCCAAAAACATGGACGGCTCGTAGTACATGTTCCAATACCAGATGAAGGAGAACAGGAACACGACCAAGCAGGCTGATCTCGCCAGCGGCAGCATAATGCCGAAGAACAATCTCGTCGTCGATGCGCCGTCGAGCTTAGCCGCCTCCTCTAGACTTGCCGGCTGCGACTTAAAGAACTGCAGGAAGATGAGAATGAAGAGCGCTCCCTTCAGCCCTTGCCCGAATATGGCGGGGATTAGGAACACGAAGAGCGTGTTCAGAAGCCCCAGCTTGCTGAAAATAACGTATAACGGAATAATGATGACCTGCGGCGGAATCAAAAACGTCAATATGATCAGCGCCATGAAGAGCCACTTGAACGGTAGCGCCAGCCGAGCCAATGCATAACCTGTCATCGCGCAAATAATGACCTGTACAAGCGAGCAGCTAAGCGCAATTATTGAGGTATTCCGCAGCGCCTCCGGATATTGCAAGCCCTTGTAAGCCTTCGTAATGTTCTCCCAGGTCATATCGCGCGGAATCCATTTCACGGTCGGGTCAAGCAGGTCGCTGACCGTCTTGAACATCGTACTGACCATATAAAGAATCGGCTGCAAGTACAGGTAAGCGACGATCGAGAGCAGCATGTAGATGATGAGCTTGGCTAGCAAGCCGTCCGATACGCTTCTGCCGAGAACAAGCATCTTCGTTTTCTGCGCCCTGCGGCTCCAGAAGATGCCGCGTACTCGCCCGTTTAGCTTTTCCAGCTCGGTTTTCATCGCGGTAATCATGAATGCATCCTCCTTGTCTTCATGCTCCGGTTGAACATCCACAGCACGATGGCGATCAGCAGGAAGATGAAGGCGAAATAGATCCAGGCGAGCGCGCTGGCGTAGCCGTAGCCCGTATCGACCTTGAACATGTTCTCCCTGATATGCTCAAGGACCGGATTAAGCGGGAACGTGAACAGGTCAATGATCGTGTAAAGCACATTAAGGCTGATGAAAGGCACGCACGCCGGCAGCGTTATTTTCCAGAAACTGTCCCACGGCGATGCGCCGTCGATGCGGACCGCTTCATAGATCGTAGGAGAGATCGTTTGGAACCCGGCGATGAAGATCAGAATTTGCACGCCTGAATACCATAAAATAAGAATCGCCCGTCCAAGCACTTCCATGACGGTCTCGCCGAACTGCTTGCCGACGTACTCTTCTACAAGCGGCTGCAGGTTGTACTGCTCCAGGAACGGGATGTCGCCCGCGCCCTGCACGAACAGCTCGTTCAGCACCTGCCCGGTTGCGAAGATAACCGGAAGGAAGAACAACGCGCGGTACAGGAAGCGTCCGGGAAACCGCTGATTCAGCATAAGCGAGATCAGAAGAGCGAAGATGACGATAATCGGCACCATCAGCAGCATTTCCTGGAAGTATGTGATCAGCTCAATCGGGAAAATATTATCCTTCAAAAACGCATCGCGATAGTTTTGCATGCCGAGCCATTCGTACCGGAAGCCGCCTACCGCAACTTGCACCTTATTAAAGCTCATGAACAGCGACCAACTGATCGGGATCAGTACGAATATGGCAAAGCCGATAATCCACGGAAGCATGAACAGGAAGCCAGTGCCGTAACGTTTCCAGTGATAGAGGCGCTCTGCGCGTATTTTTGCTTTCGGTTGCACTATGCGCCAGCTCCTTTCTCAACTTCGAACGTCTTGCTGCTATAATCGACGATTACGCGCGTACCATCCTCGTACACGGTGGCGAACCGGTCTTTGGACAACTGCTCATGATCGATGATTCGTTGCGAGTGCAGACTGGAGAGCGAGTCGAATGCCTTATATTCTTTCTCAATGCGATCGGTCCACTTCGAATATTGACTGCTGAACAAGAAACCTGAGTTTGTGTATTTCAGCTTCCTCGACTCATCGTAAGTCAAGTAGAAGGAAGGCACTGCTCCGTACTCAATCGCTTTGAGGAACTCATCCTCCACTTCCCCGCGCAGGTTGCCGTCTCCGAATGAATAAGCGACGTAGCCATGCAGCGCGATCTGATAGAACGGTACCGTCTGGTCGACCAAGAAGTCATAGCTTGATTCATGCGGCAAATTCGCAATAAAGTCCGTGTGGCCGATGACGTAATCATTGCCGCGATAGACGCTGGACTTTCCAAGCGTCTGCCGGGTGTAATCCAGCATGCCGCTATACACGTCCATCGTGTCTTTGCGGGTCATTATGCCGTCGGGATCGTAATCGTGGAACACCATTTCGCCGACCCAGTTGTACAGAATGCCGGAAATGCCGATATCCTTCAGCTTATCGATCGTCTCGTAAGCCATCGTAACCGTGCGCGCCGGTTTGCTTATGAACCAGCCCTCATCGAGAAATACCGTTTCGTCGATGCTGCGAATGCCGTTCTTCTTGCCAGACAAATTGGAATTGTCCGAATCGATCCATACCATGTCGTCCTCGAATAGAACGTCGATGCCCTGCTGCTTCATGTTGGAAACGAACTTCTTCGCCTCCTCCTCGCCGCCGAGCGACTTCTCGATCGGGAAACGATCGTACAAATCGTAATCGCCTTGATTTTGCCAGCCGTAATAAATGACGTTCATGCTTTCGACTCCACGCTTCCGCAAAGCATTAACAATTTCGGTTGCTTGAGGGAATGTCGTTGCAGTCACATATTTGATTTGGTTATACGCTTCCGTATAATTGCCGCCCATGATCTTCAAATATAGCGGCGTATGATCGACGGGCTTCAGTTGCTCTTTTAACTGCTCTGTTTCCGTCAGGTAATCGCGATAGGAGGTCGCCATGCCGACATAATCGGCGTCGTCACCGTTCAGGAAGCGGTACTCCAGCACGCGGTCGGTATCGAGCCGCTGCTTCTGGATAGCCTTGATCGGTGCGGCCAGCCTGCTCATTCGGTACAAGTATTCCTCGCGATAGATTTGGCTTGCGAACACGTTGTACGTCGTGGACTTCAGCCCCGGCGGCAGCGCGGCGATATCGGCAGAGTCACCGCCTTCTCTTAGAACCGCGACGAACGCGTTATCGCCTCGCTTCATGCCGAATACCGGATAGGCGATATTTTCCCGCCATTCGCCGGAACGGCTCCAATTGCCCGTATTCGTCAGCTCGAGACCGTACACCTGATGGATATAACCTCTCGATACGCCCGGCCGTTCGCTTTCGAAGCGGATCAAGCCGCCAGGACCGTCCGGTACGAAGATGTAACCGTCCTCTCCAGCCGCTGCCGCCCCGAAGTAAGGCAGCAGATCGAGGGAGAACATTTTGAAATCGCCTTCCTCCTTGATCCCTTTCGTCGGGATGCGAACCTGCAGCCCTTTGTCGGTAAGCTCGTATTGAAGCGACACTCCGAGCTTCTTGTCAGGGAAGGAATAAGAGACTTGCAATCCTTTATCCGTCCGTACGAGCTCCTTCACCATCTTTGGATCATTGGCGTTCAACATTTCTCTGATCGTCTGATCCTTGCCTTGCGTTCTCACGTAAGTTAGAACGAATGGCGATTTCAGATTCGCGAGCAGCACGCCCTTCACCGTCTCGGCGGCGAGCTCCTCCTCGCTCGGATTGCTGCGCCAGCGGTAGCCGGTGCGATTGTCGACCAACGCAATCTGTGTGTTAGCTGGATCGACATACAGAGTGAACTTCTCATTGCTTAACGCCTCGGCGTAACCATCGGCTCCCGTCTCCGGCTTCCACGGTGTGCCCGTATAGACCTCTGCCGTCTCCGCTTGAAGAGTCTCGATACCCGCAAGTTCCATTGCTTTGGCAGGTGACAGCTCCTCTCCTTGCAGAACGACCGAGAGCACGATGATAACAAGCGCAAGCAAGGCGATGGCTGTCAGCTTTACGCGGAGGGACGTTCGCTTGATGAACTCAACCATAGAAAGTGACCTCCTTGTAAAGCTGATAGAAGAAATCGTATAAGTTGTAAGATAGACCGAAGACAAGGAAGGCGAAAAGCCATATTGTGCCGATCGTGAACACCGTAATCGCAATGTTTTTCAGCGACTCCAGGAAGTCGAAGTTATGAATAACCTGCGTCATGACAATCAGCATGACGCCGATCCAGATGAACATCAGCGAATTAATCGAATCGACGATAACTCTCTCGTCGAGCGTCACGAGATTCGACAGCAGCAGAAGCGGTACCGAGAAGAACAAGTAAGGAGCGAGCGCGTATGTGCTGCCCTGAATAACTTCCCTGAACTTACCTTCCCCGTCCTTCACGCTGCATACGAGATAATTCGCGATAATCCAAGTGATCCATGGTACGACGAACAGCCCGAGACTGCTGACTAGATTAATTTGGGAAGTCTCGATCGGATTGAATAAAAACCCGGTGAAATAAAGCGATAACAGCTTCATTCCAATCGTCGCGGCCAAAATAAGAATGAGAATCCAGGAGGATACTCGAGCCTCCTTCAGCTTATAGAACCCGTGGTACGGATGAAGCAACACATACCATAACAATCGCAAATCACTGATTGGACGATCCCATGATGCCGGCAGCGGGTGACGCTTCAACTGTCTGCGTACCAAGCGCGGCACGTACCGAATGAGCAATAATGCGATGATGATGCCTGCAGCGAGCATGAGGAAGTTATTTTGCAGCCAGTTCAGCCTTACTTGCCAGAACGCTTTGGAATAACCCTTCGTATCGAAAGCCGTCTTCAGGAAAGAGAGCGCCTCTTCGTTGTTGTTCTCGTGCAGATACACTTTGCCGAGTCCTTGGAACGTGCCGTTGTACATGTCATTGCGAGCGTATACTTTATCCCAGTACGGCTTGCTTTGCTCGTACTTCCCGGCAAGATACAGCGTAAGCGCATTCATAACGTCGCCGCCAAACTCGGTAAGCTCGAACTTATGAATCGTTCCGGTCCGGCTGTCCGCTATCCATATATCTTTCTTGGAATCAACGCCAAGCGAGGTTGGAAAGCCTAACACGCCGTACTGCTGCGTCTCGTTGTCAATATAGCCGAACGCGAACAACGCCTCGCCGTTCTGATCGTATATATTGACCCGTCCGGATTCCATGTCGACGTTGTACAGGAAGCCGTCCGAATCGCTTGCCACATCCACGATACCGTGACCGTTCACCAGCGTCTTGTTCTTGAGCGCGTCGACGCCGCCGGCGTTCAGCTTGCGTATGGCGCCTTGGCCGAATCCGCCCGATGTAGCCGTGAATATGAAGCCGTCCTGGTCGAGAGCGACATTCGTAATCGGCCGCGGCAGATTAGCCGTTTCTTTGAGCAGCTGCTCCTTGTTCAGGATGAGCTTCTTCAGCCAGTTCAGCACTGTCTGCTGCGCTTTATTAGCTCCGAAGAAACCCATGAACTCCCCTTCCTGATTCATTCGAAGCAGTCCGTCGTAGGATGAATTCAGGTTGATGTACATGACGCCCCGGCGATCGACAACGATCTTCGTCGGTACGAAGTGACCGGACTCCATGTAGGTGGATTCGGGTTTCTTATAATCACGGAGAAAGTTGCCTTCGTTGTCGAACACGACAATCCGTTGATTGCCAGAGTCTGCGACATAGATTATCCCTTCAGGCGTAACGAACAGGCCTTCAGGCGCGCTAAGCATGCTCTCTCCCTCATCTGCGCCGATCGTTCGCAGTACCGCTCCGTCAGGATCAAGGACGACAACCCGATTCGCCCCTTTGTCCATGACGTATACGTTGTCGTCCGCACCGACATGCAAGTCGACTGGCTCGGCAAACCTCGCGCTGTCCATATCTGCCGGCGTATAGATCGGCTGGATACGGAGGAATGTCGCTTGATTACTGTCGTAGTAGAACGTTCGGTACGGCAACTCCGCGTGGATCGCTTCCGGAACGGCGAGCATGGAGGTCGCCGCTAGAAGCAACAACAATAACAATTTCTTCATCGTTTCGACTTCCTTTGCTGATTTGAATTACTTAATGCCGGAATGAACCATCGTCTCGAGCACCCTCCGCTGGAAGAGCAGGAAGATGATGAGGTTGGGCACGAACATGAGCAAGCCGGCTGCGGCAGCCATATTCTGCCCGGCGACACTGTTCTGAAGCCCGCTGAGCAGGCTGTTCACATAGAAGGGCAGCGTTCGCATCGTCTCGTCCTGCATGAACAGCGTCGAAGTCTCGACGTCTCCCCATACGCCTTGGAACGTGAAGATCGAGATCGTGGCGATCGCCGGCACAGACAGCGGGAGCACCATTCTTGTGAAGATCCCGAAATGGCTTGCTCCGTCGATCTTTGCCGCTTCAATCAGCTCGCTAGGTATTTGAGAGATGAAGCCGACGAGCATGAAGACGGCAATCGGTGAGGCAAGCGCGGGCAATATATGCCCGAAATACGTGTTGTTGATGCCGATACCGCTAATGATGAGATACCTCGGAATGCCGACCGTCTCCGGCGCGAACATCAGAGACAGCGTAATGAGCGATAAGATGAGTCCCTTGAAATGGAACTGGTATTTCGCAAGGACGTAACCGGCCATCGTGCTGACGATAATTACGCATGCAAGTGTTAATCCCGCTACGATAATACTGTTGAACAAATATCTCGTGAATGGCACAGTCGCGTTCGATGCGTGCAGAATGAGCGATTCGAAGTTGCGAATTGTTGGATTCTGCACGAGAAACCTCGGCGGAAACAAGAACAGCTCATTCTGCGGCTTGAATGCATGGTTCAGTATGAAAATAATCGGCAGCGACATGAACGCGGCCAGCGCGGTGAAGAAAGTGACGAGCGCTACTTGAAACGGCGTCACGCTGCGAAGTTTTCGAATCATGGTTTTACAGCTCCTCCTTGGATCCGAACAGCCGATAGGCAAATCTCATGGCGAAGTAGCTGATAAGCAGCAGCATGACCGAGACTGCCGAAGCATAGCCGAGCTCGAAACGGATAAAAGCGTAATCGTCGATATGGTTAATGATCAAATGTCCCGAATAAGAAGGCGTGATCGGCAAGCCCGTCAATTGCGTCGATATGCTGCCTGCCTTTAGCGTGCCGACAATCGACATCACGGCGCTGAACAGCATCTGCGGCTTCATCGAAGGAACCGTAATATAGAACACTTCTTGAAGGCGATTCGATATGCCGTCGATGCGGCCTGCCTCGTAAAGCTCGCGATTGACGGTCTGAAGACCTGCCAACATGGCGAGAAAGCCTACGCTGAAGCTGACCCAAAGCGATACGATGATCATAATGTTAAGCAAATACTTCGGATCTTGAAGCCATATGACCGGACTGTCGATCCAGCCCATGCCGAGCAGGAAGTTGTTCACGTAGCCGACGCGGTCGCCGCTGAACGCCGCGATCCATACGACGGACAGCGCTACTCCGCCCGCCATCGAAGGCGCGTAGAACGCCAGCGTGTAATAGTCCCTGATCTTGATCGGCAGCTGATGGATCAACCAGGCGAATAGGAAGGAAAGGATATAGCCGCCTGGGCCCACAATAAGCGCGAATAGGAACGTATTCGGTATCGCTTTGGTCAGAAAGATAATATCTTGCGTGAACAAGCTAATATAGTTGTCGATCCCGATAAAATGCAGCTTCTGAAATCCGTCGTACGACGTGAACCCAAGCGTCGCGGCCATGACGACCGGCACAACGATGAAGAGCATGAAGCAGATCAGGAACGGCGCGAGGAACAAATAGCAGAACGCGTCGCGCTTAAGATCGCGCAGGAAGCGAGTCAGCTTCGCCCCAATCGCCGGTCGAGCCTTAGGCCTTGCTATCCCGGGAGTAAGCTCTGTATTCATCTGTGCTATTCCTCCCATTCGTAAGGTTGATTGATTTGCGGGATGCCGAGATCATCTCCGGCTTTAATGCCGAAGTTGCCTTGTCTCCGGTTCATCTCCCTTTGCAGCGAGAGCTGCGCCTGTTCAAGCGATTCCTGAGCAGGAATGCCCTCCATTACCGTGCGGTTCCATGCGAATTCCATTTCTCTGCTGAGGAAGTAGTATCCGGGCACGTACGGCATGTTTTTCGCCCAGCGCGCCTGTTCGCGAAGCGCCTTCAGATCATCGGATGGCCAGGAGAGCGACTTCATCGCATCGACGTTGGCCGTATTCCATCTGAATTCGATACCATAGAACGATTCGATGTCCTTCGCGTATTGCGACTGAACCTCCGCGGACGTCCACCATTGCATGAACTGCCACGCCTCGTCTTTCTTATCGCTCTTCTCCATCATCATCGCCGCCGAGATGCCTTGCGGCGACCATCTTGCCACTTCGCCGTTCGCTTGCTTCATGCCAGGCAACGGAGCGATCTTCCAGTGGCCGGTAATTTCCGGCGCGGCTACGAGAAGCTGCACGTAAGTGTTGAAGTCGGCAACGCCGATCGGAATGTCGCCGTCGCGGAAATGCTGGAAGAATGCAGGAACATCGATCGGAAGATTGTATTTTTTGTACAGTTCCGTCCAGCGCTTGAAGGCCGCTTGGCCCGCTTCGCTATCGAGATTTCCTTTTAAGCCGTCCGGCGAATATACTTCCGCATTGTTCTGGAAGAAGAGCGTTGAGAAATCGCCTTTCGGGAAGTTCATGGTCATCCCGTTCTCCTGCAGCGTCGGCAGCATGTCGAATACGTCATCCCATGTATCCGGCACTGTAAGGCCTAGCCCTTCCAACACATCGGTGCGGTAGAACAGCACCTGGAAGTTCTGCACCTCCGGCAGTCCATAGACGCCGCCGTCGTAGTACATCGATCGGTTTACGCCAGGAATGAATTGATCTTGTACTTCCTCGAAGCCCGGATAAGAGGACAAATCCTCGACCGCTCCTCGCATTGCATAATCGGCAGGCATCGATTCGCCTAGACCGAGCGCAACGTCCGGCACATCGCCAGCCGCGTTGCCTAGTATAAGCTGGTTCGGATTCGGCATTAGGTTAATGTTGACCTGAATGCCCGTTCTTGGCGTAAAGTCTTGGTCTACCAACTCACGAAGAAGCTCCACGTAATCGCGTCCGCGTTGCACCCATACCGTAAGCGCACCGTCGCGGTTGTGCTTGCGCGTATCGTAATCCAGGTAGAACGTTCGGCCGAAGTCGGCTATGGAATAGGGGATACGCGACATCGCGCTCGCCGTCTTCAGCCCTGTTTCCGCCTCCGGCGTCCGCACCACGATATAATCCACCAACAATTGCTGATGCGTCAGCGTAGCTAGCCAAGCTCCGATATTATTCTGAATCGTAGAGAAATCATTGATTTTGTTCGGGACCTCGTTCACATCCTCCAGCATTACCTCGAGCAAATGCACGGAGCTCTTGATCGCTTCGGACAAATCGGAATCCTTTTTGTTCAACCCGTTAATATAGTTGCGGATATCGGCGAAGCGGTTAACGAAGTCGTTCAGCTTCTGCTCGACCTCCGGATCTAGCTTCTTCATATCCCAAGTACGCGTCGAGTCGATATTCGCATCGAACGCCGACTTGCTGTAATTGCCCGTCAACAGCCTAATTTGGCGATCGTATACGGCCAATTGGTTCAGGGTATCCGTCAACGCCAGATAGACTGGCTGGACCAGCGAAGAGTCTGCCGTCATACGCAGCGTGTGCGTACCCTTCTCCAGGTGGAACTTATAAGGCTCACCCGCTTGATCGGAAAGCGTTACGATCTCGAATTCCTTGCGTGTCGGAATGCCGTAGTGCAGCATTTCCTTGAACGGCACTTCGCCGTCGATCGTTATCGTGCGATAGGCCTCGAAGCCGTTCCGGTAGTTTTGGAACGCTTTTACATCAAGCTCATACAAGCCGCTCTCCGGCACTTCGATCTGCCATTCGACCCACTCGCCAGGCTGCCTCCATCGCTGTCCGCCGAGCACGTTGTAGGTGATGCGCCCTTTCGGATCTGGCGATATATGAGGCTCAGACCAAAAGTCTGTCTGAATAGCCAAGCTGGATTTGCGCTGGAATTGTTCAGCCTCAATGAGCTTGAACCATTCGGACTGCGGCTTCGATTCGGTTAAAGAGCTTTTGTATTCCTCGTAGGATGGGATTGTCGACTTCGACTCGAACGAAATCCCGCGCAGCGTGACTCCCTCCCTAATTCCAATGAGCTTTAACTTATGCTCGCCTTGCTCCAGCTTATAGAGCAAAGGCTCGGAAGAAGCGGAATATACGGATGCGGCTGCCTTGTTCCAATCTGTCAGCTCTACCTGTCCCGGCCGGATTTGTTGACCGATTTCGTTGCGATCATAAGGATACTTCGCATCCTTCCATAACCGTTCAAGCTCAATTCTGCTGGATTCTGCGAAAGGATAGCTTCCGTCGATTTGAACCCCTCTCACGACGGAGGCATTTCCTCCTTCAAGCGCTTTGTAATCGAAATGCAGCTCGTACCAGCCATCCTGCGGCGCCTCGAAACTCCATTCGACCCAGCCAAGCTCGTTCTCCCAAATGAGTTCTTTGCCTTCATCCGATCCCAGAACGGACTCCTCTGAGGCAGATTCATATTCAGCGGGCGTTATTGGAATCGCTTGCAACTGTTCTGCGGACTCGAAAGCTTCCGGGTATTCCAACATCAGTTTCGCGTAGGGCACCTCACCCGGCTTGCTCTCGAACGAAAGCATTTGCTCGGCGGTAACGGTAGTCGCGTACAATGTCGGTTCGCTGCCGGATACCCAGCGGACAGCGACGACAATCAATGCAACCGCTAACAAAATTCGTAATCCTCTGCCCAGCCATTTCTTCGATTTAAGCCGAATCATCCTTCATCTCCCCCGGCTGCGAGTGACACGCCGGACTGCTCGTCGAAGAAGTGGATCTTGTTCATGTTGAAGCTTACGAGCAGCTTCTCTTCCTTCTCATAGTCAATCTCAGGCTCCGTCCGGCCGATTACCGTTTTCTCCCCGATCTTGACGTACACGTAAGAATCGGCGCCTGTGACCTCAGTCATCTCAACAACGCCGCGCACATATTCGTCCTCAGGAAACTCGTCTTTATCAGGCCCAAGCTGCACATGCTCCGGGCGAACACCGAGCACGCAATTGCGAAGCGTGCCGGGTTTCGCATTGAATTGCCCATAATATTTCTCTGGAATTCGGAACTTAATCCGCTTGTTCAAGAAGTAATAAACGCCATTCTGACGAACGATGCTTCCTTCCAGGAAATTCATCTGCGGCGAGCCAATGAATCCGGCAACGAACAGATTGGCTGGTTCATCATAGAGCTGCCTTGGCGGCGCTACTTGCTGGATAACGCCGTCCTTCATGACTACGATCCGCGTACCCATCGTCATCGCTTCGACCTGGTCATGCGTCACATATACCGTCGTTCGTTTCAAGTCGCTCTGCAGCTTAATAAGTTCGGCACGCGTCTGCGCCCTTAGCTTGGCGTCAAGATTGGACAGCGGTTCATCCATCAGGAATACCTGCGGTTCCCTCGCGATCGCACGCCCCAGCGCAACACGCTGTTTCTGACCGCCTGACAACTGACTAGGCTTGCGATCGAGCAAATGCGATATTTCCAAAATTTTGGCTACGCGGTTCACTTTAAGCTCAATGTCATGCTTGGCTGTCTTGCGTAGCTTAAGGCCAAGCGCGATATTCTCGTACACCGATAAGTTCGGGTAGAGCGCATAATTCTGAAATACCATCGCAATGTCTCGATCCTTCGGCGATAAGTAATTAACGAATTTGTCGTCGATATACAACTCGCCCTCCGTGATCTCCTCCAAGCCAGCCAGCATTCGAAGCGTAGTCGATTTGCCGCAGCCGGATGGACCGACCAGTACGAGGAACTCCCCCTCCTCAATGGAAAGGTGGAAATCGTTGACCGCCGGACGCTGTTCCCCTTTGTAGTGCTTATAGACATGGCTAAACGTAATGCTTCCCACCCATGCTCACCTCTCAGAACAAATATGTTTCCCTAAACTACCTCTAATGTTATCCGATCATTACACGAGTAAATATGAGAGGATATATGCTTTTTTTGTCAAAAATTATCTTGTAAGCGTTTCACAAGCTTCATACAAGCTATATTTAAAGTCATACTTTGTTAAATGGTCATCAAAAAGACCATCCTTTCGGATGGTCTCTTACATGTATTTTTCTAATTGTGCTAAGCCTGATCACCTATATGATCGGCCCATGAGTGAAGCGGACGCCAATTCAATACTTCTTGCGCCATCTTATTGCTGACGACCGAAGTTCTTCCGGGAAGGTCATTTTTCAACACGGATACCTCGGGATAGAACGACTTCAGAAGCTCTGACGTCTGCCGATCGCTAAGTGTATCATTGCTCGTAATATTGAGGCTGATCGCCCCTCGATCTTCGACTTGAAGTGAAGCGATACATGCGCTTACCGCATCGCGAATATCAATATAGCTCCACATGATTTGCTTGAACGCCTCAGGTTTTCGAATCGATAAGTGATTATAATCTTCCGGCTTCGTAATCATAGAGAAGCGCAGCGAGACAACCTGCATGCCGTTTCGTCTGTCGAACATGGCGGCAGTCAATTCATTCACGACTTTAGATAGTCCATAGCACTCCTGCGGCTGCTGCGGGTGCTCTTCATCGATCGGAAAATAATCCGGCGAGAATGGCGTAGGCGCCCAAGCAAAGCCGTATGATGATTCGCTAGAGCCCATAACCACCTTCCGTATGCCTAGAATAGAAGCAGCTTCCAGGATATGATAGCCGGCTACCGTGTTATTCGCGAAAATATAAGGATTCGGATGCAGAATTGGCGCGGGAATCGCCGCCAAGTGGATGATTGCGTCCGCTCCATGAACAGCAGCTACGACTTGCCCGAAGTCGTTCAAATCAACCTTAATCTGCTTGCATCTAAGCTCTTTGGATAGCTGATGATCAAGCGATACAACTTTATAATCCTGCTGCTGCAGCTCCTTGATAAGAGCCGTACCGAGCTTGCCGCTGCCTCCCGTTACCGCAATCGTCTTCATCTGTTATGCACCTCCGTTGTATCGCATGGCATTATGGACGGACAAGCGTGCCGTCAGCCTTGCGGTCAAGCTGATATGGATTGAAATAAGTTGTTTTGTTCCAATTGTCCCCAACGAGCAGCTGTGCCTTAAGCTCATCAAGCTCGATACCGAGCCCCGGCTTCTGTGATGGATATAAATAGCCGCCTTTTCGAACAATATGTCCTTCGAACGCATCCAGCTCTTCTTCCTTAAAATGGTTCACTTCCTGAATGCCGAAATTCCAGATCGCCATGTCCAAATGGACTGCTGCCGCTTGGTTGACAGGATCGTTCTCTCCGCCTTCCTGCCATGCGGTTCGAACGCCGAACGCTTCGCATAATGCCGCGATCTTGCGGCATGCGCTAATCCCTCCGGCCTTAGATACGCGTACGCGGATGAAGTCAATGAGCCTCTCCTGCACAAGCTGCGTCCATTCCTGAGGATTGACGAATAGCTCGCCGACTGCTTGCGGAGTTGCGCTTTGTTGACGCAGATGGCGATACCATCCAATCTGTTCAGGTGCTAGCGCATCCTCAAGGAAAAATAGACTATAGGGCTCTACCCGCTTTGCAAGTTGAATCGCGTTAATCGGCGACAAATGCTCATGCACGTCATGCGTGAATTGTACGCCCATACCGAACTCAAGCCGCAACTGCTCGAACATGGACGGTATGGCATGCAAATAAGCTTGCTCGTCGAATACCGGTCCCTTGCCCCAAGCATGATCCGGCAAGATCGCCTTGTCGCGATCGATAAAGCCGCCACCGCCGTAACCGCCCATTTGCACACGGATGACCGTATACCCTTCCTCCTTGAAACGATGCACGTCCTCTTTCAGTTCGGTAATATCCCGCCCCCCGGCATGTCCATAGCAAGGAACGGCCGCACGGCTCGCTCCGCCGAGCAGTTGGTAGACAGGCAGACCTGCCTCCTTGCCCTTAATGTCCCACAGCGCCATGTCGATCCCGCCTATTGCGGTATGCAGAAGCGCGCCGTTGCGCCAATACCCGCTCATGTACATGGTCTGCCACAAGTCTTCTATATTCGCGGCATCCTTGCCGATCAGCAGCGGCGCCATCAACTGCTCAATAACTTGCACAACAGCCTCCGGATTATATACGTCCGAGGCTGATCCCAGCCCGTAAAGCCCATCCTGATCCGTCAATACCTTTACGATTGTCCAAGTCCCGTTTTTGCGTGTGCGAATGCATTGGATTCCCGTTATTTTCGCCATGCCGGCACCATCCTTTTTTGTATGTCCCCTATAGTGTAAGCCGAATGAGCCGGTACCCAAATAAGACATCCTTAAACTTTCTATCCCAATATTGGCCTCTTTCTTTCGTCTTGATCAATTAAACTACTTCCGTTCCTATGGCTTCTCTCAACTTGGACTTCTTTATATAAATAATGTCGTCTTTTTCTCCTTTTGTTCACTCTCCCCTCTACTCAGGAAGTTTGCTTTTTATCAGCTTTATCTTTCGAGTCTTTTATCTACACAGCACATTCAATATCAATTACCATTCAGATTAATGATCAACAGATTCTGATATTGGTATATTTCTGCCTTCCTTCGTAGATAATGCGCCTTTTTTTCCTTTTGCTCACTCTCCCATTTACTCAGGTAGAAAGCTAAAGAACCAATCTACAACAAAAAATAAAACCGAGTATCCACTCGAAACGGCTTAGATCAACTACCCTTAAAGACTATTCTTCTGAGTTGACGGGAGGGTTAGCGAAAGCGTTAAACAGCATAGTTCTTGAGCTGACGGGAGAGTTAGCGAAAAGTGTTAATCAGCAAAGTTCCTGAGCTGATGGAAGAGCGAGCAAAAAGCGATAAACAGCATAGCTCCTGAGCTGACGGGAGAGTGAGCGAAAGCGTTAATCAGCATAGCTCCTGAGCTGGCGGAAGAGTGAGCGAAAGCGGTAAACAACATAGTTCCTGAGCTGGCGGGAGAGTGAGCGATTGCGTTAAACTGCTTAGTTCTTGAGCTGGCGGAAGAGTGAGCGTAAACGTTGAAGAGCAAACATCCTGAGCTGGCGGAAGAGTGAGCGAATGCGTTGAAAGAAATACGTTCTTAGTTTGCTAGAGTGTGCGGAGTGTGTCTATGCATGCCTCAATAAAGCCAGCCCCTCCAAGTCCGTTAGGGCTTAGAGGGGCTGGCTTATTCGTTCAGTGCTATTATGGCATCAGGTTATAGATGCGGTAGTGCTGCTTATTTTTTGGATGCTAGGAATGCATCGATTTGTTTTTGCGTTTCAGCGATGATTTTATCAAGGCCGTTTTTCTTTTGCGTCTCGATATAATCTGTTACTGCTTTATCAACGTCTTTCACAACACCGAACTCAATCGGTCTGTTCAGCTCGTCGCTTGCTGTATCACGCTTCGCGATTTCGTTTTTCATCGCATCTTCGGCAATGAACAAGCCGTCGATAGGAGAGTTAACGTTACGTTCTTCGCTTGCGAATTCAGCTTCTTTCACCCAGAAGTCTGGTCCGTAAGTCATAGTCGGACGCATGAATTGCGGTTTCCAGAATGCCCATTGGCCGCCCCACTCCATGTAGTTGCTCGTCGTCGTTTCCATGCCTTCCGGATATTCAGCAGTCTCGCCGTTCAATACGTAGGTTTTGCCTTCGATACCGTATTGGACAAGGTCGTACAACGTTTTGTCCGTTTCGATCATATCCAACAAGCGTAGAACGCGCTCAGGGTTTTTGGAGTTGCGGTTGATCGCCACTACGTTAGCAAGCGCTGTACGGTTAATAAAGCGTTTGTCCGGGTAGAGCTCCGACGATTCCATTTTGTATGCTGGATCGGAGAAGCCAGGGTCCGCGCTTACCCATTCATGGGAAGTAACCGTGAACAGTTTCTTGCCGTTTCTCCACTCTGCCGCTTCATCCGATTTGTCGATCATCGCATCGCGGTTAATCAGGTTGTCGTCGTACCATACTTTAGCCAGCTTAGCAGCTTCTAGGTAGAACGGTTGTTGCTCTACAGCTTGAACCGTTACTTTAGGGTCGCTCAGATAGAAGCCAAGACCGTGGAAGTTAAGATCAACCCACTCATCGCGGATCATAATAAGCGATACCGGAGGTGTGCGGGAAATTCTTTCGTTTGGATAAGCTTTCTTCAGATCGCGCAGCAATTTATCTACGTCTTCGATCGTCTTGACTGAGCCGTTCGGATAATCAAGACCCGCTTTCTCAGTTAAGTCAGAACGCCAGCCCGTGAACTTACGTTCGTTCATCTTCATCGTCCAAGGCAAGCCGACGATTTCGCCGTTTACCGTAGCCGCTTGAAGCGTGCCTTGTTCTTCATACTTTTTGTACAAGTTAGGCGCAAACTCAGGCAGCAGATCGTTCAGCGCCATGTATGAGCCTTTCGCCGCCATTTGCTTGTACGACAGCCAGTCGCCGTCGAAGTTCATGTCCCAGCTATCGCCGGATGCGGCCATAACGAGCATTTTCTCTTTGAAGTCGCCGAACGGAATGAAGTTAATATCGAATTTGACATTAAGGCCTTTGGCTTTCACATATTCGCTGACTTTAGCCCAAACTTCGTCCGTAGCCGCTTTTTTATCGCCGCCGAAGTAGAATTTAAGCGTAACTTCTTCCTCCTGCTCCGAGCCGTTGGACGGCTTGTTGGAAGCTTCGCCGCCATTAGCGGGCTCGTTGTTGCCATTGCCTCCGCTACATGCTGCAAGAATAACGCTGAACAGCATGATGACGGCAAGCAGTAACGGTAATCCCTTGATGCTTTTCTTCATCGTGACCTCTCCCTTTTGCTTGTCATTATATACTACACGGCCGAAGCCGGTATAGCCTCAAATCATTAACCTTTAACTGCCCCAACCATTAATCCCTTTACGAAGAAACGCTGTACGAAAGGATACAGGAATATAATCGGCCCTATCGTAATGACCGTGAGCGCCATCTTGATCGATTCCGAAGGAATCTGCGCCGAGATACGCTGCATGGCGGATGCGTTGCTTGAGCTCTTCAGGAACTCGACGTTCGATACGAGCGTCCTTAGGAGCAGTTGCAGCGGCTGCAGCTCTTGCTTGTCGACGAACATGAGCCCGAGGAACCAATCATTCCAATAGCTCAGCGCTACGAAAAGTCCGACAGTCGCAAGTACCGGCAGCGAAAGCGGCATGATGAGGGCGTAAAAAATTTTGAACTCGCCCGCTCCGTCCATTTTCGCCGATTCGTTCATATCCTCGGGGATCGACATCATGAAGTTGCGGATCAGGAACATGTTGAACGCATTCGCCAACATCGGTAGAATGAGTGCCCACAGCGTATCCTTCAGATCCAAATAACGGACGCAGATGATGTACCAAGGAACAAGTCCGCCATTGAAAAGCATAGTAATAATGACGTAAATGGACAAAATATTTCTATACTTAAACGACCGTCTTGCCATAACGTAAGCACCCATGCTCGTTACGAGCAGTGAAAGCACCGTTCCGGCTACCGTTACGAGAATGCTGACTCCGTAAGCGTCAATGATGCGAGTGGAGCCAAGCAGCAGGATTCGGTACGAATCGAAAGTAAATGTCTTCGGCCAAAGCGTGTAACCGTAATCCATGATGTCTTTCTCCGTGCTGAGCGAGCCTGATATAACCATGATGAATGGGAACAAACAAGCCAAGCTGAACAGGGAGATGACAATAATGATCATCAATTGTGAGATAGAGAATTTTTTTGCTACCATTATGTTGTTCCTCCCCTAGTTAGAATATCGCGGAATCCTTGTCAATTTTGCGAGCCGCATAGTTACTGCCGATGATAAGCACGAAAGCAATCAACGACTGCAGGAAACCTGCCGCGGATGCCATGCCGATGTCGCCGGATTTGCGTAAGCTCCGATAAACGAAGGTATCGATAACGTCCGTTGTCGGGAATAGGAGGGAAGCGTCGCCGACCATGGCATAGAACATGCCGAAGTCCGCATTCATAATTCTGCCCACCGCGAGCAGTGTCAAAATAATAATCGTTGGCCGCAGCATCGGAATGCTAATATACCGAATTTGTTGCCATCTCGTAGCACCGTCTATGGATGCCGCTTCGTAATACGAATTATCAACCGATGTCAATGCAGCCAGATAGATAATCGTTCCATAACCCGTAATCTTCCACCGAATCGCGATTGTTAAGATGAGCGGCCATAAGCCCGCTTCACTGTAGAAATCGATCGGCGAGAACCCTATGCTCTCCAATACCCGATTGACCGCCCCGCTCTCGAAGTCGAGCAGATTGTAGGCGAATACGCCTACGACGATCCAAGAAATGAAGAAAGGCAGGAAGGTCAGCGACTGGGAAACGCGTTTGAAATATTTGTTGCGAACCTCGTTGAGCAGCAAAGCGAAGCCTACTTCGAATATAAGCCCTACCGCGATGAACAACGCATTAAGCAATATGGTGTTCCTCATCGCCCGAAAAGCTGTCGAGGACGAGAACAAATAATCAAAGTTGTTTAACAGCGGATCCATCCAATCACTGCCGAAGATGCCTTTCTGGAAATCGAAATCTTTGAACGCGATTACGAGTCCGGCAAGCGGCAAGTAGTTGAACAGAAATAGGAGTACCGCTACGGGCAAGAACATAAGCAGCAACGTACGATTTCTAAGCAGTTCCCGAATGACTCCATTTGTTTTCATATCGTGTTTCCTTTCGTTTATGTGATAGTTTTATTGTAGTTGAGAGGCAATTCGCATACCATGAGCCATTCTTATACTTTGTAGTATTGATTTATCCTCTGTCCCTTATCTCCTCCGAAGACGATAACAAGGCCGTCCTCATGTGAGAACGGCCTTGTATTTGAACAGTATTTAATTTAGTTTCGCTTCCACTGCTGTCGCAGCTCCAACGTTTTCTTATTCCACGCATCCGTCGAAGCGATGACACGATTCGGGTCCGAACCGCCAAAAACGATATCATTAATGACGTTGATCCAATCGTATTCCGAGAACCATGGTATCGTTGCGCCAGGCAGAACGAGGCCGTTATCCTTCGTCATCTTGACCGCCTCGAGATTTTTGCCTTGCCAGAGCGGCACTTTGTCAAGATAAGCGGTTAGCTCGGGATCCAAGACGGAAGCGTTAGCTCCCTTCTCCATCTTCCACTTCTGCGCTTCCATCTCAAACTGGAAGCTAATCCATTTGTACGCCTCGTCCTTGTGCTTCGAGCCGCTAAGCAGCGCCAGCGGTCCATAGATATGGAACGAATACTGATTGATCTTGCCGCGCGGAAACGGGAGAATGTCCCATTCAAACTTCGCATTTTTCTGCAATCGCGGCAGCAGCCAGTCTCCTCCGACTTCGAATGCTGTCTTGCCGTTCAGGAAATCTCTCGTTACATCGCCTTGCTTGGTCGCTTCCTCCCACGATTGCATCGTGCCGTCCACGGTAACGAATTCCGTCAGCCAACGAACGTCAGCCATTACTTCCGGCGTGTTCAGCAGACTCTGGTTAAGATTTTCATTCATATAAGACAAATTCGGAGCATGCCCGTCCGCAGCCGACTTCATCGGAAGCAGTCGCATAACAAAGTCGCTGCTCGTCGTTAAACCGTATTCACCGGCTGAGGGGTCTGTCACCTTCTTCGCGATTTCCCTGAAGTCATCGAACGTCCAGTTGTTCGGCGGCATCTCAACGCCGTTCTTCTTAAGCAAATCTTTGTTTACGACGATCCACATCGGCACATCGACGAACGGTACAGCCAGTCTGCGGCCGGAGAACGCCATCATATTGAAATATCCGTCGGGAAGCTCCTTCTCTCGGAAGGAAGCGTCCGCATCCATGTAAGGCTTCAAATTCTCGAGCAATCCTTGTTGCTCGTATTGGAGCAAATCGCCAGCGACCCACGTCAGGTCGGCAGGCGTTCCCGCGGCCTGCAGCTCCTGAATCTTCGCGACGATTGCCGGGTCTCCTCCATTCGTAATATAAATCGGCTTTATTGTGATCCATGGATACTTGCGATTGAACATGTCATAGAGCTCCTGGTACGTTTCGTCCGACCAGGTTAATAGCTTCAATTCAACCGGTGTCCTCTCTACTGTCTGCTGATCGTCCGAGGGCTTGCGTCCATTCTTGCCATCGACGCCAGGCCATCCTTCTATGGTACATGCGGTAAGGGTGATGGAGAGAATGGCAAGCAGCAGCATGCTCTTCGCATATGCAATTGATTGTCTGCTTTTCAAGGCTATGCCTCCTTAGAGATTGGCTCTATCCGTTTCCGATTGTATCCAGTTCTTGGCCTTCTTGCAGTATCGGGTGGCGAAGAGTGATCCTGGTGCCGATCTCAGGTCCAGTCTCGATACGCAGCTTGTAATTGTCGCCAAAATAAAGCTTTAACCGGTCGTTGACGTTGCGAAGCCCGACGCCTCTGCGCGCATGCGAGTATTGGTCGCTAGGCTGTTCCTCTTGCTCGAGCTGCTCAAGCACATGCTGCGGGATCCCTTTTCCGTTATCGGCGATTACAAGTACGAGATCTGCATCCTCCTTGGCAGCCGTAATCATAATCTTGCCCTTATCGAAATCGTCACGGACGCTATGTTGAATCGCGTTCTCGACCAAAGGCTGAAGCAACAGTCTGAGGAACGGAGAATCCATTATCGTATCGTCACATGCGTATAAAATACGAACGGTCTTGCCCATGCGCGCTTGCTCAATCGACACATAAGCCTTTACTTGCTCGATCTCGCGCCGCAGCGTCGTAATTTCTTTGCCCTGATTCAAGCTAAGCCGCAGCAGATTGCCAAGCGACGACACCATTTCGCTGATGTCGCTACGACCATGATTCTCGGCCTTCCATCTAATGGACTCGAGCGTATTGTAGAGGAAGTGAGGATTGATCTGATGACTGAGCACTTGGAATTCAAGCGCCTTCTTGTTCCGTTCAGCGCGCGCTCCTTCCTCAATGAGCCCTTCGATACGCGAAACCAGATTGCTAACGCCTCTGTACAGCCACCCGACCTCATCCTTGCGCGACGACCATGGCAGCAAATAATGAAGATTATCCGCTTCGAGTCTTCGCATCAGCCGAACGAGATGAGCTATCGGCTGTGTATACGTTGCGGTAATGTATACCACAACACTAAATCCGCAAATTAAATAAATGATGAGAAAGTAGACAAGCATCCGATTAATCTCGTCGATCGTGCTCGTCAGCTCATGCAGCGGCGTTAAGCTCACAATCGTCCAAGGATGGTTCGCCATGTTCAGATACGTTGCGAGAAACGTCTGTCCGTCAATCGTAAGCGACTCTGAACCCGATTCGCTTCCTTGAATTTTTGCAATAAACGATGCCGAAGGAAACACCTTTCCCGTCCATTGATTGACCGAGGAATCATAGTGGACGACCCCTTTCTCGTTGATCAGCAGCATTTTCTGATCCTGAAGCTGGTCTGACGGCGAGAAAAACCGTCTTAAATAATCTTCGGATAAATCCGTTGCAATAATACCCCTTAACTTCTGATCGTATAAACCGGAAAATCGTTTGACATATGTCAGCAGCGGCCTGCTGTATTTCCCTTGCCTTGGCATTGTTAAATACCAGGTCGGACTTACCGTAGCCCTAGAGCGCTGGAACCAATACTCGTCGCCGATGCGCCTCGACTCGTCGATCATTCTCATGTAATTCGGGAACTTGGCCGGATTCATCGGATACACCTTTACTCGGAAGCCATCAATAACTTGTGTTGCATTGTGCAGCGCATTGACCATACTGACGGCAAAAGCCTCTTCATCCATATCGGTAATTGGCTCCCGCTCCAGCAACTCCTGAACGGATTTGTCCCCGATAACCTCATTCACTTGCTCGTTCAGCCTGTTTAAGTAAATTTCGAAGTTTTTCTTCGCTTGCTGGAGATAACTCATCGTCATCTTCGTATTCGTATTGGAAATGCCCTCTATGGACTTAATATGAGCGTAATAGGCGAAAAGCAGGAAAGGCACGATGATAATAACAAGAAAGATAAGGATCATTCGATTACGAAACGATGATGCCAATCGGAACGATACTTTTTTCACAAGTGCCTGCCTCCTTTCCTCATTCTAGCTTTAGCATTCAATAATCGATTGAACATGCTCGTCCTCGATTTTAATCATACAAACGCTTTCATGCAAGCTGTATTTTCACATTCATGCATTCGCTCGCTCCTCTCTTACAGGAAGGCGACAACAATCCCCCTTAAAGTTTGCTTTTCTCTCATTGTTCGGTGATGGCCGATTATTTACACTAGTTCCGTAACACTTAACCTTCATGGAAAAGAGGAACAACAATGACTGCATCGAAGCGGGTTGTACACGTCATATCGCATACCCACTGGGATCGCGAATGGTATATGCCTTATGAAGCCCATCACGTGAAGCTGATCGAAACGATGGACACGCTGCTGGAGACGTTCGAGAAAGATCCCGAATTCCGCAGCTTTTATTTAGATGGACAAACGATTGTGCTGGACGATTATTTGCAGGTGTATCCCGAGAAACGCGACCTCATTCAGAAGTTATGTGACGAAGGCAAGTTATCGCTCGGCCCATGGTATATTCTCCAGGACGAATTCCTTACGAGCAGCGAAGCCAACGTTCGCAACTTGCAAATCGGACACCGCGACGCAGCGAAGTTCGGTCCGATCTCGAAGCTCGGTTACTTCCCTGATTCATTCGGCAACATGGGCCAGGCCGCGCAGCTGCTGCAGCAAGCCGGCATCGGCACTGCCGTATTCGGCAGAGGCGTCAAGGCTACCGGCTTCAACAACCGGGTCGAAGAAGGCCCTTCGCTTGAATCGCCTTATTCCGAGCTGCTCTGGCAGTCCCCCGACGGCTCGACGGTACTCGGATTGTTGTTCGCGAACTGGTACAACAACGGGATGGAGATTCCCGTCGATCCGGCTGAAGCGAAAGGGTACTGGGAGCACCGGCTGGCAAGAGCGGAGCAGTTCGCATCGACGCCGCATCTGTTGCTGATGAACGGCTGCGACCATCAGCCGGTACAGACGAACCTGTCTGAGGCGCTCCGCGTCGCACGAGAGCTGTTCCCTGATTACGAGTTCGTCCATTCGAACTACGACGATTACGTGGCAGCCGTGCAAGCTGAGCTGCCTGCGAACTTAAGCCTAACGCGCGGCGAGCTCCGCGGTCAGAAGACAGACGGCTGGTATTCGCTCGTTAATACGGCGTCGGCTCGCGTCTATATTAAGCAGCTCAATGCACAAAACCAAACGCTGCTAGAGAAAGTAACAGAGCCGATCGCCGCGATCGCCCACCAATTGGGCAAGCCGTATCCGCATGGCATGCTCCAATACGCTTGGAAGACGCTCATGCAGAACCATCCGCATGACAGCATCTGCGGCTGCAGCGTCGACGAAGTGTATCACGAGATGAAGACCCGCTTCGCGAAAAGCATGGAGGTCGGCAAAGCCTTAACGGCGGAGAGCGCCAGGTTCATTAGCGGCAAGATCGATACGTCTAGCTTCGCGTCTTACGGTGAAGCGGCAGCTCCTCTTGTCGTATTCAACACAAGCGGTTATGAAGGGTCTAGCGTCATTACGACCGAGGTCGAATGGTCGCACCGCTTCTTCAATCAAAGTGAAGATCCAATCGAGATCGCCGGCATCGTTAGAGCAAGAACACATGGACGCGGGTACCTCGTGAACGCTGCCGGAGAACGCCTCGCCTGCACGGCAGAGGATCTTGGCGTCAGGTTCGGCTATGAGCTGCCAAGCGATAAGTTCCGTCAGCCGTACATGGCTCGCGCTATGCGCCTGACCTTCGAGACAGGCACGATGCCGGCAATGGGATATTCGACGTTTGCTTGGATTACGGCAGAAGATTCCGGCGAGCTTGAGCCTTCATCCTTAGTCAAGGATGATAGAACGCTCGAGAACGGCCTTCTCAAGATAACGGTCGAAGAAGATGGCAGCTACTCGCTTTATGACAAGCGGAACAAACAACAATATTCGAACCTTGGCCATTACGAGAACGTAGGCGATATCGGCAACGAATATATTTTCAAGCAGCCGAACGGCGATATCGCGATTACAACCAAAGGCGTTAAAGCATCTGCTATTGCTATTGTTGAAGATACGCCATATCGCGCGACGATTGAGGTCGTCCATGAGCTTTCGATTCCAGCGAGCGCAGATGAGCAACTAGCTAAAGAGGTCAATGCGATGGTAGAATTCCGCCAGCGCAAGGCAGGCAGATCGAGCGAGCTTGCACCGCTGCGGATCGTGACTCGGATTAGCCTGGAGCAATCCGGCAAAGGCGTCCGTGTGCACGCAACCATGGACAATCATTCGAAAGACCACCGCATCCGCGTCCTTCTGCCTTCCGATACAAAGGCGACAACTCACTTCGCAGACTCGATCTTCGAGGTAGCGGAACGTGACAATGTGCCGTCGAAGGAATGGGAAAATCCAAGCAACGCTCAGCACATGCAGACGTTTATCGATACGCATGACAGCAATCGCGGATTGACAGTAGCAGGCAAAGGGCTGAACGAATACGAGGTACTGCAGGATGGTCGCAATACGCTTGCGGTTACACTGCTGCGCTCGGTTGGCGAGCTCGGCGACTGGGGCGTATTCCATACGCCGGACGCCCAGTGCATCGGCGTCCAAGAAGCCGAATGGATGATCATTCCTTATGGCGGCGAAAAAGAACGTTTCTCTGCTTATCGCGAAGCATACCGCTTCCCTATTCCGCTGACTGCCTTTAGCAGCAAGCTTCATGAGGGCGAGCTCCCGCTTGAACAGCATTTCCTGAAGTGGAGCGGCGATGGCCTTGCCTTCTCGAGCATCAAGATCAACGAGGAACGCGGCGATCAAATGGTGCGCTGGTACAATCTGTCCGGCAGCACGACGAGTCTTGCGATTCATCCTGACTCCGCCGACAACAGCTATGTGAGCAATATTCTCGAGGATAAGTCATCCGAGCAGATTGCGAACACCGTTCAAGTCGAAGGGTTCAAAATCGTGACGATCGGCATTCCTCAAAAATAAACCAGATTAAAAAACAGCCTCCAAGGGACAAGCAAAATGAACCTTGGGGGCTGCTTCTATGTGCGGGTGATCTAAGGTTTGTTTATTCGTCGTTAATCCCTCTCTGCCGCCGATATTCCTTAGGCGTACAGCCAACCTGTTTCTTGAACAGCTTGGAGAAGTGCACCGGATCCTTGTAGCCGACCTGGAACGAGATTTGATACACTTTATACTTAATGTCGCCGAGCATCTCCTTCGCTTTCTCGATCCGTATATCGGTCAAATATTCAAGGAAGGTCTGGCGTTTCTCTTTCTTGAACAGCTTGCTCAGCCACACCGGCGTAACATGAACGGCCGTCGCCACGCTTTGCAGCGTCAGCCCTTCCGCATAATCGCGCTGCAAAATTTTCTCCGCCTCATATACGATCTGGCTTGGCGTCGAGGAGAGCTTGCGGAAGTCGTCCGCTATCGACTTCAGGAATACTTCCACCTGCACGCGGAGCGATTGCAGCGTATCGTATTGCTCCAGCTGCTCCCATACCGCGATGGGGTTGTTACCCCAATGCTTGTTCGGCATTCCTGCCGCTGCGGCTCTGCGGAATACTTCGAACAGCCACTCGAATATTTTTTGCTGAATATCGCGCAATTGGGTGAATTGCCAAGCTTGTACCATGGCCACAAATCGATCCATCGCCATCGTAATTTCCTCATCTGAACCGAACTTAACGAGATCAAGCACCTCCTCCGGCTCGGCAAGCGACAAATCCGCACCTTCGACCTCGGGGTAATTCTCCTGTACCGTGAACACTCGATTGCCTCCATATACGGCCTTCTGCTCAAGAACGGACAAGGATTCAACATATATCTCATGCAAATGCTCGAACGTACAAATCGCTGTCGGAATACCGGCGCTCGCCTTTACCTTCACAAAGTCGTTGATTCGCTTGATGCATAGCTGCGCGATTCCCGGACTAAGCTCCGCATGCTCGGGACGAGAGCAGCCTAAGATGATAACCCACCTGTTGCTTCCATCCATACAAAGAGCGGACGAGTAAGGATATTCCTCCTCCAGCGTCTGATTAACGACATTGCCGATTCCGAACAATATGAGTTCTTTCTCTTTGGCGCGGCGATTCTCGATCGCCTTCAAATCGTCAGCCTCAATAACGATTAACGTGAGCTGCCCGCTTGCGATCCAATCGAGATTCAATGACTTCAATCGATGAATTCTTCTCGATTCGCGATAGGGATCGTATTCCTTCTCCACCATTTCCCTCAGCAGCTCCTCGCGCATCTTGGGAATCGCAAACTTCACTTGATTAATAAGCAGCTGCTCGTTGTGCAGGTCCATCCTCTTCTGATGTATTTTCTCCATCGTCCTGCGAACGACCTGTTCCAGCTCCTGCATATTAATCGGCTTCAAAATATAGTCCAGCACGCCAATCTGCAGCGCCTGCCTTACAAGCTCAAAATCATCATAGCCGCTTATAACGATGGCCTCTGGATGATAGTCCTCTACAGGCAGCAAAGAACGTATAAACTCGATTCCCGACATTCGATTCATCTTGATGTCAGACACGATAAGATCAGGCCGCTTATCCAGCGCTAGCATGAGCGCCGTATCCCCGTCATCAGCCATTAATACTTCTTCGATGCCGTAGGCTTCCCAAGGAAAGCGGTTACGCAAACCTTCGCGGATTTCGAACTCGTCATCCACAATTAGCGCACGCAGCATTATCTCACCTTCCCTTATTATGCTTTTACTTAGTCGGATTATTTATTGATTTGCTTATCTCCATACTAACTGACTGTATTTTGGATTGCACGGGGGCAAAAGAAAACTTTATGGGGTTGTTTTAAATTCCCGTGTATCTAAAGCGATATTTGGATGTAACGATTGTCCGAAGCGGATATAAAAAGTTAAAAGAACACGCCTCGAAAGAAAAGACGTGTTCGTCTATTAGTATTGCGATGTCGATGTCAAACTCAGCCCTTCGGCATCTGACTTTCGTCCATATACAGTACGTTCCAACGATGTCCATCAAGGTCGGAGAAGCCCGCACCGTACATCCAGCCTTGATCGCTGGGCTTGCCGTAGATCGTGCCGCCTGCGCGATCGACTTTCGCAAGCAGCTCGTCGACCTCTTCCTTGCTCTCCGCATCGAACGAGATCAGCACTTCGCTGCCGCGCTCCGTATCCGCGATGTCGTGGCTCGTGAATTGCTTGAATGTCGTTTCGGGAACGAGCATGACCATCACTTGCTTGTCCCCGATGATCAACCCCGCCATTGCATCGCTACCCTCATGTCTGGGGTGAAAAGAAAATCCGAGCTCGGCGAAAAACTGTCTCGATTTCGCCAGATCCTTCACTGGAAGGCTCAGCCATAATTCTTTGGCCATCTGTATCGCTCCTCTTCGGGTATGCTCGTCTACTTCATATCGATTAGAGTTTAGCATACTTCGGCAAAATAAGCTCAAGAATGAGAAGAACCCCATCTACACCTGGGAGATGAGGTTCTCGAACTCGAACTTCCTATTGCGATACCGACTTGAACCACTCGTTTACTTCCTTCGTTACTTGCTCGCCGCCATTTGCTTTCCAGTTAGCAACGAACTCATCAAATGCATCAACAGGCAGCTTGCCGTAGATGATTTTGTTGAACGTCTCCAGCTCGGATTGACGGAGCAAGTTCCATTTCTCGATCATCGTTGGCGTTGCTGCGCCCGTGAAGTAGTTTTGCTTGCGAATATCGATTTGCGACATAACGACCTTCGCGGCATACCAGTTCTCCGGCTTGCGGAACGTAGCAAGCTGTTTCTCGTAAGGCGTCTCAGGCGTACCGCCGTCTGCCAGCTTAACGAGCGATTTCATGTACAGACCAGGAATACGCGCAGGACCTGTAATATACGGGAATGCGTCAAAGAAGTCTTTGATCTTTTCTTTGTCATTCGTAGGCTGACCGTCAATTACATCCCAGTCGTAGCCTTGTGCGAAGCCATATTCGTATTTACTGCCTACTGCAGGGTTAGCTAGATTGTCGAGCAGCGTGTTGTAATAAAGAATGATCGCTTCCGGATGCTTCGCGTCTTTGTTGATCATGAAGCTGCTGTTGACGCCGGAATTTTGCCATTTGGTACCGATCAAGCCATCAGGTCCAGCAGGGATCGGATACGCTTTGTATTTCGAACCAGCAACGTTCTTCAGAAGGTCTGGAGCCGGCCAATCCGGTACCCAGTTCGCGCCTGGCAATACGCCTGCGTTTCCTTTGGTCCAAATTTCAGCCGATTTGCCTTCATCCCAAAGCGCGGAATCGGGGTGAATATAACCTTTGTCCATCCACTCCTGCAGCTTAGCGAGCGCTTGCTTCGCTCCCGGATTAACCGAACCGTATTCTAAGTTGCCGCTTGCGTCCTTGTTCCATTGCTCTTGCACGCTGCCATAAGCGCCGAACAGCCAGTCAAGTCCGCCCATCCATGTGTTTGTATTGTTTTTGAGCGAGATTGCGAGCGGATATACGTCTTTTGCAGCCAATCCGTCCGGATTCTTGTTTTTGAATTTATCCATGATGTTCTCGAGGTCCGCGATCGTCTTCGGCGCTTCGAGGTTCAGCTTCTCCATCCAGTCTTCACGGAGCCATAGAAGCGTATCATCGTTGTCTGTGTATTCCATGATCGGAAGGTTCCATTTCTTGCCGTCCTTCGTGAACGGGTACCACAGTTCAGGATGCTCGGCAGCATGGCTTTTCCACGTTTCATTCGCGTATTTCTCGAACAGCTCGTCAATCGCGATGAATTGACCCGAATCGATAAGTTGATTCGTCAGTACGGCGTCCGTAGGCACCATGACGAAGTCTGGCAGCTTCTCTCCCGATGTTAACGCCAGTTGAAGCTGTTGCTTGTATTGGTCGCTGCCTGCCGGATACCACGTATCCTTGTGCTTGATACCAAGCGTCTCCAGCATCCAGCGGTCATGCACGTTATTTTCTTTTGACTCGCCTTTTGTATATTCCTTCGGCATAATGATCGTGCTGATTTCAATCGGCGGATCATATTTACCTTTTTCGAATGCGAGATCCGCTTCGGACTTCGTTGCCGAATCCGTCGCAGCCGGACTTTCAGAACTCGTTCCGCCTTTGTTCTCGTTGTTGTTGCCGGCATTGCCGCTGCAAGCCGATACGACCATCACGATCGCAATGAGAGGCAGCCATAGCTTTTTGAAATTACCCATTTGATTCTCCCCCTATGGTGTAAGTTGGTTACAAGTGTTACTTTACAGGCGCAACTAGGAGGTCATCTATAGGATTTTGTTAGTTTCCATAGGACTCTGTCATGTTGTTAATTTCCTTCGCGGAATTCCTGCGGCGTAGATCCGAATTGTCTTTTGAACACTTTGATGAAGTAGGCGGGATCCAAATAACCGATCTCCGAGCTTATTTCGTATACCTTCTTGTCGGTCGTTCGCAACAGATGGCAAGCCGTCTCCATGCGCAGCCGGGATACGTAATCGCTGATGCCTTCACCCGTCTCGATCTTATACAACTTCGAGAGATGTGTCGGATGCAGATTGACATGGTCCGCAAGCGCGCGAAGCGATACGTCAAGATGCAGGTTGGCCTCCACGAACGATTGAATCTTCTTCACATAGACGGAGCGGATGTCCTTCACTTCTTCGGACGTACCTTTGTCCAGCAGGTCCAGCGCGCCAAGCGCCCAGCTCCTCAGCTTGCCGATCGAGGAGAACGCCTCCCCGCTCTGCAGCTGCTCGATATGATCGCCCAATAGACCGGCTAACGTATGTCCGTTGCGATGTGCATAGTGCGTATAGGAGGATGCGATGATATAACCCGCCTCCAGGCAGTGCTCCCACGAATCGGACCATTTGTCGTCCAGCTCCGCGAATACTTCACCCAGCTTCTGCTCCGCCGCCTCCCAGCGGCCGGCCTCTAGCAAGTTACGCAAAGCTGGGGGAGCATGGATCGCATCTAGAGCGCCATGCGACACTTGGTTCTCCAGATCGTCAGCCCGCATGACGAACTCCCGCTCGTCGCCGACGATTTGGCGGAAATACGCAACAGCGTGCCGATAACGATCCGACAGCTTATCGGGAAATAGGAACGGCTCCGTCGTTACGATAGACAATGAGCCTCTCAAAAATTGCTTTACTTTCGATTGGAGCTGCATGGCGGACTTCTCGAGCATCGTTTCCTTCAGAGCGCTGTCGTACGGCTCTTTGAATTGGAGCAAGAATACGAGATAGCCGTGGTCGTCCTTGACGCCCCACACCTTCGCGAATTCGCCAAGTATTTCTTCCGCTATGTTAATAATGGCGTACTCCATTAGCTGCTGGCCATTGTTGCGGTACTGCCCGAACTCCTCCTCCATCCGTACGAGAAGAAGAGCGCATTCCCCGAAGGAGAACGGCAAATCGTAGCTCTCCAGCTTCCGGTTCCAGTCGGATTCGGACAGCCGCTCTCCGCGTAAAGCGCCAAGCAGTAATTGGCCTCGCAGCATCGGCAAATTTTCTCGCAACGTGAATTCGGTCCGCTCGTTTGAGCTGATGCTCTCCCACTCCGCCTTCAATTGGCCAATGGCCGCAGACACCGCGTCGAGCAGCTCTTGATCGGTCGGCGGTTTCAGCAAATAATTAACCGCTTGATGACGAAGCGCTTCCTGCGCGTATTCGAAATCAGAGTGCCCGGAGAGGATGATGCACTTGATCTTCGGGTCCCTTTCGCGGATTTTGGCTATAAGCTCGATTCCCGTCATCTCCGGCATTAGAACATCCGATAGGACGAGATCGATCGGGTGAGTTTCCAATAGTTGCAGCGCCTCATGCGCAGAATAAGCTTTATGAACCTGTTCAATGCCGAGCGTATGCCACGGCTTTGTTGCGTACAGGCTGTCTACCCAGTGGGCTTCGTCGTCAACGATGATCATTTGCATGCGGCGGTTCTCCTTTTAGGTTGTTCGTTTGTTTGCTTGGCAATGCTCCTTGGACGGGCTCCCAGACGATGACTGCGCGAAGTCCTCCCAGCTCCGAATGCGCGAAGCTGAGCGAAGATTTGTCACCGAATAGATGGATAATGCGCTGATTCGTATTCCAGAAACCGTAGCCCATATCCTCCTCCAGCGGCCCCTTCATCTTGCGGTTTAGCGTCTCGAGCTGCTCCATGTCCATACCCGGACCGTCGTCGTCGACGTACAGCTTGCAGCAGCCGTTATCCATTTCGCCGGCGATACGGATTTCGCCCGAGGAATAGGACTTGCCTACGCCGTGAATGACGGCATTCTCGACGATCGGCTGCAGCAGCAGCCTCGGAACTTGTTGTTTCAGCATCTCCTCGGGGATGGCGATATCGTAATGAATTCTGCCGTTGCGCAGCTTCTGTATATCCAAATAATTGACGATCAGGCCGATTTCGTCGCCAAGCGATGCCGTAGGCTTCTCGAGCCGCGTCATGTACCTGTAATAAGCGCTCAAATTATGTCCCATCGATACGACAGCTTCGTCATCCTTCATTTGCGCCATATTGATCATGTAGCCGATGCAGTTATACAGGAAATGCGGATTAATCTGCGCTTGAAGCTGCTTCAGCGTCGCCTCGCGCGATCGCAGCTTCTCGTTCAGCACGTTCTCGATCAAGCTTTGGATTTGCCGGGACATATCGTTGAACCGGTAAAATAAAAACGAAAACTCGTTATTAACGTTCGAATCGAGCTGTATCGAGAAATCTCCCCGCTGTACGCTCTGCAAGCCGCGGACGAGCTTGCGGATGGGACGCTGCACATTGCGGTAAAGCAAGACCGAAGACGATAGACCAACGACAAACAGCATCGCCATCGCCAAATAAAACAGATTGCGGCTTGTCGAGATCGGTCCCGTAATTTGTTCAAGCGGTACGAGATCGACCAAATACCAATCCAAATTCAGCGATTTCACGGCGCTGACCAGATAACGCTGATCATCCAGCTTGACGACCTCTTGCCATGTGTCCTTCAGGGTGCCGTCATCGAGATACCGGACAAGCTCGTTCGTCAGCTTCTCGTCGGCGCTGCGGTTGAGGATCGGCGCGTCTCCCTTGCGGTAAAACAAAGGATCGCCTTGCCCTCCCGCTTTGTACGTATCTAGCATATTTTGAATATTTTCATGCTCGAAGGTAGCTTGTACGACCAAATTGCTCCCTTTGAGCGCGCCCTGCTGACCGAATGAATCGGTATAAAACCAGTGGAACGCCTTCCTTCCTCCCGCGGGGACTTCGTTTCCGTCGCCGTAGTTCCACTTGCCGGTTACGTTTCTTTTCAAGTAATCCTCGTCATACTCAGCCATGCTGCTCGCGTTAGAGATCGCTTCCTTGTGAAGTTGCGAGTAGACGGTGAACTTGACCGGCCATATGTTCATGACGCCCGATTGCAGCATCATCTTCTCCTGTATGACATACTTCGTCTGCATCCGGTCGTATTGATCGTCCCAGATGTTAAGGCCGTTGAACTTGCGGACGTTCGGATCTCTTGAGAACGTCAGTACGAAGTCCATCGTTTGGCTGATCCGCGAATCGATCTGACTCGCGAGGAACGACAGCTGCTTAATGTTCGACGCCTGCAGCTCCTTGTCGATGACGCTTGACGCAACTCCATTGGAGTAAGTAAAAAGAATGGTGATCGGAATGAACAAGATGACGATCAATCCGTTCATTTTGGCGAACAAGCTGAACTTGGCTCCCATCCTTTTTCTTAGATAACCGATGACTGAACCCCGCTTCATATTTCTCTCCCCCTAGGAAATAACCCTAACAAAACACTATCGATCCTAATAATGTCTTATAGTTCGCTGATCGTACGCGTTGATATTATATATAGCAGGGCTACACCTCATATACAAATAAATTTTTTATAGAACGGGAGAGGGCTATGGAACAATTGACTCTGAAAGACGCTAACCTCGGGGCCGCCCGTAAAACGGGAAAAAGAAAGGGCTACCGGGTACCGTGGGTGCTGCATCTGATGGTGCTGCCGGCCGTATTGCTCGTTTTCGTCTTTTCCTACCTGCCGATGTCGGGCATTATTATGGCCTTCCAGGATTATAAGGCATCGCTTGGCTTTGCCGATTCTCCGTTCGTCGGCTTGAAGCATTTTCAGTACATGTTCGAAAATGACTATTTTATGAAAATTACCGGCAACACCTTAATTTTCGCCTGCTCCAAAATCATCATGAATCTAATCATTCCATTCGGCTTCGCTTTGCTGCTGAACGAGGTCCGCAACATGGGCTTCAAACGTTCGATTCAGACGCTCGTTTATTTGCCCCACTTCCTGTCATGGGTTACGCTCGGCGGCATTCTGATCGACCTGCTCGCACAGACTGGAATTGTTAACCAATTGCTGACTAACGTATTCGGGTTGGATAAGCCGATCTTTTTCCTTGGCGACGGCACTTGGTTCCGCTTAACGATTATTTTCAGCGACGTATGGAAGGAGTTCGGGTTCAATACAATCATCTTCCTGGCTGCACTTGCCGGCATTAACCCTGCGCTTTATGAAGCGGCCGAAGTTGACGGTGCTACCCGCTTGAAGCAGACGCTGCATATTACGATCCCTTCGCTCGTGCCTATCCTGATCGTTGTTGCTACGCTTGCGCTCGGAAACGTGCTTAACGCGAACTTCGACCAAGTATTCAACCTGTACAGTCCGATGATCTACCAGCAAGGCGACATAATCGATACGTTCGTCTACCGGGAAGGCTTGTTAAGCGGACAATTCAGCTTCGCGACCGCGGTCAGCCTGTTCAAGTCGATGATCAGTCTTGTCTTGATCGTTATCTCATACCGTCTTGCGTACAAATACGCCGGTTACCGCATCTTCTAAACCGACTCTGCTAGATTTGAAAGGATGAACGCTTATGTACCACAAGACGCTGCCTTACCGCATTTTCAGCGTATTCAACTATATTTTACTCGCCGTCATCTCTGTATGCTGTTTGCTTCCGCTGTTCCACTTGTTGATGGTATCGCTTAGCGATACCGCGCCCGCCAATGCCGGACTTGTCACCTTCTGGCCGATCGGCTTCACGGTCGAGGCCTACGTCAAGACGTTCGACAACGCCAACTTCTTGGCATCGTTATGGATCTCGGTCAAGCGTACCGTGTTCGGTACGGCGTTAGCTCTGCTCGTAAACTCGCTTGCCGCCTATGCGCTGTCCAAGGACAACCGCGTGTTCCGCGGCCGCAACGCCTATCTCTGGTATTTCGTCGTCACGATGCTGTTCAGCGGCGGCCTCATTCCGGGTTATATTCTAATCTTGCGTCTCGGGTTGATTAACAACCTGCTTGCGCTCATTCTTCCGGGCCTCGTCGCCGTATATAACATTATATTGCTGCTCAACTTTTTCCGCACCGTGCCTAAGGAGCTGGAAGAAGCGACGTTCATGGACGGCGCGGGACATTTTCGAAGCTTTATTTCGATCTATCTGCCCATTTCGCTGCCGGCAATCGCCACGATCGCCTTGTTCACGATGGTCGGCCACTGGAACGCGTACTTCGACGGACTTATTTATATGAAGGGATCGGAAAATCTCCCGCTTGCGAGCTTCATGCAGACGATCATCGTGCAAGGGAATACGACGAGCTTTGATCCCGCCGTTATTGCCAATCTGTCGCAGCGGACGCTCCGCGCCTCGCAAATATTCATCGGCGCCTTGCCGATCCTGCTCGTCTATCCGTTCCTGCAGCGCTTCTTCGTTAAAGGCATCGTTATCGGTGCGGTAAAAGAATAGGATGATCAACCTCGGCTGTCCGCCCTTCATGGTGCGGACGGCTTTTTTTATGTGCATTTAAGAGCCTAGACGCTCTCGTAGATGCGTCCACTCGCTCAGTATCCATCTGTAAGAGCATATATGCTCTTTCACATCCAAGTAACCAGTTACTCCTGCGTTGTAAGAGCACATACGAGCTTACTGCCACCCTCGCCGTCCCGCATCCTTAGAGATTGGCGCTGTAAAAGCGTATATGCGCTTGTACTCCAAAAGCAAAGAGGCTGCAGGCGTTTGGTTCCGTCGGCAGCCCCTTTATGTTTGATTGTGCAGGCGTTAATTATTTGATTAGCTTGAATGGCAGCGCCGCATTGGTTTTGCTGTTCGGTCCTGCGAATGCAACGAATGCACCTGCATCACTTTCATGCGCAAGATCGGAATGGTAATACCGCAACTGCTGCTCTGTGAGCACGAATTCCACTACACTGGACTCCCCTGGTTGAAGCTCTACCTTCCGGAAATCCTTCAGCTCCTTCACTGGACGGACAACCTCGCCCGACAGATCGCGCACGTAGAGCTGTACGGTTTCTACGCCAGCAACGCTTCCTGTATTCGTGATTTTCACCGTTACTTTAAGTTGATCAGACTCCGTCATCGTCTCCGACGACAAGCTTGCTTCACTATATGCGAATTCGCTGTAGCTAAGTCCAAACCCGAACGGCAATAAAGGCTCATTCGGAATGTCGAGGTACTGCGACACGTAGCGAACCTGCGCATCCGGCGCCCCTTGCGGACGGCCCGTATTATACGCGTTGTAGTAAACGGGAACTTGACCGACGCTATACGGGAAGGACATCGTCAACCGTCCGGAAGGATTCGCATCGCCGAACAGCAATGCCGCTACCGCGCTGCCCGCTTCGGAGCCCGGATACCACGCTTCAAGAATCGCGTCCGCATCCTCGTATATGCCATGCAGATCGAGCGGACGTCCGTTGAACAGGACAGCTACGACTTGCTTGCCTAACGCCTTGATCTTACGAATCAATTCAAGCTGAATGCCTGGCAAGCGAATGTCCGCTCTGCAGCCGGCTTCGCCGCTCATATCCGAGTGCTCGCCGAGCGCCAATACGACGATATCGGCGGCCGTTGCCGCTGCAAGCGCCTCCTGCCACTGCTCCTCCGTCGCTGATTCGATGCCGCAGCCTTCCGCGACAAGCAGTTCAGCTGCATCGCCGAGCCTGTTTCTCATGCCTGCTTCCATCGTTACCGCGGCATCCTTCGAGCCTGTCCACGACCACGGGCCAAGCACGTCGCTGTTTTTGGCAAAAGGGCCGATAAGCGCGATCTTACGATCGGCTGACAGCGGAAGTGCCCCGTCGTTTTTCAACAAAACGCATGATTTAACAGCCAGCTCTCTTGCCGAATCGCGATGCTCATCGCAAAACACGACTTCTGCCTCCCGCTTCGGATCTGCTGCACGATACGGATTGTCGAACAAGCCGAGCTTATGCTTCAGCTTCAATATTCGCAGGACAGCCTCGTCAATAAGCTCTTCATTGACTTCCTTGCTCGCTACAAGCTCGGATAGATGGCTCACGTAGCAGGAGGTCATCATCTCAATATCGACGCCTGCCTTGATCGCTTTCAGCGCAGCTTCCGATTCATCTGCAGCAATGCCGTGGGCGATCAGCTCCTTCACCGCTCCCCAGTCGGATATAAGGATGCCGTCGAAGCCCCATTCCTCACGAAGCAGCTTCCGCATCAGCTTGGAGTTGCCGGTTGCCGGCACGCCGTCCACGGTGTTGAAGGAAGTCATGACCATCTCGCAGCCTTCGTCCAAAGCAGCTTTGTAAGCCGGCAAATAAAACTCGCGCATTTGGCGATCGGAAAGATCCACCGTATTGTAATCACGACCGCCCTCAGCCGCGCCGTATGCTGCGAAATGCTTCACGCATGCAGCGACCTTATCCATGTCTCCAGCAAGATCCGAGCCTTGGAAACCTCGTACGAATGCGCGGGCATACAGCGAGTTCAAATATGGGTCTTCGCCAGTCGATTCCACGACGCGCCCCCATCTCGGATCGCGAACGAGATCGACCATCGGCGCATACGTCACATGAACGCCGGATACGGCAGCCTCCTTGGCAGCAATGGCCGCGCTCAACTCGGCTAGCTCCATGTCCCATGAGCAGCCGATCGCAAGCGGCACCGGGAAGATCGTCTTAAAACCATGCACGATGTCCGCCATCATAAGCAGCGGAATGCCGTGCCGATTGTTGCTTAAATGGGTGCGCTGCACATTGATAACATCCTGGGCGCCTGCCATCCCAAGTACGGAGCCCGAGTTGTGGACAGTCTCTTCCGTAATGCCAAGCGACTCCATCGGTCCCGTAATTTGTCCAGCGCCAACCGCGCCTTCATAGAAAGGCACGGCCAATTGTATTAACTGGGCGATTTTTTCGTCCAGCGTCATTTGTTTGATGAGTCCATTCAGATCAATGTCTTTGCGGGATTGAGCTTGCTGCGTTTGAGTTGTATTGTGATTTGACATGGCGGTCGCAACCTCTCCAAAATAAGATTATTAATCAATCGAAACGTTTCGATTGACCATATAATCGATTATAAATCCGCATTATTCAGGCTGTCAAACGTTTAATTGAAGCCTCAATGCGTATAAATCCTTCTATTGATAAACAATTGTTAATACGTTATAGTCAAAAATAGATAAAATAAAAACGTTTCACCAACGATATCGGAGGCACGAAACCATTGGCAAGCATCAAAGACATTGCAAAGCAAGCCGGCGTATCCATATCCACCGTTTCCTACGCGCTTAACGGAAGCGACAAGGTTACGAAAGAGACCGCTGCTCGGATATTGCAAATCGCCGCGGAGCTGAATCACGTTCCTCACGCCGCTGCTCGGCTATTGAAGAAGAAAAAATCGAATTTGATCGGCATCTTCTTAACCGATTTCAGCGGCAGCTTCTACGGCGATTTGCTTCAAGGCGTCAAAGACTTTTTGAGCGTCAAGGGTTATGACTTGCTCGTATGCAGCGGATCGCAATCCCGCCGTCTCATACCGGAAGGAATGATCGATGGCGCCATTATTCTCGATGAAACATTTTCGAATGATGAGCTGCTTCAATACGCGGGACAAGGGCATAAGTCGGTCGTGCTGGACCGTGAATTGCACCATCCTCTTATTAATCAGGTGCTGCTCGACAATAAAGCGGGCGCCACGCTCGCTATGGAGTTTTTGCTTGAACAAGGTCATGACCGAATCTATGCGGTAACGGGACCGAAAGGCTCTTACGATGCCAACCAGAGGCTGCGCGCCGTTCATCAGGTAGCCGAGCGTTCGTACGACGTGCAGTTAATCGAGCTTGAGGGCGATTTCAGTAAGGCAAGCGGCGCAGCGGCAGCGCAGCGAATCGTCGAGCAATATGACGGTCCAGCTGCCGTCTTATGCCTGAACGATGAGATGGCTATTGGCGTGTATGGTTACGTTCGCGACCATAGCGAGCTTATCATCGGCGAGCATATTCATCTGATCGGCTTCGACAATATCGAGCTGGCCCAATTCGTCCAGCCTAGACTTACTACCGTCGATTATTCCATGCGCAAATGGGGAGCGCTAGCCTCCGAGCAGTTGCTCAAGATGTTAGCCGGCGAGCCCGTCGACAACGAACGCGTCTATGTCACGCTCATAAAAGGGCAATCTGTCAGCTTCAACGACCGGAATTATAGATTAAACCGATAACGACAAGAAAGTAGCATCTGGGGGAAATGAATAAGTTGCTTAAAATCCACCATAATAGTCAGGTACACCTACCTACTGATTGGAGGATTAGACATGCTAGGTAACCTCGAGAGCAATTATGATTGCGCCAATGCGGGAGACGATCTGCATCAACTCAAGCAGGAGCTAGAAGCGCTTCGTGGACGGCAAGCGGAAGACAAGGAATCTCAAGAAACGATCAATCGACTTGAAAATCAAATCTCGTTTATATTGAACAAATGCGATATCAACCATTAGTCTGACTTTGAATACAGAACGAATCCCCTGCCTCTCTCCGCATATGCGGTGAAGCAGGGGATTCGTTTATTCTAAGTTCTATTGGTTCTGCGGTTGACGAAGTAGATGCTTAGAAGAATGAGCACAAGGCCGGCAAGCAAAGACATCGTGAAAGGCTCGTTCAGGAACAGCGTCCCGATTAGGATAGCGATGAGCGGGATTAGAAACGTAAACGAGGCCACTTTGCTCGCTTCGCCCGAATCCATCAGTTTATAGAAGATGATCCAGCCAATCGCAATGACGAAGATCGATATGAACAATAATGCGATAATAAATCCTGAGCTCCATTCGACTTCAGACCAGTTCTCTACGCCCGAGCCCACAGCCGTCATGAATAAGCCGCCGATCAGCAGTTGGTTCGTCACGAGCCAGATGGGATCAACGCGAGCGCTCGTCTTCTTCACGTATATCGTACCTAATGCCCAGCTAAACGCGGAACCAAGCGCTAGCAGTATTCCCTCTACGGAAATATGGCCTGAAAGGCCGCCCGCTCCGCTGCATATGACGCCTACGCCCGCGAAGCCGAGTAAGAGTCCGCCGATCTTAATCACATTCATTGATTCGCCGAGCCATAGCCATGAGAAAATGCCGACGAGCACAGGCTGTAGAAATACGATTGCCGAGAACAACCCCGAAGGCAAATAATTCAATCCGATTGTCTGCAATCCATAGTACAAAATAACATTTACGATCGATGATACGACATAGATCACCCAAGTTTCCTTGAGCCGAAGCCGACTCCATCTCGGAATGGCGACTGCGAGCAGCAGTAAACCTCCGATCAACGTTCTAATGCCTGAGAACAAGACAGGCGGCATGTAATCCAAAGCGTATTTGGACACAGGCCAATTAATCCCCCATACGATAATTAAAAAAGCGAGCAATAAGCTCGTCTGCAGCTTGGATAATGCCGGCATATGTCATTCTCCCTGATGTCTGACTTCCCTTAGCATTTAACAAATGACGATGCTTATCCAATCGAAAGCCCCGAAGAAAATTTCCTCAGGGCCGTTGCATAGATTAAATGTTCAAATGCCCTAGGCTTGCTCCCTTGACGAATATTCGCTCGATGCTCTTCTCGACATTCGGATCGGGAATAAGCGGAGGCGCTTGATGCGGCTTTACTCTGGCATCGATAATGACGTTATCGCAGCTCCAATGCTTATGCTCATAGAAGCTGTTCACTCCGTACATGTCGTGCGACGGATTGCTGCGCGTGAACGTAGCCCACAGGAAATTGCCTAAGGTCTCGCTCATGAACGAGCTGTCGTCGGCGACAATAATGATCGGGCATGAATCAAGCGATCCTCTCTCCGCAATAGCTTCGCTTAGGCTGGCCATCTCCAGCTTCGCGCTGTCATAATCGGTGAACGCCGCGCCTTGCAAGACGGCGATCCCCGGCATAATCATACGCGGATTGTCATAGCCGCTCAGCAGCTTAAGCGGCTCCGGCGTCTCGCTGCAGAGCTCACGCTTCTTATCTCCATAGGCAGCGAACACGACTTTACTGCCGCTATTTATACCCGTCCCCGAATAATCGAGCGTATCGATCGTCGTATTCGTGTAGAAATGAATATCTCGTCTTAAATCAAGACGTTCCAATATATAAGCCAGGAAATCCGCTTCGCGGTGCGTATCAAGCGGCTGCTTCTCTTCGGCCGTAATGAACAAATATTTGGCAAGACTTAGCTGCCCCGTACCGAGAATCCGATTGGCAATCGTGAGCAGCTCGGCAGGCTGCTTCACCTGCTGGTATGGCGTGTAGCGCTCGCTGCCGATAGCGAACAGCAACGGATGAACGCCCGCGGCATCAACCGCGTGAACCTGCTTCACGCCAGGAATTTCCTGCTTAATGGCATCTCCCGTTAAATCATGAATGAGATTGCCGAATGCCGTATCTTCCTGCGGCGGACGACCTACGACCGTGAATGGCCAGATGGCGCCGGGTTTGGCGTATACCTTATGCACCTTCATGAGCGGGAACTCATGGGTCAGGCTGTAATAGCCGAGGTGATCACCGAACGGGCCTTCCGGCTTCGTCTCGCCGGGATGAATCTCACCCGTAATGACAAAGTCGGCGTCATTGCTAATGCAATAGCCGTCGACATAGCTGTAGTTGAAACGCCGACCTGCAAGCAGACCTGCGAACGTCATTTCGCTTAAGCCCTCGGGCAGCGGCATAACCGCCGACAGCGTATGTGCGGGAGGGCCGCCGATGAAGATGCTTACCTTGAGCGGCTGCCCCTTCCTCGTCGCCTTTTCCTGATGGATGCCAATGCCCCGATGTATCTGATAATGCAGACCGACTTCCTTGTTCATCTCGTATTCGTTGCCGCTTAGCTGAATGCGGTACATTCCGAGATTGGAATTCATAATGCCAGGCTTATCCGGATCCTCCGAATACACTTGAGGCAGCGTTACGAAAGCTCCGCCATCCATCGGCCAGCTCTGGATGAGCGGCAAGTCGGAGATGTTCACTTCATGAAGCGCAAGCGGACTGCGCGTCTTCTTCACGGGGAGCGCATTCCAAGCCGCTAAGCCTGTTCCGATATTGCTGAAGGGCCGCTTCAGCGCGCTCATCGGATCGCTGCGAACAGCCATTACCTTCTGAACTGCATCCCATGTTTGGCGGAAGATGAACATGCTCCGCTCAGTCGTACCGAACAGATTCGATACGGATCGGAACTTCGTTCCTTTCACATTTTCGAACAATAAGGCAGGTCCTCCCGCCTCAAAAACTTTCATATGGATAGCCGCCATCTCTAAATACGGGTCAACCTCTTCCTTAATCCGAACGAGATGGCCGTTTTTCTCAAGATCAATTAAACATTGCTCCAAACTACTATACATAGGAATAGCTCCATTCATCGCGTCTTGTCCTGCTACTTGTCCCAAGTATACCAACCTATCGGCGCAAAATGAAGGTTTATCCGGACTGGCATACAATGTTCACAATTAGAATGACGAAGAGGCCGAACCTGCCGTTGCTCAGGTTCAGCCTCTCTGCTCTCGTCCGTTATTCTATATCCGCTGCAACTTGTTCAATAAATTATAGATCGCTTGCGCCGTTTCCGCGCGGCTCGCTTGATCCTGAGGAGCGAACAACGCTGCTGATTGGCCCTTCATTAAGCCCAACTCGATAGCTTTCGCAACACCATCCGCAGCCCAAACGGAAACTTTCTCCCCGTCCTTCAAGCTTGCCAAGCTTGCTTGATCCGATGCCTTCTTGCCGCTCGCCAGCTCATAAGCCCTTACCATCAATATCGCCATCTGCTCTCTTGTGATTGTCGCATTCGGAGCGAAACTCGTCTCCGATACTCCTGTTACTAACCCGGCCTTATATGCAGCCGCAATACTTCCTGCGTACCAACCCTGAGCATCCACATCGGTGAACGGCGTAACCCCGTTATCGCTTGTCAGCCCGAGCGCATTAGCAAGCATCGTAACGAATTGCGCGCGCGTCGTCTGTCCGGCAGGATTAAAAGATACCTCCGTCACGCCATTCACAATATGTTTCGAAGCGAGCACTTTGATCGTCTTATATGCCCAATGGGATATTGGCACATCAGTGAATGACTTGTTATAGGCCATAACCGCATATTTGCTAAAGTGCTGCAAGCTGACGACGACTGCTGTCCCTGACGGATCAACCGTCCCGCCTACATACTCCCACACCTTCGTCGCTTCATTGTAGTAATAAACGCCGAGCAGCTCTTTATCGACATTATTAGAAGTGATAGGAAGCGTAATGACGACAGGTTCAGGGAAAGACGATAGCTTCACTTGCTTACCGTCCTTATCTGTAAGAAAAAGATCGAGTTCGAACACTTGGCCGCCGAACGTCAGGTTCGGACCGGCAGGTGTATCTGCCTGTGCTGCGCCATGAATGCGAATGGTGACCTTAGCGTCTATCGCCCCAGGAACCAAACCGATCAATTGCGCAAGAACAGCATTCGGAATCGTGATGGACACGTCATCCGCTTGAATGACAACGGGATGGTTGCCAACTGCTTTGATACTGTCTACCGATAGTTGCGCCTCCGTCTCCCCAGGAGACAGCTCCGCTACCGCTTTCTCGCCTTGCAGCACAAGCTCGGTATCTTCTCCCGATTGCTCAGGGACGGATGGCTGATCCACTGGAGGATTGCTTGTATTTTGCGACTTCTGACCGCTAATGACAATAACAATAGTGCCAGTGACGCCCGAGCCGTCCGCTGCTGTCGCAACTGCTTTGATTTCTCCATTCTTAACGGCCGTTAATAATCCGTCTACACTTATTGTTGCTTTATCTGTCGGGGTGTCGTCAGGCGCCGCAACTGACCATACTACCGTATCATTATCCGCATCGGCTGGCAGTACGTCGGCATTCAGCTGCAGCGTTCCGCCCTTAGCTGTAATCGCAGTTGCACCGCCTGCCGCTGTTACTGCAATACTTGTTACGGGATGTTGGCCGCTAATATCTACGGTTAGGATACCCGTTACGCCAGAGCCGTCTGTTGCAGACGCCACAACGTTCACAGAACCGTTATCGACCGCGGTCAACAGACCCGAACTGCTTATCGTTGCCAGTGCCGTTGGCAAGCTGTCCGTTCCGGTTACCGACCAAACGTACTCTTTATTGTCCGCATCCGAAGGCCGAACTTCGGCATTCAACTGCAAAGTACCGCCTTTTGTCGCAATCGTTGACGCTCCGCCTGCTCCTGTTACTTCAATATCGGTTACCGGATGTTGTCCGCTAATCGCAATCGTAAGACTGCCTGTGACCCCCGTTCCGTCGATTGCCGTAGCTACGGCTTTGACTGTACCGTTATCGAGGGCGGTCAAAACGCCGTTATCGTTAATTGCCGCTGCTGTCGTCTCATCTCCGTTAGAGCCCGTCACGGACCAGATTACGCCTGGATCGTCAGCATTGTCCGGCGAAACGGCTGCGAACAGCTGCAGCTCTCCGCCTGCGGTTGTAATCGATGTTGCATCGTCTTCAGCCGTTACGACTATTGCAGTGACCGGATGTTGGCCGCTTATTTCAATGACCGCGCTCCCTGTTACCCCCGAACCGTCAACCGCCGTGGCAACTGCCTTCACCGCACCGTTATCGAGTGCGGTTACCAGACCGCTTGCGCTAATCGTCGCGAGATCGGTCTCCTCATCGTCTGTTCCTGTGATCGACCAAACGACGTCCGTATCATCCGCATAGACCGGCAGCGCCTGCGCCGTCATTTGGAGCGTTCCTCCTTTCGCCGTAATCGCCTCCGCTCCGCCAGCGGCCGCTACTTCAAGTTCACTTACCGTCACTGGCACCGTACCGTCACGGTAAACGATAATCTCATGGATGGACCACCAGCTGCTATTCGTCGCCGTCTGAACGAGCTTCAAATAGCGAGCCGTCTGATCGGCAAAATCGGATACAATGAGCGGACCGTTCGCGTTTCCCGCAACGAGCGCCGTCCCCCATTCTGCGCCATCGTCAGAAATATAGATTTCATAAGAACGTGAATAATCGTTGCTGCTTCCATTAGAGTCCACTACGATTTTGTTAAACCTTTGCTCTGCCTTCATATCAATGACGATCGATTGGCCGGGAACCATCGTCGTACCAGAGCTCCAACGGGTTGAAGGCTTATCGTCAAGCAGATTGGCTGTAGAGTCGCCTGCCGGCGAAGCCGTTGCCGTCCATGTCTTCCGATCAAGCGATTTCTCCGTATCCGTGTAAACGCCGAATTCATCGACGGCCCACCAGCTTCCGGCTGAGCCCGTCTGCACGACTTTAACGAATTGCGCCGTTAATGCTTCTTCGAAGTCAACGATGATGGACGCGCTGCCCGAATCGCTTGCGACCGCCGTACCCCAATCGATGCCGTCTTGCGAGATGTATATCTCGTAACCGCGCGCATAGTCGTTATTGCCTGCCGGCAACGTAATCGACAAGCGTGAAATTTGCTTGGCCGACTTCATATCGATAGCAAAGTATTGTCCTGGAACCATCGGCGTTCCCGAGCTCCAGCGCGAGCTTGCATTGCCGTCTATTAGACTGCCGACGCTGCCGGTACCGGACGAGGCCGTTGCTGTCCATTCGCTTTGATTGTAAGTCGTTAATTCTCTTTGCGTCACGGCGCTTGCTTCATTGCTGGCCTCCGATTGATTGCCTGCGGAGTCTCGCGCTACGACCGTATAGCTGTATTCCTTCTTCGCTTTAAGTCCCGAATCGCTATAGGACGATCCGTTCGCAGTACCCACCTTCACGCCATTGCGATAAATATCGTAGCTTTCAACGCCGATATTGTCGGTTGCAGCCGTCCAGGTCAAGTCGATCTGCTTGCTGGATACCGCAAGCGCCGTTAAGTCTGTCGGTTCGGTAGGCGCTTCGCTGTCGCCTGTCGTATAATGCGTAACCGTCTGGCGCATCGCGCTTGCCGGCGAGTTGGCATATACTTTGCCGCCGGTGCCGTTAATAATATGCGTAATCTCGCTGCCTGCCACGCCGTTCAGCCATATCGTTGTCACATGATGGATCTTGACCCCTTCTACTTGCGGAACCTCCATCGCATTTTCCAAGTCAACGTCAGCGTCCCTGAAAAAGGAATAAATGCCAAGCCCCCACGCCTCATGAGTCGTTACATCGTCGCCAACCTTATAGGAAGCATAGCCGTTAACGGTTCCGTCATGGCTCATCCAAGCTTCTTGGGAAGGCGGGTCATATGGAATTTCGGACTGATAGAAGTACAGCCTGCCGCCATTGCCGTTCCAGATCGTCTGGTATTGCTCATGATGCTCGTTGAACAACCCATAGATCGTCACATCTTTGCCGTTCACGATTATACCGTTATTGCTTATATTCGTATCCCAGCTTGCTCCGGCGCCATGGTCTGCGCGCCAAATCCAGAAGTGATCGCCAATGACGTCGTCGCTGTTCACGATAAGACCGACGTCCGCGCTGCCTGGAAGAAATCCGCCTATACCGAAGAATAGATCCGCAATAAGAATCGGATTAGCGGAATGGTCGACTCCTGAATTTTCCTCTCCAACGGTTAGAAGCGATGGAGACATTTCCTCTCCGGCAATAAAGAAGAGCGAAGATACGCTTACTCCATCAACGTCGGCAACCGTCATAGCCGGCAATCCTGTTGTCGGCACAAGCGAAGCATATCCAAGACCCATTACGACGGTGTCCGGATTCTCTACTCTTATCGTATCGTCCAAGTAATAGAAGCCTGGCGTAAACAATAGATGAAGTCCATTATCAAGGGCCGCATTAATATCGTCCGCCGTCGAGCTCTCGGGATCAGCAATGTAAAAATCGCTAATCGGCAGTGAGTCGCCTGGAGTCGAGCCGTCCTTCCAGCTAACGCCTACTTTATCGGTTTGCAGTGAAGGTACAAAAACGTTATATTCGCCGCTATCGTCGATATAGAGATAAGGCTTTTCCTTAATCGCCGGCGTTTCATCGATGACTGTATAAGGCTGTGCCGGGAATGTTCCTTCAGGCGGGTTCGTATCGCCGACGAACATCATATTCCATACGCCGTTCAACCAGCTCGTATACTCATTATTGCGGGAGAAAAATTGTTGCTGTGATGCTGGAAGTATGGTGCCGTCGATAATAGAATCCGCGATATAGCCGCCGCTCGCCCAGCCCGCGTCCCAGCTTGATGTAAAGTCGAATAAATTAATCTTCCCAAGCACATGCACGCGCCGCATCGGCGCAGCCTGCGACACCGCCCACTTCGCATCGGTCAGCGTTGGCGGATTTTTGGTCAGGTCAAGCGGCTTAAACGATAAATTTTCCACCGAACGCCAAAAATTGCGTGTGGCATTGCCGTTGTCCCACTTGGCATCGGCCGTGACGCCGCCGTTAATAAGCACATCGTCCGGGTCTTGGCCAAGGCCTGCTACTTGCGTGTAAAAGCCGACTCTCACGTTCAGATTGTTATAGACGCCTGGCTTGAATAGTAGCGAATAACGGCTTTGACCGAACTCCGCCCGTTCCTGTTCGGCGAAGATGTCATCAACCTCCGACTGGATCGTTGCTATATCCATCGTCGGATCATAGACTTTCACATTGGGGCCGAGGGCCACAACCGTCGTGCCTGCAAATTCTGCGGATAGACTTGATTCTCCGCTCTCCCTTAGCGCGGACACCTTGTAATAATAGGTTGTATCCGACGCCAAACCTTTGTCCGTATAGCTTGCTGTTGCAATAGAAGCATCGTTCACCTTCTCGTATGGCCCTGAACTGCTTTGTGCCCGGTATAAATTGTAAGCGATTGCATTTTCTGCGGCTGACCAGCTCAACTGAGCAGAATTGACTGTCATTATGCCATTCAAGCCTTCTGGCGCAGATGACGAATCAGCATGAACCATTGTCGCGAACCCGTTCAGTACTAAGACGAGAACAATAAATACGGTTGCCATCTTCCTCACGAATGTTACCTCCCGAATCGTTTTTTTGCTTCGTTACGACGTCTAACTAGCCTTCGATTAAATAGTAGCAATTGGCGCGCGGTCGTTATAGGTAGCATTTTTTAGATAAGAGGCATCATTTTTTGGACTTTTGCACTTGCTCACGTACAAGCGCTGCATGCTTGGTCCATTGCCATTGAACTTGACAACAAACTACATACAGAGTACTCTAATTAAAGTATATTATATAGAGTATAGATTAAGAGCGGAGAGTGGAGCTATGAAAAGTTTTTTGAAGCACAAAGGGATTGCATCAGGCATTTTCATGATGGTTTTTTATCAAGTCGTAATGATCGTTATTTTCATGTCGGGTTACAGCGCTATTCCCAAAAATGTAGACCAGCTTACCGTTTCCATCGTCAATGAGGATGCGCAATACGGGGACGAGTTCGTAAAGCAAATGCAAGAACAGTTGCCGCTTAAAGTCATAATGGATGACTCGTTGGATCATGCTAAGAAACAACTTGATGACCGCAGCTCCCATCTTCTAATTCATATCCCGGCCGATTTCTCACAGAAGCTGTCAGAGCAGGGCGAGCAAGCAAAGCTTGAGTTTTTCATTAATCAATCCAATCCTGCTTCTGTCGTCAGCACCGTCCAGAGCGTAGCCGATCAAATTTCTAATCAAATGAGCTCGCAATTGCTCGCTCAGTCGACGCAAGGTGCGCTGCAATCGCTGAACGTCCCTGAGGAGCAGTCAAAGCAAATGACAGAAGCGATTCAGAACAAGTTTGCGGCTAGTATCGTTATGACGAACCAACCGCCTGCCGGGATGCACAATCAGATGGCGCCGATGTTTCTAACGATGTCTATCTATGCCGCTGCCATGATCTACTCCATGATGAGCATTGGCGCTTTGAATGAGCTGAAGTCTAAGCTCGGCAAGTGGAAGGCGTTCATGTCGTTGCAGGGCGTTAACGTATTGCTGTCGCTTATCCTTCCGCTCATTGGAATATCGATTTATTTTGCCGTTCAAGGCTACGGCTTCGAAACGTTTGTTCATATGTGGCTTACTCAGTCGCTGGAAATGTTCGCAGCCATCGAATTCACAAGCATCTTCTGCATCTTGCTCGGCCAGGCCGGCATGCTGGTGAACCTGCCGATCCTGCTTAGCCAAACGGTCAGTAACGGCGCTGTGATGCCGCAAGATATGATGCCAGGTTTCTTCAAAGCCGTTAGCCACGTTACGCCAATGTTCTACAATGTTCAATTGGTCTACAACAACTTATTCGGCGGAGGCCGAACAGGCTATTATGTGCTCGGGCTTGCTCTTGTCGCAGTCGGCGCGCTTGTTATCAATACCGTTATTCATGCTATCAAAGGAGGCAAATCGGAGGCCGTTCAAGAAGCTGCAGAGCCAAGCGGCACCCAGCAACCGCCCGCTGCACAGCCAATCATGATGTAAAGTTTACGTAATTATTACGCTTTCTAATGTGCTATTATAGAATTTAAGGGCCGGCAGACGATTCATAGTCCTGCCAGCCCTTTTGTCTGCCGTTGCTAAGGAGGCCATAATGACACTTCAAATTTTTATATTAGGAACGTTAAGCGAGGGTGAGCGCCATCCCTACGATCTGAAGAAGCAGGTGCTCAAATCATTGGACAGCGCCATATCCATTAATGATGGAACGCTGTATTATCATTTTGAGGTACTTGCCAAAAAAGGCTTAATCAAAAAAATTAAAGTCGTTCAATCGGAGAATCGTCCCGAGAAAACGACTTACGGCATAACGGATAAAGGACGTAAGGCGCTGGAGGATGACATCTATGCCGTCTTCCAAAACGTCACGAACGTAACAACGCTCTACTCCTCGCTCCTATTTCTCGATAAAGTCGATAAGCACAAGCTGGCTTATCTCATTGAGGAATCGATCGATCGTATGGCCAAACGAATAGAACTCATCGAAAATAGCGATCCCGAGCTTCTTCACGACATTTCGGAGAATAAGCTTGTGCCGGTCAAGCTTATCTCTGAGCATGCCTATCAAATGCTCCAAAACAACCTAACATGGCTGCAGAAGCTGCTTGCCTATGTTAGGGGCGAATAAAGTACGAAGGCTGCCCGCATGGGCAGCCTTTTCTTTAGTTTGATAACGTCGCATTGAATTATGGATAATTAAAGTCTATAATGGATATTGAAAGTCTATAATTAACGATCCGAAAGGGAGATTATAATGGAACAATTGATGGATGTAGGTATTATCGGCGGCGGGCCTGCAGGTTTGAGTGCAGCCCTTGTGCTGGGCAGAGCAAGAAAAACCGTTGTCTTGATCGATGAGGGACGGGCTCGCAATCGGGTTACGCATGCAACTCATGGTTACCTCACTCGCGACGGCATTAAGCCCGCCGACTTCAGGAAGGTAGCGCGCGAGGAGATAAGCGCCTATCCTAGCGTTCGTTTCGTCGACGAAACTGCGACAGCCGTATCCGGTTCGGATGGCAGATTCATGATTACGACGTCTCAAGGGGCGGTATACTATGTTAAAAAGCTGCTCTTCGCCGTTGGCAAACGAGATCTGCCGGTAGAGATCAATGGATTGCGAGAAGTATATGGCAAGAGCGCTTTCGTCTGTCCTTATTGCGACGGCTGGGAACTGCGGGATCAGCCGCTCGCCATTATTGCGAAGGGGCAGGGAGCGCATCATCTCGCGAAGATGCTCACCGGTTGGACGAATCAAACGGTTATATGCTCGAATGGGCCCGACGAGCTGTCCGAGGAGCAGCGCGAGGAGCTGAACCGGCATAATGTTGCCGTCTATTCTTCGCCGATCGGGCAAATTGAGTCAAACGACGGCATCGTAAACCAAATACGGCTGGAAGACGGGAGCATTATTAGCTGCACGGGCATTTTCTTCGCTCCGAAGCTCGCTGCCGGCTCCAAACTGCCTGAAATGCTTGGCTGCAACATGACCGATTCCGGAACCGTCGTCATCGACAACTTCGGCAAGACGAGCGTTGCCGGCGTCTTTAGCGCCGGAGACGCCGCAACAGAGATGTATCAAGCGATTGCCGCCGCATCTATGGGGTCGCTAGCTGCAGCTGTCCTTAACGGCGAGCTAATCACGGAAGCTTGGGAGAAAATCTAAATATTTTGGGCTAAAAACAAAACATTGTTAGGGTTTAATGGGCAGCGTTGTTTGATAGAATAAGGAGGAAAACGGTTTCGCGAACATAGGAACTCACTAGGAGGAAACGATGACTACACCGAACAAGCCTTTAGTAACCCATATCTATACCGCTGACCCTTCTGCCCATGTATTCGATGGCAAGCTTTATATTTATCCTTCCCACGATCTCGATCACGAGATGACATCCAATGATAACGGCGACCAATACGATATGGAAGATTACCACGTTCTCTCAATGGATGACGTTAATTCCGAGTGTGTTGACCACGGCGAAGCGCTTCACGTTAAAGATGTTCCTTGGGCCAAAAAGCAAATGTGGGCACCTGACGCGGCTTATCGCAACAATACGTACTATTTATTTTTCCCGGCTAGAGATCATGACGATATTTTCCGACTAGGCGTAGCAACCGGCACATCGCCTGCGGGACCTTTCACGGCGCAGCCGGACTACATTCCTGGCAGCTTCAGCATCGATCCGGCCGTCTTCATCGACGAAGACGATAAGGCATATATTTATTTCGGCGGATTATGGGGCGGTCAGCTTGAGAAATGGCAGACTGGTTCCTTTGTAGAAGATGCGGAAGGCCCGGCAGCGTCTGAACCGGCGCTCGGTCCAATCGTAGCTGAGCTTAGCGATGATTTGCTAACGTTCAAGAGCGAGCCGAAGCAAATCTCAATCGTAGACGAGGATGGCAATCCGATACCGGCAGGCGACGAAGACCGCAGATACTTCGAAGGCCCATGGGTACATAAGTACAACGGATACTATTACTTGTCCTACTCCACGGGAACGACGCATAAGATCGTCTACGCGATCAGCAAAGATCCCCAGGGGCCTTATGTATATCAGGGAACGATTCTTACACCGGTCTTAGGCTGGACTACGCATCACTCGATCGTGCAGTTCAATGAAAAGTGGTACTTATTCTATCATGACAGCTCGCTGTCGGGCGGTGCGGATAATAAGCGAAGCGTTAAGTTTACAGAGTTGCATTACAATGAGGATGGCACTATTCAAACGATTCCTTACGAATCCTAATCCAAAAGAACGCAAGGCAGAGGGCTTTAGAAGCCTCGGCCTTGCGTTCTTCTTCGTTATTGCAGCTAACTTACAAAAGCATACCTCCGGATGCTTCGATACGTTGAGCGTTGACCCAAGCGAGCTCCGGCGTGCAAAGTGCCGCGACCACGCCGCCAATATCGTCGGCTTCGCCCGCTCGTCCGAGCGCTGTAATCGATCCGATGTGGTCCCTTAGACCTTGGTTCGACTTTATGCGTCCGCCGCCGAAATCGGTCGCAATCGCGCCGGGCGCAACGACGTTAACGCGGATGCCGCGCTCGCCCAGCTCCTGCGCCATATACTTCGTAAGCACTTCGATTGCGCCTTTCATTGCCGCATAAGCTGCACTGCCCTTCATGGAGAAGCGCGTCAGTCCCGTGGAAATATTAACGATACCGCCATGATCGTTCATAACCGGCAGCAGCGTCTGCGTAAGGAAAAATACCCCTTTAAAGTGAACGTTCATCAAGCTATCGAACTGCTCGACAGTCGTATCGGCAATCGGCGCATTTATGCCGAAACCCGCATTGTTGACTAGAAAATCGATATGATCCCGATTCCATTGTTCCTTAAGCACAGCTTGCAGCTGCGACCTGAATGCTTCGAAAGAAAACACATCTCCTGCATCAAGCTTCATCGCATAACCCTTTGCTCCATTGCTTTCAATTTCACTTACGGCGGAATCGGCGAGCTCCTGCTCTTTATTGTAAGTCACAATGACATCGATGCCTTTCTTGGACAGCGCAATGGCCGAATTCCTGCCTAAACCGCGGCTTCCGCCGGTTACTAGCGCGATTGTGGTCGTATTGCCCATTCTGCATTCTCCTCTAACCTGTTTTTTTAACCGCTTGCTTATAGAAGCATTTCGGTCTAAAGTAAGGCTATCACTTAGAGTTAACTCGAAGTCAAGCGAGAGGATGAAAATAAATATGCCATACACGATTAATGAGGTTGCCGCGAAGTTTGGACTGTCCGCGCATACGCTCCGATATTATGACAAAGAGGGCCTTCTCCCCTTTATCTCCCGCAATTCATCGGGCAACCGATCATTTTCCGACAACGATCTGGATTGGGTTGCGCTCATCTGCTGCTTGAAAGATACGGGGATGCCGATCAAGGAAATCAAGAAATATATGGAATGGGCCAAGGAAGGCGGCAGAACGATTCATCCACGCAAGGAAATGCTGACTTTGCATCGGCAAGCCGTACTAAAGCAAATAGACGATTTGGCTAATCACCTGAAGCTTATTGATAACAAAATCGCGTTCTACGAGCAACCGGGAATTGCCGAGAAACTCGATCAACATTTCGGCATCGCGGAAGCCGAGGGCCGCAATTACGAATCGAAGCTTCCGAGCAGCATCTGATCGAGCGTCGTCCCCCCCAGCACCATCGGATACACATTCTCGTCCGACGGGATAACAAACTCCAGCAATACCGGCCCAGGGGTTGCCAGTGCCTCTTCCCATATGCGCACAGCTTCCGCTTTCGTGCTGGCCCTGAGACCTTTAACCCCATAAGCATCGGCAAGCATGACGAAGTCCGGACTGCCGGCAAGGTCGATCTGACTGAACCGTTTGTCGTACATGAGCTCTTGCTGCTGCTTAACCATGCCGAGCACCTGGTTGTTGATTACGACGATCTTAACCGGAATTTGATGAATCGCACATATCGCCAGCTCCTGTGCGCACATTTGCATGCCTCCATCGCCATTAATGGAAACGACAAGCCGGTGCGGATTGCCGATCTGAGCGCCGATAGCCGACGGGAATCCGAAGCCCATCGTGCCGAAACCTCCCGAAGTTACGAGCGAGCGCGGATATTTGAACTTATAGAACTGCGCTGCCCACATTTGATGTTGGCCGACATCGGTCGTAATGATCGCTTCGCCGCCTGTCGTTTCGCTAATCAACTCCATGACGAATTGCGGCTTCAGTACTTTATCTGAATCGGCATAGCGCAACGGATGCTTCAGACAGCTGAGCTTAAGCTCTTCGATCCATTGCGCCGACCAAGCACTGCGAGCACTCCTATTCGCGTGAGTCAGCACTTCTTTAATATCTCCGACACAAGCAATATCCGTCTTGACGATTTTGCCGATCTCCGCCGGATCGATATCGATATGGGCAATTACTTTCGCTTGCGGCGCGAAGCCGTCTACCTTCATCGTGACCCGATCGTCGAATCTCGAGCCGATGGACAGAATGAGATCAGCCTGTTGAATCGCCATATTAGCTGTATACGTGCCATGGTGGCCAGGCATGCCAAGCCATAGCTCATGCGCGCTTGGGAATGCGCCTAAACCAAGCAGCGTCGTCGCTACAGGCATACTTGTCAACTCAGCGAAAGTTAGCAGCTCATCTGCTGCGCCCGAATAGACGACACCGCCCCCTGCTATAATAACCGGGCGTTCCGATACGGCAATCGCTTCAAGCAGTTCATCAACTTGCATAAGATCAAGTGACGGAGAAGCATTATACCCCCGAATATCGATCTCCTTGTGCTTGTGCGGCTTGTAATGCAGCTTCTGATTCGATACGTCCTTTGGTATATCGATCAGGACTGGGCCTTTCCTGCCGCTGTTCGCAAGAAAGAACGCTTCATGAACGATACGTGGAAGCTCCTCGGCATCGCTGACATAATAGCTATGCTTCGTAATCGGCATCGTGATAGATATTATATCCGCTTCTTGGAACGCATCCGAGCCCTTCAACGACTGGAACACATTAGCGGTAATAACAACAAGCGGCACGGAATCCATATGTGCCGTGGCAATGCCTGTAACGAGGTTCGTCGCACCAGGACCGGATGTCGCGAGACAGACGCCGACCTTGCCTGTCGAGCGCGCATAACCGTCGGCTGCGTGAACCGCCCCTTGTTCATGTCGAGTCAATATATGCTTAAAGTCCGGATTGCCTACCATTGCATCGTAAATGTAGAGCGCACTGCCGCCCGGATAGCCGAATACGCAATCCACACCCTCTGCCTGCAGACAGCGCAGAAGCGCCTCCGACCCACTAATGTAATCCGTTGTTCCTTTGTTCATTCCAATCCCTCCATTGGTTTAGTATTTATGCAAATCAAAAACCCCTCTCCTCCCATGGCGACAGCATGCGCTGCCAGCCAAAGGGACGAAAGGGGTTAGCTTCTCGTGGTACCACCCTGATTCACCGAAATGTTATTGTAGCGATTTCGGCCTCATGAGACAAGATCATTCGATCTGTCTGCAGCACGTTAACGTGTGCCAATCCGGTTAAGTCTACTCGCCAAATGGACGAACAACGCATTGCTTCTGCCCGTCTTGGCTTTCCTTCAACAGCTCCGAGACGACCGTTCACGCGCCTTATGGCAAAGGTTGCACCGTTTCCTTTGCTCTCTGTACATAACGCATTCGTAAACGCTTCTCTTCATCGCTTATTTCTATCGATTAAACTTAGCTAAATAAAAAAACCTCTCTCATCCGTTGGCGACAGCATACAGCTGCTAAGCCAAGGGACGAAAGAGGTTATCATTTCGCGGTACCACCCTGATTTGCCGAAATGTTGCCATTCCAGCCTCATGAGACAAGACATACGACTTGTCTGCAGCACGATATCGTGTGCCATTCCGGTTGATTCTACTACTCGCTAGCCTTCGCGGTGGAATAACGACAGGCGCGGTTTCCTTCAACAGCTCCGAGACGACTTGTACAGGACCTTAAGGCAAAGGTTGCAGCGTTCCCCTTGCTCTCTGGACATAAAGCCTTTGTACTTCTTCTCTTCATCGCATTTATATCGTTGATAATAGCAACAACAAAACCCCTTCCATCCGATGGCGGCAGCATATGCTGCTATAGCCAAAGGGACGAAAGGGGTTAACTTTTCGCGGTACCACCCTGATTCACCAAAATGTTGTCATTTCGGTCTCATGAGGCAAAATAGTTTGCCTGCAGCACAGTAACGAGTGCCAATCCGTTCGATTCTACTCGCAATCCATATGCATCTGAAGTAGATGCACTCTGCTTTCCTTCGAATAGCTCAGAGACGACGATCTACAAGGCTTAAGGCAAAGGTTGCAGCAATTCCCTTGCTCTCTGGACATGAAGCGCATTGTATTCCTTCTCATCAACGCTGTTATCAAAAATTTTCATCATCATATCATAACGATCGGTGAATTTCAATGCTCAATTTGGATACTATCTGTTTCTGCAAATTGTATATTCGTCAGTTGAAATTGTCCATCTGAGTACAGAACATCTCCTTGAATTACGCCAATATATGTGGGAGAAACCGCTGATCCGGCAGTAATGCCGGATCCGAATTCCGCCTTGATGACTTTGTCCTCAAAGGAGAAACGGACAATACTTCCGAACACCAAACCCTCATTGATCGATCCTAAATCCGGCGTTTCATAAGGCTCTAAATTAACGGTATACAAATGATCACCTATCGTGATTAAGCCGCTTAACGCATCATCCGCCTTCGACAAACTAAAAGCAACCGCATCATGAAGCTGCCCTAAGTATACGTCTGGAATATAGACATGGTCCTTGAAGAAATGTCCGTTTTCTAGCCCTGTATCATTCAGCTCTACCACGCGCAATTGCTCAACAGAGACGCCTGTTCCGGAGCCCATATACAAGTCTACTGCCAGTTCGTCCTCCCCATCTCCATCGTAATCCAATGCTTTCATATGCGGTGGAATATTTCTTGGCGTCGCATAAATCCAATCAAACGACTGCTCCTTTTCGCCAACTTGCAGCGTAACGCCTTCTGACTGTTGACTATACAAATAGATGTCTTTACCTGGAATGGATGCTAATTGCTCTGGCTTAAAATCCGGCTCGTTGCTGACCGGCGCTGCGGTTGGCGGGGCCTCCGAGGCTACAGATCCCGAACTCGCGGAGAGCGAATTTTCTCCAGGTTGCTCATTCGTTGCAGAACATGACGCTAACAGCAGGCCAGCAATGAATAGCAAACCTGTCATTCGTATACGCACCTTCAGTTGCTTTAACATTGCCTTTCATCCTCTCACTGAGTCGTCACTGACGCTTCCTAATTGTAAAACGCTGGCAAATGGATAATTGTTGCAGCAATCGCTAGCAGCAGGACGATAACGGCGGAAAATAATTGCACTTACTCTTCCGCAACATGTAGCACAATTCTGCCGCGTCCATGCCCTGCTTCGCAAAAAAAATCCGATCTCCAGCCGCAACTGTTTGTTGCCGCTGTAGACCGGAAGATTTCTATTAAATATATTCGCTAACCGTTTAGCACATCGTCCAGCCGTTGCTCGCATTGCTCGGCAATGATCCGGAATGAAGCTTCCTCGCTGCCCTCATGCAGCAGCCACAGCAATCCCGGCCAGAAGCCAGCCGTCGGCCGCTAGTCCGCCTTACTTTCGTGACGGCTTGCTCCCAGGCTTCATTAACCCATAGCAATGGTTGAACAATCAAAATTTGAATAACAATTTATAGACAGGCTCGCTCGAAACTTCGTCCTTCACGATCAGTTGAATGCGGTAATAGCTTTCTACTTGGCCAAAATGATTGGAAAAACGTATCTCATCGATCGTTACGTCATACCGTCCAGCTTCGAACTCGAGGGCAACGTCATGTCGTTGTTCCCCTTGAAGACGTATGTGCCCGTCTTCGAGCAACGATGGCTTGCAACGTGTAATGACGGTCTCCACGATGGACAGCGTTTTGTCCGTGAATCGAAATGAATCTGTCAGCTCGAGAACCGGCCGCGTAAGCTTGCGCCATATGAACTGCCGCTTGAAAGAGGACAATTCGGCAACATCCGAATAACAGCTAGCTAGTTCAAGCTCCAACCGATCTTCATCCGCGCTCGTATGCGCTTCAAGCACGGAGGCCATACTGCCGGCTCCCGTCTGCTGCAGTCTCCCCCCCACGACAGGAAGCGAATGCCCTTGCGCGCCAGTACAATCATAGCTGTATCTATCAGGACCAAAATATTGTGCCGTGTATTCCCCAGCGCCTAGATCGGCAGCAAATGCCGGATCGTCATCCGCGAGCAATATAAAATGGCCGACGTCGTTATGGTTATGCGGCTCGTTATTGTTGCCTCCCTTAGCCGCGAAGCCGAAGCTGCCTACGCTTGATCGGCTGCGCGATATAAGCCACTCGGCGTCTGGCAAGTACCAGCTGGCCGGACTCCAATCGGCTTGTCTGGCCGCCTCTGGACGATACCAGATCAAATTCCGCAAGGCAGGCGCATAACGCATGCAATGATCCTCGCTAAATGCAGCACGGATGGAGAGGGGCGGATGCTCCGCTTCATCAAAGGATACGGCCAAATAATCGGATAACCCGATGTGAACGCTTACACTAGGCATCGCATCAGAAAAATTGGCTGGCCTATTACCGGTTAAATAGCTTCGTTGCTGGAACATCGCAATCTCTCTGACCTTCGCATTATCAAGCAAGCTAGCCCGGCCACCTGTTGCGTTATACAGCAGATCAGCGAAATAAATATAATAGCCGAAACCGTAATTCCAGTAGCCCGGCCCTTCCAGGCAAGCCCCGTCCGCGCCGAAGCCGGACAAATAATGCTCCATCGTGTCTAGCGCTTTCACAATCATTTGAGCGAGTCGCTCATTATCGCGTTCGACAAGCAATGCGGCTGAGGCAATCGATCCTGCGCATACAGCCGCCCAGTTATGATCCGCCGTCTCCCAATGATACGGGCCGTAACATAAGTAAGGGATAAACAATCTCTGATCCACTTGCTCCAACATTTCATCCCTCAGAGTCTGCGGCAATAAATCGCCTGCCATCGATAAAATCTCGCAAAACGCAAAGCCGGTCTCCGCGGCGAACAGATCGATATTTCTCCCGATGATGTGACCTTTCATATGCGCGGGCAGACACCAGGTCGGTTCAGTTATGATCGCTTCCACGATTCGTTCAAGCGCGCTTCTATACGCCGCAGTATCCGGATATAGAAGAGACAGCAGCGCAAATGTCGTTAGTCTCCGTCTCCGATTGAAGTAAAGACCTTCATAGGACAGTCGATTGCCCGTCGTTTCGAACAGCGCATACAACTCTTGAGTCAGTTCCGGTATCGGTTCTGTCAGCAGCCGCTCTCCCTCATCCTTTATTTCCTTGATCATGTCGGCATAGAGGGAATCATTCGCTATCCTCTTCCAATCTACAGCGTTTCCATTCTTCGTGTACAAGGCTGCTCCCGCTAAGCGCGGCTCCTCGAACCAGCCGATCAAGGTTTCTCGCGTTCCAACCGAGCTTGTCAATTTACATCACCTTCGCTCTCTACTGTATCGTTCATGTTCCGCCGGGTTCGTTGCGGCTCCTCGTGAAGAGTTAACGCCAATATTTCTCCATCCAAGTTCGAATATTCCACTCGCAGCGACTGATGAAAGCCACCTGACCATAACGGATTATGGTTTGCCATTTCCTCCATAAAGTCCTTCAAGCTGTTAAGGTGTTTGCGTGCTGCTGTATCAGCGCTTACTGCTTCTACGACTACGCCGCCAGCATCAAGTCCCCGGCTGGTTAGCGCGATACGGTCAACCTCTTCGACAAGCGTGAAGTCATGGAGCAAATACAAAGCGATGAACACATCATCAATGCGTCCAAAGAGCGAATGGTCTGTGCGCATCCATTCTCCCTTCGGAAGAACGCCAACCAGCCTTCCGTCCTCGCCTTGCGCGAAAGGAAATAAAGCGATGATTGCATTGCGATGGAACAATAGTTGTCCCGACTCCCCGGCATGGCGCGGATCGCCATCGTTGTAACCTTCGCCCGGCTGCATGATGTACAGACGGTTCACGCCACCGTCTTGGCGCAATGGAAAATCAATGCCCCAACGATGCTGCTCGTTGTCATACTCCTTGACGCGTTCCCTGATTCCGCCCATGGCGAAACCTTTATCCACGTACAGGTAGCTATGCAGCGATCGCTTCACATCTTCACCAGCAGGCGTAATGACTCGCTCGATGATTTGAGGCAGATCTCTGTTCATCGCTGTACGTATAGCACTCTCTGGTGCTGGGTAGAACAGTAGTCCCGCATATTCGACTCGCGTCAGCGCTTGCGGCAAGGAAAAGTCGCCGAACTGAACATAATCGAATGCGACATTGCCGTCTCTTGGCAAATCATGCCCTAAGCTGCGCATCCGTCCACCCGTCCATGCCCCCTTCAAGTAGTAGGTCGCTCGGTAATTCCAAAGCTCATTCAACAGCGAGGCCAGATCTTCGCGAATGTCATGTACAGCTATGATTTCATAAGCACAGGTGAACGCCTGAATCCAATGCCAGAACCAAGGAAGCGCGCCGTATTCCGGTAAACCTAGCGTCCTCACGCGGTCCAAAGTTTGCTGCAAATCCAGCCTGCCTCTTTCCAACAGCTCTTCATCCTTGAAGCGATATCCGAAAATAAGCTTCGTCGCCGTATACTTCGCTTCATGATGATTAAATGCCTTCACAGGCTCACGATAGTAAGCACTTTGGTACAATGCTTCAATCGCCTCATTCAGTGATTGACTGAGAGACTCAGGAAGCTGTGCCCCGTATTGCTGCTGGAAGTAAACGATCAGTACACCCATCAGCTCAGCCGGAAGCGGATTGGGCTGCGCCTCGTCAGGCTTATCGCCGAGACCAAGAGGCCAATGACCATATGTATCTCTTGCACTGTTTTTGTCCTGAAGCTCCAGTACACGCTCGAAAACGCTGACCGCTTTGGCCATCGCCTCCCGAGAGTTTATTCCCAGCTTATCGCTGCATACTGAATCGGAAGAGGCAGCCACCAAGTAAGACGCATCATACAGGTTGTTGCGAATATCATCATGCCGCCAAAGCCCGCTGTCCAGCAGCGGTTCATTCCATGCGCGGCTCGCCAATTGGCAGATGATCTCTCTTTGTCTGCTCTGCACGTTAGCCATCGTTCATGCTCCTTTTATTGTAGTGAGCCAATGTATGTATAGCTCCCTAGCATCAGCCGCTTTAAAACTATAAATAGTTTATATCACAAACAGTATATTATCACAGTCTTTTTCTCAAGAAAGAACGATCCCCACAATCATCTAATAAGAAGAATTTTTCTAGGGCAAGTTAATTGAAAGATACTTTGGAAAGGAATGATTGCCATGTGGGCTGCAATAATATCGAAACTTCCCGATTGGAAAATATTCGCGCAAGCTTTCCTAAGTATGTTTATCGCCATAGGTATTTATTATCTAAACAAATTTCTAAGATCGTTAGTTACAAAGAACGGTGCTCCATCCCAGAAAGATAATCATGGAAACGATCAGACAGATTATACAAATTTGTCGATCAATTATGAAGACAATTTGAATGCAATCAAACAACTCATAGGCAATAATAGCGATGTTCATTTCCGTGAATTTGAAGCAACCAAGCTTCAAGCTCGAGCCGTGCTTATTTTTATTGACGGGCTGCAGAATGAAGAACTGATCAACGGTCATATTATGAACATTTTAATGTCAGACTCGGAGAAGGACTTAACAGACATAAGTTCGGTATTGTTAGCGACGTATCTTCTACATAAGGTACTTCCTGTTTGTGAGGCTTATGAAGCTGTAGAGCTTCATGAACTAAATCAATCCATTCTGATGGGGTGTAGTGCCTTGCTTATAGAAGGTATGCCAAGCGCACTCCTCATTCACTCGTCCAATATGAAGTCCAGGGAGATTAACGAACCAAGCTCGGAAGCATTACTTCGCGGTCCTCGTATCGGTTTCACAGAAGTATTAAGCGAGAATACATTGATGCTTCGAAGACAAGGCTACAATGAGAGCCTGGAAATCAATAGCTATGTGGTAGGAGCTCGAATAAAAAGAAAATTAGTTATAGCATACATGAAAGATATTGTTAATCCAGACCTTCTCCAGGGAGTAAGAGATCGAATTGAAACCATCCATATGGATTTCATCGCTGAAGCTGGTTATGTAGAACAACTCATAGAGGATGATTACCTTAGTCCGTTTCAGCAGGCTCATAATACAGAGCGGCCCGATCGCGTCATTAGCGGTTTATTGGAAGGAAGGATAGCTATTCTATTGGACGGCACTCCATTCGCTCTTATTGTTCCTGTAACGTTCAGTATGCTGCTGCAATCGCCAGAGGATTATTATGACCGTTGGCTTCCTGGCACTTTATTGCGGATGCTGCGTTTTTTTGCAGCATTCTTAGCACTGATGGCACCAGCATTATACATATCATTTATTTCCTTTCACCCCGGATTAATCCCGACAGAGCTGGCGATCAGCATTATTGAAGCAAGGCAAGGCGTTCCCTTTCCTGCCTTAATAGAGGTAATGATTCTGGAGATCTCTATCGAAATATTGCGCGAAGCCGGAATACGGTTACCCAAACCGATTGGACCCGCAATGGGCATCGTTGGAGGCTTGATCATCGGTGAGGCTGCAGTACAAGCAGGCATTGTTAGCCCCTTTTTGGTCATCGTGGTTGCTGTGACTGCAATCTCTTCTTTCTCCATTCCCGTATATAGCGCAGGAATTACGTTGCGGATTTTAAGATTCGGAGGCATGTTATGCGCTGCAGTGCTGGGGATGTTTGGAACGATTTTGTTTTTTTTGTTACTATGCGGCCACTTAAGCAAGCTGAAAAGCTTTGGCGTCCCATATGTTACACCGATCTCACCGTTTCGCTTTAATGATTGGAAGGATTTGTTTATTCGTGCTCCGTTACCTTTAATGAAAAAACGACCGAAAATGATGAAGACGCAGGACAAGAATCGAATCTCATAGCCGCTTCGATTGGAGGGACAGCGATGTTTATACGGACAGATGATAAAATCACCACTACACAAACCTCGATATTTGTAACAGATTCAGTTCTGGGTGCAGGTATTTTGACTTTGCCAAGAAGTGTAATCGAAGCTGCGCAAACTCCTGATGTTTGGTTATCTGTAATATTAGGTGGTTTTGTCGTCATGCTGGCAGCGTTAGTTATGGTGAAATTAAGCCAGCAGTTTCCTAAACATACGGTGTATCAATATGCTAAACGAATCGTTGGCACGGTTCCCGGCGGCGTGTTAAGTTTGTGCTTAATTATTTATTTCATCGTTATTGCTGGATTCGAGGTTAGGGTATTTGCAGAGGTTACCATGTATTATTTGCTGGAAGGAACACCGATTTGGGCGATTGTCATTCCTTTTATTTGGGTAGGCGCCTATATTTGCTTTGGTGGAATTAATTCGATTGCAAGAGTGTTTCAAATTATTTTCCCGATCAGTATCCTCATACTGGTGCTTTCTTATTTCCTCAGTATTCGGTTGTTCGATATTAATCATTTACGTCCTGTTTTAAGCGAAGGCTTACTACCGGTTTTTAAAGGTTTGAAGTCTACCGTGCTTACCTTTACTGGATTCGAAGCCATCATGATTCTTGTTGCACACATGCAGCATCCCGAGCGGGCAGTGAAAGCTACTTTTGTAGGAATAGGCATTCCGTTTGTGCTATATCTTATGACTGTCATTGTCGTAATTGGAGGAATGAGTGTAGATTCCGTTTTGAATAGCACATGGCCAACAATTGACCTGCTACGAAGCTTTGAAATTGCCGGGTTAATTTTTGAACGTTTTGAGTTTCCGTTTTTGGTCATCTGGATGATGCAATTATTTTGCAACTTCACCAGCTTTTATTACAATGCATCACTAGGCATTTCTCAGGTGTTTGGCTTTAAAATTCAAGCAGTGATATTTGGATTAATACCCGCCATGTTCATTATGACGCTGCTGCCACAGCGAATGAATGAGGTTTTTAAGTTGGGAGACATGATAGGCAAGATGGGGATTGTATTGTTTTTTCTCGTGCCAGTCTTCCTTTCATTCATGTTCATATTGAGAAAGAAGGTTTTAAAACAGAATGTATAGACATAAGTTCTTGCTAATTATTGTTCTATTGTCCTCGCTTGTTATCATACAAGGCTGCTGGAGCAGTAAAGAGATCGAGGATTTAAGTGTTTACGCAGGTCTAGCATTAGATGTAGGCGAACGGGTTGCAACGGAACGGGATTTAGAAAGTCAGGGAGCAAATTATTATAAGAAAAATGTAATTACCGCTACTGTGCAAATCGTGCCGATTAATTCGTTTGGACGAAAAGAGAAATCGAAAGAAAAGCAGTTATTGAAATATTCAAACTTGAGATTAACAGGGGATTCAGTATTCGAAATTATGCGTCAATACTCCACACGTCGTGATCGTCCAGTCATCGGACATCATCTTAAAGTGATTGTTGTATCAACAAAATTAGCTCAGCGGCAAAATATGGATCAATTGATGGACTTTGTGCTCCGTGATAATGATATACGTCCCAGTTGCAGGGTGTTCTTCAGTAAGGGCAGAGCTTATGATACGTTTCTTAGCGACCAGCCGGAAGTGGTTCCATCCTTTCGGATTAACTCTATGACTCAAAATAGTTATAGAACAAATAAAGTAATGCCTGAGGTTAATCTAACACAGTTGGATGGATTGATTCATTCTAAGCAAAGCTTCTTGCTGCAAAATATCTTCACTTCAAAGGGTGAAATCAAATTTGCAGGAGCCGGTATTATTAAGGGGGATACGGGCAAGTGGATTGGTGATCTCAATCAAGAAAATGTAGAAAGCATATCTTGGGTTAAAGGTACGGGTAAAGGCGGAGTCATTAAAAGCTATGATTGGAGAAAAGAGACGATTACCTATGAAATAAAATCGATGAAGAGTAAAACGACTGTAAAATTACAAGGTGATAATTTATCCTTTCACGTTGACATTGAATCAAACGGGAGATTAATTGAGAATTGGGATGTAGAAGAAAACCCATCCGAAATGGCCTATTTAGAAGCAGCAGAGAAGGTTTTTGAAGCACGATTGAAAAAAATGATCGATAATTTGATGTCGAAAATGCAAGCGAAATACAAAGTAGATGTAGCTGGTTTCGGGAAACATCTCTCCATTAAATATCCTCATAAATGGAAAGAGGTTAAAGGTAATTGGGATGAAGTTTTCAGCCAGGTTCCAGTTACTTTTGATATAAAGCTTAAAATTACGGATTTCGGTTCTTCTACAAAATAAAATATACGGATCTTATCCATGCCCGCTTCTACCATGTCTGGTTAGATAAGATTTGACGGCGAAGCAGAAAAAGAACCAGCCGCGTGGCTGGTTCTCCTCTATTTTTTAAGGGAAAGAATACGACTCTATTAGCGGCCTCGTTCGGCGCTCTTCTCCCCTTGATTATGCGCGGTGCAAACGGCTATATGCGCCGCCGACGCTAAGCAGCTCTTCATGCTTGCCTTGTTCTGCTACGCCTTGGTCCGCAATAACGACAATACGGTCGGCGTTCTTGATCGTTGCCAGACGATGCGCGATAATGAGCGTCGTCCGGCCGGTCGACAATTCCGATAATGCCAGCTGAATCGCCGCTTCCGTTTCCGTATCGAGCGCCGAGGTCGCTTCGTCCAAGATGAGAATGGAAGGATTTTTGAGGAACATCCGGGCAATGGATAGCCGCTGCTTCTGTCCGCCGGACAACTTAACCCCCCGCTCTCCGATAATCGTATCCATCCCGCTTGGCTGGGAGGCAATCAGCTCCTCGAGCTGCGCGCGGCGGGCAGCTTCCCATAATTCCTCTTCGGAAGCGCCCAATCTGCCATACGCGATATTGTCTCTAATCGTACCATCGAACAGGAATACATCCTGCTGTACGATCCCGATATGCGAGCGCAGAGACTCCAGCGTCATCTTGCGGATATCGATGCCGTCGATAGTAATCGCTCCGCCCGTCACCTCGTAGAACCTTGGCAGCAGACTGCATAACGTCGTCTTGCCGGCTCCCGAAGGACCCACCAAAGCGATCGTCTCGCCGGCGCGCACCGACAGATCGATGCCTTTCAGTACGTCCGGCCGATCCTCATAGCCGAAGCTGACGCCCTTGAATGCGATATCCCCCTTCACTTTGCTCACCGCTACGGCATCCGGCGCATCGGCGATGTCCGGTTCCGTCTCGAGCAGCTCCAAGTATCGCTTAAACCCGGCAATCCCTTTGGGGAATGATTCAATGAACGAATTGATTTGTCTAATCGGCTGAAGGAACATATTCGACAGCATGACGAAAGCGATGAACTGGCCGTAAGTCATGCGATCCTCCATTACATACCATGCGCCGACGACAATTACGAATAAAGAAATCAACTTCATCAAAATAAAGCTTATCGAAGAATTCCATGCCATAATCCGGTAAGTAAGCAGCTTATTAAGCCGGAAGTTTTCGTTTTGCACGGCAAAACGTTTCATTTCGTGTTTTTCGTTCGAGAAAGCTTGAACGACGCGAATGCCGCTTACGTTGTTCTCCACCTGTGCGTTGTAATCGGCAATATTCGCGAACAGGCTATCGAATGCACGCGACATTTTGCGGCTGAAATATAAAGACAAATAAACAATGAGCGGAATAATGATGAAGGTCAACACGGCAAGCTGCCAGTTGATGCTTAACATAATTCCGAACGTGCCCATAAGTGTCATGACGGCGATAAACATATCCTCCGGACCATGGTGGGCGATTTCCCCGATATCCATCAGATCGTTGGTCATACGGGAGACGAGATGACCGGTCTTATTGTTATCGAAGAAGCCGAAGCTGAGCTTCTGTATCCGGTCGAACAGCTTTTTGCGCATGTCCGATTCAATGTTGATGCCGAGCTTATGCCCCCAATAGGTTACTACAAAATGCATAACGGCACTGATTACATATACGCCAAGCAGTCCAAGGCATGCATAGAGGATGGTGTCCCACTTGCCGCTTGGCAGCAAATCGTCAATGACCCGATTGAGCGCCAGCGGAAATACGAGCTCGAGCAGCGCTGCCAATATGGCACATGTAAAATCGAGTATAAACAGGCCCTTATAAGGACGGTAATAGTCAAAAAAACGGCGAAGCATGTGTGAATTCCTACCTTTCGATTCTATTATTCGATAATGATTATCATACTCACTACTATAACGTGATTAGTACGATATGCCAATGGACAATTTCGAAAGAATCTTTGGACAAATTTCCGAACGAGTCGTTTTTTAGAGGCAGCAAAAATAAAAGGCGCTCTTCCGAATCGCCCAGAATGACCGCCATTCGGCGGTTTAATAGAGGATTCGGCTGCGCCAAAACAGAAATCCGCTCAATGCAATTGCTTGCGATCAACCTTGCCCAGCGGAGTATAGTCCAATTCATCGACGAATACAATCTCTCGCGGCATCTGGTATCTCGCGGCTCTCGGTCGCAGCCATTCGATAAGCGTCTCCGCGTCAAGCTCGGTGCCAACCTTAACCTGGACGACCGCCTTCAGACGTTGTCCGAATAGCTCGTCCGGTACACCGACGACGGCGGCATCTTCGATGAAAGGATGCTGGAGAAGAATATGCTCAAGCTCGCTCGGGTACACATTTTCGCCGGCCGATACGATCATATCATCCACTCTTCCTTTCAAGTAGAAGAAGCCCCTTTCATCCCGATAGCCCATATCGCCCGTCTTGATCCACGTAGGCCCGCTTGTTACGCAAAACTGTCCAATCTCGCCAGCCGCAGCTTCATTCATGCTGCCATCCAGCACTTTCAATCCCACGCCTTCGATGAGCTTGCCGATCGTGCCTGATGCCGCATCCAAATCTTGCGGCGTTGCGATGATACTCAGTCCCGCTTCCGATGTGCCGTACAGATTGTACAACACTTCTCCCAGCCTCGCAGACACCTCTTCCGCCAGTCTCGGATTTAGCTCCGCCCCTCCTGACGCGATACAGGCAAGCGACTTCAAATCTCCTTCGGCGTTGCTTGCGCGGAGCATTTTGTCGATCATCAGCGGAACGACCGTTATAACTTCTGCCTGATGCTCCCGTACGAGTTGGCAAGCATGCTCAGCTTGGAACTTGTCCGTAATGACTGATTTCTTCCCGAGCGCGACGAACAATAGCAATATCGCGATCCCATAACCATGGTAGATCGGCGTCGCAATATAGACCGTCTTATACCGCAAGAGCCGCAGCCTCTTCAGCATGGACGAGAAAGGAGGCAAGTAATGGAACATAGAAGGCTTATGGGCAACCTTCTTCGCTCTTCCCGTTGTGCCGCCCGTGAGCAGCATAAGCTTGCTGTCCGAGTTCCGATGCCCTCTAGACCTCCCCTTAATAGGAACATGCATCAAATTGCTAATTGCCGGAAAATGTTCATGATAGCTTAAAACACTTGCCCCCGTATAGGAGGATTGCTCTATAACAGCTGTGAACTCCTCATCATAAATAAGGAAATCGAATGCATGAGCATCCAGCAGTTGTGCGAACTCATCCGAGCTCATCTCGGCGTTCATCAAATAAATATCCGCACCTGTCATGGATAACGCAAAAATCGATTTGACTAGTGAAGCATGGTTGCGGCAAAGCAAACCTGCCTTCGAGCGGCTGCCAAGTCCGTATTGCTCACGGAGCTGCACGGCCAGGCATTCTGATTGATCCAACAGCTGCTGATAGGTTAACGTCTCACGGTCATCGGATAGAGCGACAAGATGACGATGCGAGCTGGCAGCAAGCTTCAACAAGCCCATCAGGTTAATCCCATATCCGCAAATAACGAATAGCAATCGGAACACGCCGACAGGTGTTAGCAGCTTCATTCGGTGTAATACCGACAGTAATGTCAGCATTAGCAGCGTCATCTCCCCCTTCCGCGAAGCTTTTTTTCCGCCAATCGCTCAAGCGTTCCTCTGAACAGAACCGAAGCAAGCTGACCGAACAGCAACCACCAAGGCATCCAGCTTCTTCGCCTCGTATACATCGATTTTGCGATAATGTCCGCAACATGATCCGGACTCATCGCAGGCACGGAGCGATACGCTGCCGTTGGCTCGATCATTGGCGTCCGTACGAGCGGCAAGTAAATAGACGTCGTTGCGATGCCTGATACGTGCAGCTCAGATGAAGCAGATCGCAGCCATATATCGAAAGCCGATTTGGATGCTTGATAAGCAGCCCATTTGGGAAGCGGAACGATTGATGTATTAATCGTTGAAATATTGATGATATGTCCCTGAGCACGCCTCAGCAGCGGAATGAGCGACAACAGAAGCTCTACTGGGGCAACATAGTTAATCGCCATCGTTCTCGTAAAATCATGTTTTCGATCCAATGAATCCATTATGGAGCGATTGATCGATAAACCTGCATTGCTTACAACGATATCAAGTCCGTCTGGCAATCGATGAATGAATGACAGCAGCCCTTCCCGTTCGTCCGCGTCACGCAGATCAGCGCCATAGATGCTCACCCGTGCAAACAGCTTCTCCATCTCCTGCTTCATAACGAGCAGTCTATCCTCTCGCCTAGCTACAAGGATCAGATGTACGGGCAATTCGGCCAGCCTATATGCCAGTCGTTCCCCAATGCCGGAGCTGGCGCCGGTAATAAGAATCGTCTTCTTGCGAAGAGCAGCGGTCAATCTGCTCCTATCCAGACGCATCCCAGAGGAAAACAACAGCTTCTCCAGTAAACGGTAGTTGTACATCGTCACCATCCTTTCATACGCTTGCTGCAGCGTCCAAACTTATGAATGTAATTGTATCTCCTCTGCCAATACCTGTAAATGAAATCAGAAGACTTATGGAATCCATTATTTACAAACCAGAGATAAAATCATATACTGTATTTAGTTAAGCACTTAACTATGTGGAGGCAACAAAAGAATGGATGATCTCGAACAATTTATTCATGATCTGCCCTTGCGCAACCGCGTATTTTTCGCGCTTGTAGAGGCAACTGCCAGCTTAGTAGACGTATCGGAGCAATATTGGCAATCCAAAGGGCTGAATGGAGCGCGAATTCGGCTTCTCGTCGAGATCATGAAGGAAGGCGGCACGATTCTCCCCTCAACGCTTGCCCGCAAGATCGGCGTAACCAAATCGAACATTAGCTTGTTGCTCAGTCCGCTCGAGAGCGACGGCTTAATAAGCCGCAAGCCGCATCCCAGCGATGGACGCATGTCGGTTATTTCCATTACAGCTGAAGGCCAAAGCGTATTGCTGCGGCATCTGCCTGACAATCGGCAGCTTATCTCCAATAAGATGCAACGGTTATCTGAAGAGGAGCTTCACCAGCTGCTCGCGTTGCTTCATAAGCTGCAGCAAGCGTGATGTCGTTTGCTTGCCCATTTAGTTAAGCCTTTAACTATCTCCCGCAAGAAAGGATAACTTGATATGAAAATCGCTATAACAGGAGCGAATGGCCAATTAGGAATAATCATTATGGAGCAGCTGCTCACGCGACTCCCCGCCGAGCAAATGATCGCTTGCGTTCGAGAGCCGGGTACGATGAAACGGTATGGGCAACTAGGAGTAACGGTTAAGCGATGCGATTACGACCAGCCGGATACGCTGCCGCAGGCATTCGAAGGTGCTACGCATGTACTCCTTATTTCCAGCTCCCATCGTGACGATCTTGTTCGTATTCGCCAGCATTCGCATGTCATCGAGGCGGCCAAGAGAGCAGACATCAGCCATTTGATGTACACGAGCTTCGCCTATCCGGAAGCGTCCTCCGCCTCCATTGCTCATATGCATAGAGCGACGGAGCAAACGATTCTGGCAGCAGGCATGACGTATACCTTTTTTCGAAATGCCTTCTACGTTGATTTCGTTAACGTGTTAGACTTGAACACGGCTATAACAAGCCGTGAACTTGTGATTGCCCCGGGGAATTGGCATTTCAATGCCGTTAGCCGTTTCGATCTGGGGAGGGCGATCGCTTCTGTCCTATCCGAGCCCGAGCTTCATAGCAATAGAATCTACGAGTTAACTGTACCGACCGCTTGGCAGTTCAACGATCTAGCTAATGCACTATCCGAGCTGACGGGAACATCCATAACCGTTCGAGAGGACGCTGCTGCCCAGCATTGGATCTACGGACTTCTTCGTAAGCTGGACACCTCGTCAACCTCGGATGCGATGGAGCGGCTGATCGGCTCTCCGGTTACTTCTCTGCTAGAAACCATTAGACCTTTCATTCATCCCAATCAATAATTATTCCGACTTCCCATTAGCCATCTCGTCGGCTAACGCGATGAGCTTATTCATTGTTTTCCAATTGCGAGTCGTTGGAAGTACACCGAGCTTCTCCACTTGAGCGGCCAGCTTGGAGTTGCGAATGCTCTGCTTGAACAATAAGTAGACGTCTTTGCCCGCGATTACGAATCGCTCTTCGTCCGTCTCGAATGTGCGCAGTCTTTCGACACGCTCCGGCTCCGGCTCGCTAAGCAGCATCGTCACATACAAGCTCTCGCCTTCTCCAGCTTCCGCTTCAGCCATCAGCTCATCCGAGAACGGAAGGCCCGCAACAATAGCTCTCAACTCATCAGCCGTTCGAATAATCGTCTTGATCGAGAACCCGAATACCTTCTGAATCTGCTGCTCAATCCGATCGCGCAATACACCCTCGTCTTCTGCCGATTCGAACAAAATATTGCCGCTCTGAATATACGTCTGCACATTCGCTAAACCAAGGTCGGCAAGTGCAGCTCTCAGATCAGCCATCTTAATTTTGTTATTGCCTCCGACATTGATCCCGCGCAGTAACGCAACATGTATCGTCATTTGTTTAATGTACTCCCTTTCTTTCTATTTCGTGGTCACTTTGGCATACAAGGCGAAGAACAACATGACCTCACCTACAAGCAAGTAGCTAGGCAATACCGTGATGAAGCTGATGACAATAAATACGGCGAGAACGCCGAGCAATAAAGCAAGATGAGAAGTCCCGAGTCTCTGATCGCTATGTCTATACTTATGGAATACAAGCGTGGTTGAGAAAAAGTAAAGCAGCACCGAACCGAACAGGAACGTGACCATATAGACGTAATCCAGCTGATCTAGAAATAATAGACGAATGGACGCCGCCAGCATACATAGTGATATGAAAATAAGCAAATGGCCGTAAATAATAATTTGTCCCGTTGTATTTATATTTTTGTTCACCTTCAGCTCGACATTATCAAAGTATTGCCACCATACCGCGATAGCAAGCAGGAAGGTGAGTACAGCGAATAGAACGGATTCCCAAGTCCACTCGCTGGACTGCAAGACAGCAAGTATGCTGACCAATATTTCTCCAAGCAAAATAAGCGTGAACAAGGCGAAGCGCTCCAGCAAATGATGGGTATTGATTGACGTCTTAACCAAATAGCGTCTGCCCATAAGCGGCAGAGCCATATCGATGACTATTCCTGCATAAAGGACAGCATATCGTACCCATGAATCGAAGAACAACGATAGGGAGGAAATGATTAGACCGATCCAGAAACGGCTGCCCAAATATCGAGCCGTATCCTTGCGATGATCGCTCTCCCGCTTGCTGACCGCTAAATATTGAATAGCCGTCATCGCTCTAAGTCCAGCATAACCGATTAGAAAGGTTAAGTAATATTCATCGAACTCGACGGAAAGACTCGCCGTCATAATCAGCGAGAAGAACAGCTGCAGTATAAGAAACACACGATGGGAGACGGTATCCTCCCCGTACCGATTAACGAACAGCGATTGGCCAACCCAAGCCCACCAGACAGGCACAATAATAAGAACAAACTTCAGCAAATACTGAATGGGAATGGTGTCATGCTCGACATGAAGAAGCACATGACCAGCCTTCGACACTGCTGCTACAAAGAGCAGATCATAAAATAATTCGAGCCAGGTTACTTTTTTGGCAAAATGGGCCATAGACAAATATCATTTCCTTTCTAATGTCGTACTTCTCTTATTGCTATCGTCAAATCTGCTAATCAATAAATCATAATGATGAATCATTTCTTTCGAAGGACGGATACCGAGCTCTCGGCTAAGCAGCCTTGCATAATCCGTATAAAGAGCCGTCAATCCTTTCTTATCCCCTGTCATCTCCCGAATGGTCATCAGCATTCGAGTAACCGAATCATCCAGCGGATTACGCTCGTTAAGCTTGAGCAGCAGCTTTGATGCTGCCGACGCATCCCCTATGGAGATAAGCATCTCTGCAAGCTGCTTAACGAATGAAGCATACAAATCCTCATAACGCTCCGTTTCATAAATGGCCCATATGTACGCCTTGTCGCCGAATAATCTGCCCGCATAAAGCCTTTCAACCTGCAGCGCTCGCTCCATATCACGAACTTCGTTTGGCCGAATCTCTTCGACTCTCCTAGCGAACTCTATATAATCGATGATGGAATCCTTTAATTCCAGTGCATAGCCGTCATTCTCCGACCGTACAACATCGCGCAAGCCTATTGTCTCCAGCGACTTACGAAGCTGATAAACAGTCGTATTCAGATATCTCTCCGCATTCGAAGCGACCATACCGCCGAATATATCCTCGACGAGTCTGGAACGGGGAATTCGCCGTCCATGATAGATAAGCAAGTAGGCGAATAGCTCTGCGCACTTGCGCGAGGTCCACTTCACCCTTCCTCGTTCATTGCTGACGGAAACATCGCCAAGCGCCGTTACCCTTGTCGTGCCCGACTGCTCCGCGACCGGCTCGACCTCTCGTGAAGGACTCGCCTGCCTGCGGTTCGCAAGGATACGGTTCACTGTCCGCCCAAGCCGTTCTTGAGAGACCGGCTTTACGAGATAATCAACGACGGCAAGCTCATAGGCTCTAAGCGCATAATCCTTATGCGACGTGACGAATACAATCTGTAATTCAGCATTCGCAGCTTCCATGCTGACGGCGAACTCCATTCCGCTCTCTCCCGGTATCGAGATATCGACGAATGCCAGCTCAATATCCCCGCTGTCGCGTATGAAGGAAGCGGCGGACTTCGTATCTGTAAACGCGCCTGCAACTTCAATCCCCGGCAGCTTCGCTAACATTTTACGCAAAATAAGATGCATCGCGGGTTCGTCATCAACCAGTATAACTTTCATACAATTCCGCCTCCTCTCCTTCACTGTCAAACGCCTCGCGCCCGCCAATGGATCCTGGCAGCGTGAAGGAGAATGTCGTCCCCTTGCCTGCTTCGGTGCTGAACCACAGGGTGCCTCCGTTAATACGAACGAATTCCCGACTCAGCACGAGTCCGAATCGCATCGCACCGCGTTCGTCCTCTTGATCTAGCGGACCGAGGAGGGGCTCCTCCATGAGCAGCAATTCAGACGTCTTCTTATCCATGCCTATACCGTTATCGCTTACGGATACGACGACAACCTCCCCTTCCAATACGGCTTCCAGCTCAATAAATCCGCCCACTCCTGTATATTTTATCGCATTCGAGAGCAGGTTGCGCAGAATGAGATCCAACATCTCTTTGTCCGCTCGTACGGTGAGCCGCTCATCGATCCGCTCTGTCATACGGATTTGCTTCATGCCGGCTTTCGTATTAACCAAGGACAGAGCTTGCCTGACAACCTGCTGCAAATTCCAGCCCGACGGCCGGAATACGACTTTCCCTCGCTGGCTGCGATACCAGTCAAGCAGGTTCTCGACCAGGTGAAACGTGTTTTGCATTTGCCCTTTCAGCTCGCGGAACAACTCGGCATGCTCCATATCAGCCTCAGTCAGTTCCTCGCCGAGAAGCTCGGTTAAGCTAACGAGAATCGCGATCGGATCGCGAATATCATGGGTGACGACGGTGAACAGCTTGTCCTTGAATGCGTTCAGCTCGGACAATTGCCTTGCGTTCTCACGCAGCCTCGCCTCGTTCTCCTTCATCTCGGTAATATCGGTGAACAGCAATATTTTGCCTATCGGGAGCGTGCTTGTATCGTAAATGAACGATAATCTGCAATCATAGTGACGATTGCGGTTCAACATGAACCGTTGGAACGAGAAGCGTTCCTCTTCGGACGTTGCTGCAATAACAGGCGTCAGAAGCTCCGGACAATCGGACAGGACCTGAACAGCCGGGATCGGCAATTGCTTCGCCAGGCCAAGCTCCGGAAGCACTTCGCCAGCCGCCTTATTGAAGCTGACGATCTGATCCTCATAGTCGAGCAGTATCGCGCCATCGCGAATCGTATCAAATACTTTGGCCATTGCTAGCGGAGTCAGACGGAGCAGATTAATGCGATAGATGCCCCATAAGTAAGCAACGCCCGACACGGCAAAGCCGAACGGAGTCAGATCGACGTTAATGCCTGTCCAGAAAAACATATTGAATAAGAACGGAGCTGCTGCGCCGATCAGAAGCACGGCGATTTGCTTGCGCACATTCGCCATGGATCGCCAGTACATCGATAGGTAAAGCATAATGCCGCAAAGCATGACAGCGTAGTTGTAAGCCGAATGTACTTTGTACCCGAATCCCTTAACCGTCGTATATAGCGGAATGGAGGTGTCAGAATGCCATATGTATCGCTCGTAGATGAGATGATGCCAGTCATTCGTTAGATGCAGGAAAAAGATAACTACGGGAGTAATGAAGAGAGCTGCCGTCATGCTTCTGCTGAACTTCGGCGCCGTCCCCGTGAATTGGATTGCCTGCAGCAGCCAAAGCGTAGAGACGAAAGGTATGCCCAAATATTCGATCTGGAGCGACAGCTTGAACGCATTCAAATCGCTGCTTAGTAGTTCAAGAACGTAGCCTGACGCATAAAGGACAGCGCCTATCATAATGGCAATCAATGTTTTCGCGCCGGGCAAGTGCCGTTTCCGATAAGACAACGAAGCGACAAACAACATGAGTAGTATGGCGAGCACTAATAAAATAACCATCCATTGCTTCGTATCCATCGGCCAGCCTCCTGCTCTGAAACTTTCATCTGCTCTAAAGGAATTATATATTCAAAGAGCGGCGGCTGCATACAAAATCATTTCAGTAATAGCCGGATCAACTCTAGGTATACTCGACCTAAGCAGGGGGAAAATACTAATCAAAGGTCTATTTTATCCCGATACTACTTCCAGTATAGTTCAAATGTACAATAATTCTAGGAGGTTTTATTCGCATGACAGAAGCCGTGTTGCAGCTTCGCAACGTAACCAAATCGATTGGCGGACGCAAAATCGTCGACAATCTGAGTTTCGATATACCGGCAGGTGAAGTATTCGGATTTCTAGGGCCGAACGGTGCCGGTAAAACAACAACGATTCGTATGATTGTAGGCTTGATCTCGATGTCCAAAGGGGAGGCCCTCATTAAGGGCATATCCGTTAGCGAGCACTTCGAGCTGGCAATGACGCATGTCGGGGCAATCGTCGAAAATCCGGAAATGTATAAATTTTTGACCGGATATCAGAACCTCGTTCATTTTGCAAGGCGGCATAAAGGAATTACGAAAGAAAGAATCAATGAGGTCGTACAGCTGCTCGGGCTTCAGAACCGCATCCACGAGAAGGTCAAGCGCTACTCGCTTGGCATGAGACAGAGGCTTGGCGTAGCACAGGCGATTCTGCATCGCCCTTCGCTGCTTATACTTGACGAGCCGACTAACGGACTTGACCCGGCAGGCATTCGCGAGCTGCGCGATTATTTGCGCAAGCTGACGAGAGAAGAAGGCATCTCCGTCATCGTCTCCTCCCATCTGCTATCCGAGATGGAACTCATGTGCGATAGAGTCGCCATCATCCAAGCGGGCAAGCTCATCGATATACGCTCGCTGCAGGAAGCGCGCGATTCGATCGAATCGAAGATCGTAATCGAGGTCGGCGACCAGCTTGGCGCGCAGCAGCTGCTTGCTTCTATCTTCGACGCGTCGCGAATTACCGTGAAAGGCAATCTGCTTGAGCTTTCCGCAGATAAAGCAGCGATTCCCGATATTACAAGGCTGCTCGTCAGCTCGGAAATAGATGTGCTTGGCATTCACGCCGTACAGAAGTCGCTGGAAGACCAGTTCCTTGAAATTACCGGAGGTGAGATGGTTGTCTAGTTTGTCTAATCTAATTCGAAATGAAAATATGAAAATTTATCGCCGTCCTCGAACGTGGCTCATGATTGCCTTTCTCATTTTGGCAATAGCGCTGATGAGCGGTATTATGAAATGGGATTCGGGTCAGGATTCCAATGTCAACTGGGAAAATAGCCTGATCGAGCAAAACAACTATTATCAACAAGAGCTTCAAAATAACAAAGAGCTTTCCGAGGGTGACAAAACCTATTTCACGAATGAAATAAAGCTCAACGAATATTACCTGGAACAGAACATAAATCCTAACCAATTGTCGTTATGGACCTATGTGAACAACTCGGCTTCCTTGATTATACTGGCGACGATACTTACGGTCATTATCGCTGCCGACATGATTGCCGCCGAATTCACTTGGGGCACGATTAAGCTTCTGCTTGTCGGTCCGGCTTCTCGTTCGAAAATATTATTAAGCAAATATATCGCAACGCTCGGCTTCGCGCTTCTGCTGCTGATCCTAAGCTTCGCAAGCGCATATGCGGCAGGCGGCATCCTTGAAGGCTTCGACGGCACCAGCCAATCGAGCATAACCATAACCGAAGCAGGCGTAATCGAAGAGAGCTCCTATTTCGTGCAATCGCTGGAGAAATACGGCTTTTCCGTCGTATCGATGCTCATGTACGTCACGATGGCTTTCATGATTTCGTCCGCATTCCGCAGCTCTTCGATGGCGATCGCCTTCTCCTTGCTGTTCATGCTGGTCGGCAACATGCTTTCGGCCCTATTGAGCGGTTACGGGTGGGTGAAGTACCTGCTGTTCTCCAACATCGATTTGACGCAATATTTGAGCGGCTCATCGCCGCTGCGACCGGAAATGACGCTATCGTTCTCGATCATCATGCTCGTCGCTTACTATGTCGTGTTCCAGCTTGTCGCTTGGCTGTTGTTCACGAAACGCGACGTAGCCGCTTAACTTAGTTTTGTATAACGAAGAGCCCGCCAGGAAGAAGTCATTCCTAGCGGGCTCTTGTTTGTAACACAACATAGAAAACACTCCTTCTATATGAAGGAGTGTCGGTTGTTCGACTTACGTTTATCGTATCACAAATGCTAATCTAAGCCATGCTCTTCGCGAATCTTGTATAGACCTTGAATGAGCAATTCCGCAGGATCGCGGTTCATCATCAGATGCGTAAACAAAAGATGGAGCGGAACAGCACAAACATTGTTGCCGTCGATAATGGACGGGAATCCGGCTTCTAGAACCGGACCTTGCTCGGGATGCATATCAAGACCTACATGCACCTTCTCCGGTGCGAATTCCGAGCGAATGGCCTCCATGCAAGCCGGTACGAGCTGATTGTCGATAATGCCTTTGGCTGCTTCCTCAGTAGCCGGAGGGGTTGGAAACGGTTTGCCGCCTTCTTGCTTCATCATTTCGAAGTAGAACGAGGACATCCACTGCGCAGGATCGCCGCCAGACTGGAACTTCGCGACGAGCTCTTGCAGGAAGAAACCGCATACATATCCGTTCTTGGACTCGTCCTTCACTTGAAAGAGGAATACCGGGCCATATCGTTCTTGATTCACTACTTGACCCTCGACATCGTCGAAATACATCTTCAATGCCGTAAGTCCGTTATGATAGACTGCCTTGATCAATTCGACCATTCTTTCGTTGGAATCGTTTGCTTGATTCTCGTTGTTGCCATTGACGTCTGCATTTTTCGTCTCATTGTTCATCGTCTGCTTCACCCATTACCATCATAGCATTTTGCCGCTTGAGCAGTCTAGTCCGTACTCATATGCCCGAAAATACGCTTTGGCATAACCTGCTGATCCATGGTATATTCTAGTTGATTTTTCTAATAAGACTTGTGAACGATCCTATGGCCAAAGGTGGAATTGTTATAAAAGCAAATATACATTCAAAGTACAGATGGATCGTTCTGATTTCCATGATCCCGATCATCGTTTCAATTGAAATGATGTGGTTATCATTAGCGCCGATTTCAAGCTTAGCCGAGAGCTATTACGGAGTCGGCAGCTTGTCCATCGCTTTATGCTCAATGAGCTTCATGCTGATGTTCATCCTCTTCTCCTTTCCGGCATCATGGGTGATCGACCGTTACGGCTATCGGACCTCCTTGATAATCGGCGCATCATTAACCGCCGTCTTCGGATTGCTTAGAGCCGTCTTCGCTGATGACTTTACAATCGTCTTAATAACCCAGTTCATTATTGCTATCGCACAGCCATTTCTGCTGAATCTGTCTACCAAAGCAGCCGCCGAATGGTTTCCTGCGACCGAACGATCAACCGCAGCAGGTCTGTTGACGCTAGCTCAATACATGGGATTCATCGTTCCCGTGGTGGTGGCACCGATCGTAGCGGAGCAATCCGGCATTCCGCAATTGTTCATGCTGTTCGCGATTATCGCCATTGTATCGGCATGCATCGCGATTCTATTCGCCTTCGTGAAACCGCCTACCGGCGCTGGCGAGCCGTCGCCAACTGAAACGCGAATGAATCTAGCAACTGTGAAACAGCTGATCAACAATCGGGCTTACGGTCGCATTTTACTCATTAGCTTCATATCAATCGGCATCTTCAATACCATCTTAACGCTGCTTGAGAATATTATGCTGCCAAGAGGAATAACGACAGACGAAGCAAGCATAATTGGCGCTATCTTCATCGTTGCAGGAATTATCGGTGCTATTCTGCTACCCCTGTACTCCGATAAACGCCGGCTAAGAGTCCCCTTCTTCATTACGGCAATCGCCCTGCTGCTTCCTACTTATCTGGCGCTTGCCCTTGCCAATAACGTCATATGGCTTATCATCACTGCCGGAATTGCCGGCTTCGCCATCATGGGCGTAGCGCCGATTTTGTTCCAACACGGCTCAGAAACCGCATATCCCGTCCAAGAAGGCACGTCTCTAGGCGTCATTCTGCTGGGCGGTCAAGTGTCAGGCACTGCATTCGTATATTTGTTCGAGAAATCCACCGACGCGTTCGGCTCCATTCTACCGGCGATGCTCGTGTTCGTTGTGTTGACCGCGGCGCTACTGCCAAGCGCATTCCGAATCAAGGAATCTTCTTTATCGGGATAACGAAGCTGCCCCATGGTCATGTTCTGACCATGGGGCAGCTAAAAGCAATGAATTACTCCGGCAATCGTTCCTCTACCGAACCATCCGTATAACCTAAGACGATTCTTTCCGCCATATTCACGAACAGCCCGTTCTCAACGACGCCCGGCCACTTATTCAAAGTTTCGCTTAAGGACTTCGCATCCTTAATTACTCCGAAGTGACAATCAATAATGTAGTTTCCGTTATCGGTGACGTAAATCTCATTACCGGCCATTCGAAGAACCGGATCGCAGCCAAGCTTGCCCAGTTGCCTTCTCGTCAGCTCCCAGCCGAACGGCACAACTTCCACCGGCAGCGGGAACTTCCCTAATGACGCAACCCATTTGGACTCATCGGCAACGACGATGAATCGCCGGGATACGGAAGCAACCAGCTTCTCGCGAAGCAAAGCGCCGCCTCCGCCCTTAATTAAGTTCAGATCGCCGTCCGATTCGTCGGCGCCGTCAATCGTCAAGTCGATCTCATCCACCTCGGCTAGATCCAGCAGCGGGATGCCTAGCTCAAGCGCCAGCTCTTCCGTTCTCCGTGACGTCGGTACGCCTTGGATTCGCAGCCCCTCGCGAACCCTTTCGCCAAGCTTCATAATCGTCCAATAAACCGTCGAACCCGTACCGAGACCTACGACCATCCCGTTCTCTACATACGCAGCCGCTTTTTCTCCGGCAAGCTTTTTTCCATCCATATTCGAATTCTCCCTTAGATTACAGCTTGAGCAAAAACTGCATCGCTTTATCGTTGAATCCAGGCAGATGCTCGTGACCGAAGTCCGGGAACAGCTCAACCTGCTTCGTAGCTTTGATCTTATTATAAGCCGCGAATTGCGTGGATGGAGGGCAGACCGTATCGCTTAACCCAACCCCCATCAGCACGTCGCCTTCGATTCGATCAGCCAAATACTGGATATCAATATAGCCCAGCTTCGTAAAAATTTCTTCCTCACGCTCATGCTGCGGATCAAAATGACGGAAGAACGTCCTAAGCTCGGCATATGCATCCTTAGCGAGGTCCATTTCCCATACGCGCTGATAATCGCTTAGAAACGGAAATACAGCAGCTAACCGCTTAATGCGCGGTTCAAGCGCTGCACAAGCAATCGTGAGAGCGCCCCCTTGCGAGCCGCCCATCGCGCCTACGCGCTCAGCGTCAACCTCCGGCATCGACATCGCAATTCCAGCCAGCTGCGCCGTGTCCAGGAAAATATGGCGGAATAACAAATGATCAGGATTACCGTCCAATCCGCGGACAATATGTCCGTTCATCGTCGTCCCCTTCACGCCGCCCGTATCTTCCGACAGCCCGCCTTGCCCGCGGCAATCCATCGAGAACACCGAGAAGCCAAGCGCTACGTATTGAAGCTTGTCCTGCCAGTCGCCCGCATTACCCGAATAGCCATGGAATTGCACGATCGCAGGATGAGGCTCAGCAGTATGCAGCGGCTTCAAATATTTAGCATGAATTCGCGCTCCTCTGACACCGGTAAAATACAGATCGAAGCATTCCGCGTTAGGCACTTGAAATTCGCTTCGAATCAACTCGATTTGAGCATCGACCGCCTTCATTTCGGCAATCGCCCGATCCCAATACTCGGCATGATCAGACGGTTTCGGATTCCGCCCCTCATACTTATAAAGCTCTGCAATAGGTTTGTCTACTAATGGCATTTTCGAATTCGACCTCTCTCTCTTTGCGTAAAAGCGTTTTCCTTAGTTTATCATATCGGCATCTCTGTGAAACTTATAAATCTATAGATTTGTACGCAACAAAAAGAAACATGCCAGTTATAACAGGCATGTTTCTTACATACATAGGTTAAGAGGAGAACAGACTACTCGTTTACCTCGATCGTTCCTTCTCTCATTACGAAATACCCTCTGTTCGCGAAGGAAAGGATTCTACTTACGCTAATGCCGGTTTGGTTCGAAAGATCGAGAACCATCGTATCCGGATAAGCGACAACAATGTCGCGCAGCTTGTAATACATGTCCTCACAGCTTTTGCACATGTTTTTGCTCGTTCTCTCGGATAATTCTCCACAAAAGTCGCAAATTTGATAGTTTACCATGATGTCTCCTTCCTCACGCTAGAAACGGTGAGCGATTCCAATGATCTGGCATAATTTGCCGAATTATAGGTATTTTATCACATCAAGTAGACATATAGCTCCTTAAATTTATATAAAGCTTGCAAATGCATACTTCTGAATCAGTCCTCTTGACTCAATGTACACCAAGCCCTGTAATGCGGTATTGTCCAGGAGAAACGCCGGTCCACTTCTTGAACGCGTTCTGGAACGCGCTAGGCTCGGAGAAGTGAAGCAAATAAGCAATTTCGCCTATCGAATAAGCTTTTATTTCCAAATAACTGAATGCGAGCTCCTTCCTTACGCGGGCGGACAATAGATTGTACGAGGTTTGCTCGTCATTCAGCTTATTTTGCAGCGTTCTAGTACTCATATTGAAATAGTCGGCCGTCTGCTGCAGCGTAGGAAAATAGGCGGGCATACATTTCATCATCCACTGAAACACTTGGTTAGAGAACGCATTCCCTTGTATGAGCCTCTCCTTCGTCTCTTCCGCCAGCTTCTCGAAGATGCTAAGCAGCTTCGGGTCCGCGTACAGAACAGGGTAATTCAGCACTTCCTTATTCATTCGCAAAAAGTTATCCTCTGTGCCGAATCGGGGCGTTCTGCCGAATACAGACTCGTAAGGCTGCGTAGAAGAAGGCGCTTCATGCATAAACTGCACCTCATCGAGCGTGATGCGACGATTGCTCAGTCTGCCAATCAAACGATAAAGCGAGCTTGCCATATCCTCTATGCAATGGCGGGACATGCGCTCTGCTCGATTGCTCGTGTATAAGCGGATGATGACATCGTCTCCCCGCTCCACCCATTCCAGGTTGAACCCGCTCACGAGGATAACATTGTAACGCTGATAGGCTGCGAGCGCCTCGGCTACCTTCCCTGAATGCATCATGACATAGCCAAGAATGCCCATATCGGCGATCTCCGCCAGCTCCCCTTGATGCAAGCCGAAAAATTCGTCTCCGGCATATTCTGCAGCGCATAATATTAACCGCTCCAATTCCCTGCCCGATATCCGTGCTTCCGGATCCTGCAGCAAAGCTTCGTCGAAGGAAGCGGCTCGGAAGAAACGCTCCGTCTCATATCCCATATGAACAAGCGTCTTCATGATCGGATAAACCATCGAAATCGCTATTCGTTGATCTTTCAAGCTAAATCCCGCCTTTGCGCTTTTGTTCACTTTTATTGCGCCGCTCGTCATTCATCTCTTGCCGCAGTTTCATTATGCTGTATATATCTTACAACAATATCGCGGAGGAGATCGATCATGAAATCAAATATTCTCGTCATTACCGGCCACCCCGACACCGAAAGCTTCTGTTCGGCGTTGTCCCAAGCTTATATCGAGGGCGCCAAGGAGCAGGCGGTCCAAGTTCGTACCCTTCATATGGGCGAGCTCGAATTCGAGCCGAACTTAAAGTTCGGTTACCGCCAAAGAACGGAGCTGGAGGCTGATCTGCTTAAAGCTCAAGAGCTTATCCGATGGGCGGATCATATCGTGCTTGTCTACCCCGTATGGTGGGGCATGATGCCGGCCGTAATGAAAGGTTTCTTTGACCGCATCCTGCTGCCGGGCTTTGCCTTCAGGTATAAGGAGAACTCCGTCTTCTTCGATAAGCTGCTAACCGGCAAGACCGCCCGGCTCATCGTGACGAGCGACACGCCGTCTTGGTACAATCGGCTGATCTACGGGCGAGCGGGACACCGAGTCGTGAAGCAAAGTATCCTGCAATTCTGCGGCATCAAGCCCGTTCGCGTAACGGATATCGGTCCGGTCACCCACGCAACGGCAGAGAATCGGAAGAAGTGGCTAGAGCAAGCGAAGAGGATGGGGGCTCGTTTAGCGTAAAAGCAATACAAGCCCGCGAATCAGAGAGGATCCTCGGCCATGAATCCTGACATTTAGAATGTATGCGTTCGAAAAAATCCCCTGTTGATGATTTCATCAGCAGGGGATTTTTTTCGAAAATATTTACCATTAGGATTCGAAACAGTCCGCTCGAAACGGAATTCGTCCATCCAACGACGAGCCGAAAGGCGAAACCAGCAGCTCGCTCATCAAGTCAAAGCTGGCGTCTGCCTTGGAGTGCAACGGAACAAGCTTCCTCATCCTCGCCGGCAGAAGTTCCGGACACTCCGACGTGCACACGACAACAATGCTCTCAGGGCTGCGATAGCGCAACGCCTGCAACGCGACGAATTCGTTGAATACGACAAGAGACTTGTCCGAATGCCGCTCGATGAAGGACCGCAACACTTCCTCCTCGCTCGTTGCCAAGAGCATGCTTGAATCATCCAGCCCGAATGCGTCACGGAGCGATTGTTCATAGGGTATATTCGATAGCTGCTCATGTATGAGGGCGAAGGGCTCACCGGGCAGCATTCGATTGTTCAGAATCTCCGATATCCCTTGCAGATCCGGCATCACTTCACGAAACAAAGGATCGTTGATCCGCCCATCGATGAGCACCAGTGGCGAGCCGTATTGAAGATGGCTAGAGATCGCATGAAACGAATGCGCGACAGCATCGATTAGAAACACGCCGTCCAGCTTTCTCTCCGCGATTATATCGAGGCTCGGCTCCGAGGGATCGAGCTGCGAGATTAGCAGATGGTAACCTTTCTCCCTGCATCTCCGCTCCAGCCGGTCAAGGTATGCCCCATAGCTGACCGTCTTCGGAACGATGGCATCGTTAGGACTGACGATGAGGACGCCGAGGACGTTCGTTTTGCCGAGCGATAACGCCTTGGCCGTCAGGTTCTGAACGTACTTCAGCTTACTGGCGGCTTGGAATACCCGCTGTCTCGTTTCTTCGGGAATCGTTTGCTTGCTTACATTATTTAGAACGTAGCTGACCGTAGCGACAGAGACGCCCGCTTCTTTGGCAACGTCCCTCAACGTCGTTTTTTTCATCGTATTAGAACCCGCCTTATCCGAATTATAAGCTTAGCTAATCATAAATCCCATATTGGAAAAATGTCAATTCGAGCAGTTGACAGTCAATTGGGCATCCCCTATACTAGGCTTAACTTAACCGGTTAAGTTGTTATCCAATTACGCAATAATAGTGACAGAAAGGACGTAACGCATGTCTAATTCCTTACAAACATCGCAATTAATTGTTCTTTCGGGGATCCGTGCTTCCCGTCTAGGCAACGAAAGAGAAATTTACGTATATTTGCCCGCCGGATATGAAGAGAAGGCGGACGCCCGTTATCCCGTGCTGTACATGCACGTCGGACAGCATGTTTTCGAGCCGCGGAAGCAATCCGGCGAATCCTGGGCGATGCACCGGATTGCGGATCGTTTGATCGCCGACGGCTTGATCCGGCCGATCATCATCGTTGCCGTCGAGCACAAATTCGAAGATGGAACAAGCGAATATTTCCATGACCTTTGCGCTTATCCGATTCGCTGCACAGGGAAGCAATACGAGCACTTTTTGGTGGAAGAACTCAAGCCAATGATAGACGGCCGTTTCAGAACGTTAACCGACGCTGCCCATACTGCACTGATGGGATCTTCTGCAGCCGGTATCGCGACTTACAATATCGGCATGCGCAATCCGAATGTATTCGGCATGCTCGGCATCCTGTCCCCTTTCTTCATTCAAGTTGAACCGAGTACGCTGAAGGAAAAACCGCAATATCGGCTTTATCCGTACAACGAAGGACAGAAATTATGGTTGGATATCGGCGGCTCGGAAGGTTTCTTCATGCCCGCCCATGTTCAGGCTGCAGCCGAGGCTTTGCTGAACGAGGGCTGGAAGCAGGGCGAGGAGCTTTATTACTTCCAAGACAAGGAAGCCGCCCATTCCGAATGGGATTGGGGCCGGAGGGCGCATATGCCGCTGCTTCATTTCTTCGGCGGCAAAGGCGTTGCCGAAAGCGTGGCGCTTGAGGGTCCCGAGGTCGTTGGCATTGCCGGCCCGACTACCTATGCCAATGCAGTAGTCACGCTGGATAGCGGGCTGAGGTTCAGCGACTTGTCCGGCTGTTATCGTTCATTGCAGCCTCAAATCATGGACGTTGCCCCCAATGGGCGGCTGCTGCCCAAACAACCGGGGAGCGCGACGATCGTATACGAGTACGACGGCTTACAAACTTCCAAGGTATATTCCGTGAAGGAACAATTATCGGAAACCGTAACGATTGAGTTGGAAGTTCGCGTACCGCCTTCCACGCCGGAAGACGCAGAAATCTATGCGACCTTCGGAATCCCCAAGCTTGAGAAGGGCTTATACGGAGGGGCGATCCGATTGCCGCGAAATCTGGTTTTCGACTTCCTCATTACGCGGGGGTACGAGAAAGAAGAAGTCGATGAGGAGTTCAGGCCGATTCCGTATAGGCGGCTCGTAGCGGACGGCGACAAAAAAGTCAGCTATACCGTCAACAACTGGATAGACTTAAACCCCGTCAACATAGGAAAGGAGCAATAATGATGAACGTACATTCTCGAATAGAGACGATCACCTCCTTCCATTCTGTTTGCTTAAACAACGATAGAGATGTTTTCGTTTATTTGCCCCCGGGCTACGACCGGGAACGGGAAGCATCGTATCCGGTTATGTACGTGCATGACGGACAGAACGTATTTGCCAAAGCGTTCAATGGTCAGACGTGGAATCTTCACGGCATATGCGACCAATTGATTGCCCAGCGGCGCATCGAGAAGCTGATCGTCGTCGCGATATCCAACATGGGCGTTGCCAGAAACAGCGAATATGCTCACAACGGACCGTTCGCCGGCGAGTTGGACTATCCATGCTGCGGCGAAATGTACGAACGTTTCTTGATCGAGGAGTTAAAGCCACATATCGACCGTACGTACCGGACGAAACGGGAAAGCCGGCATACGGCGCTCATGGGCTCGTCCAGAGGAGGACTCGTCACGTATCATATCGGCTTTCGCCGTCCCGACGTGTTCGGCATGCTGGCCATGCTCTCTCCTTATTTCGCCCAATACGACGAAGAGAAGATGCAGCATAGCCCCATCGCGCTGCGATTCGAGAAGAAACAGCCGCTTAAGCTTTGGATCGATGTCGGCGGCATGGAAGGGATGACCGTGCTGGCTGCCCATGTAAGAAGCATGGCGGAACATTTCATCCAGCTCGGATACCGTTCGGGAGACGACTTGCACTTCTGTTACGAGCAGACCGCAGAGCATAACGAAGCCGCCTGGGAATCAAGAGTCCACGGTCCTTTGATTGGTTTCTTCGGCGACAAAGGGGCCCCCGCGGCCGTCCTGTTGATTGGCGACGAGCTTGCTGCCCTCAGCGGAGCAAAGAGCTGTCTGTATCCGATCGTTCAATATGAAAGCGGTTTAAATATCGTCGATCTTCATGCAGCATTCAGCGTCATACCGAGAGAAGGCGTCCGTATTTCTCCACAAGGAACCATTCTCGCTGCCAAAACAGGCCGTTATCACGTAGAGTACCGCCGATTCGGCCTAAAGAGCGAGCATCTCCTTGCGGTAATCGACGAGCTGCCTCCGCAAGTAACCGTAGAGCTTAAGGTCGTCGTACCGGCGGACACCCCACATAGCGCCAAGATTCATGCCGGGGTTGAGCTCCAGAGAACGGGCCGTCAAATCTATAGAAGACGCTTCTCCCTTCCTAGAGGCACGGGATATTCATTCCGTATCTGCGATTATTCGGGGATGCAGGAGACGGATGCTGGAGGAGCCGAATTGCCGAAGCGCAGATTCATTGCGAATGAAAATCTGAAGATCCGGTACGAAGTGAAAGGCTGGGTTCAAGGAAATACCCTATAAGACAAAAACAATCGGAGGAATGACCATGAAGAGGAATCTATCAGCACGCACGGGAGCAAGGCTCGCGCTTTGCAGCTTATCGTTATCTCTCGTCCTTACTGCCGCATGCTCCAATCAAACCGGGCAGGAACGCCCGAAATCCAATAACGATGGTCCGCAAGGCCAGTTCGATCTGAAGTTCGAGAAGCTGGATACGGAACTGACGCCCGAACCCGGCGCGAAACTGTTAGTCTGGGAGAGCAAGGAAGCAAGGCCGTTCGTCGAAGCGATCATGAAACAATTCACGGAAATTTACGGCGTGGAAGTAACGATGCAGGAGCTCGGCACCATGGATCAGATCGGCAAGTTCGAGTTGGATGGCCCAGCCGGCCTGGCCGCCGACGTCATTACGACCTCGCAGGATCATCTTGGCAAAGCGGCAAGCGCCGGACTTATTTTGCCTAACGACGAATTCGAAGCGGTAACGAAAGCCGAGCACGAGGAAGTCGCGATCGCGACCGCATCCTATAAGGATAAGCTGTACGGCTATCCCATTAAGGTCATGACTTACGCGATGTTCTATAACAAGGACCTGATCAGCGAGCCTCCGGCTACGATGGAAGAAGTAATCGAGTATGCCAAAACGTTCAACGACACCGCAAACAATAAATACGCATTCATGTTCGATGCGCCCTTCTTCTACTTCAGTTACCCGTTCATCGGCTCTACCGGCGGCTATATATTCGGCAAGGATGGCACCGATGCGGGAGACATCGGTCTTAACAACGACGGTGCCATTAAAGGAATGGAGACGTTCGCGTCTCTGCGCAAGGAGGTGCTTCCCGTAACGGCAGGCGATATCGCCAGCGACATCAAAACAACGTTGTTCAGCGAAGGCAGCGTAGCGATGAACGTTACCGGCTCCTGGTTTATCGATACGTTCCGGCAAGCGGGCGTCAACTTTGGCGTCGCTCCGATTCCGGCTATCGCAGGCAGCGAATCCGTTACGCTTTCGCAAGTCAACTCATGGTATGTAAGCGCTTATAGCAAATATCCGAACGCAGCCAAACTATTCGCGAGATTCGCTTCCACCCAATCGGCTCAACTGCTTAATTATGAGCTTACGGGCGCTGTGCCTACGCACAAGGAAGCAGCTGGAAACCCCGTTATTCAAGCCGACGAAATAACGAGCGCATTTTACAATCAGTTCAGCGGTTCGCACCCGGCCCCATCCATCCCCGAGGTTAGCGGCGTATGGGTTCCGATGGATGCTGCCATGATCGAGATTTGGGAGGGCAAGGACATCAAGCAAACGCTGGACCGGGCCGTGAAGCAAATCAAGGATGCCATTGCGCTGAACGCCCAGCAGCCTGAACAATCGCCGGAGGCTCCATTCTAACATGCAACCGAACAGCAAACATCGGCTGGCCGCAGCCCTCCTCTCGGCACTGACACCTGGCATCGGGCAATTGTACAACCGGCAATGGATAAAAGGAATGTTGCTCGTTGCCGTAAGCGCTGCGGCGGCGATTTACTTCGGCAGCAACTTGGAGCATGCGGTCTGGGGAATCTCCACGCTCGGGGAAGCCCCTTCCCGCCTCGTCGAAGTCAACGGCAAATCGCAGCATATTGCCGGCGACCATTCGATTAACTTAATGATCGAAAGCTTGATCGTGCTCTTTCTTTTCATGCTGGCCCTGTTCCTTTACGCCAGCTCGATTAGGGACGCTTATCGTACCGGTCGTCTACGCGATAACGGACGTTCCCCGTCTGGCTTCAGGCAAACGCTAACGTTTATTCACGACTTCAAGTTTGCGCAGCTGCTGCTGTTCGTTCCGGCAGCGGGCATTCTATTCATTACGATATTGCCGATCGTGTTCATGATTCTGCTCGCTTTCACCAACTATTCCTCGCCGCACCATATTCCGCCGGGCAATCTAGTGGATTGGGTCGGGTTCGACTCGTTCGCGCAGCTCTTTCGGTTGAAAAGCTGGAGCAGTACGTTCGTCGGCGTGCTTGGCTGGACGGTAATATGGGCTGCGGTTGCGACCGTAACGACGTTCGCAAGCGGCTTGATCGTCGCGCTCGTCCTTTCGCAGAAGGAAATCCGACTGAAAGGGGCATGGAGAACGGCTGTCATCATACCGTACGCCATTCCCCAAATGATCTCTTTGCTGGCGATGAAAATGATGTTCAACGGCAAGTTCGGCCCCATTAACCAGTATCTGTCTTACTTCGGGTTGGGACAGCTGCCTTGGCTGACGGATCCCTATTGGGCCAAGTTTACGGTCATCATCGTTAACATCTGGATCGGGATGCCGTTGTCCTTCCTTCTCGTCAGCAGCGTTCTGTCGACGATTCCGGCCGATTTGTACGAAGCAGCGAAGGTCGAAGGCGCGGGACGCTGGCAGCAGGGAAAAATCGTGACGTTCCCGATTCTGCTGTTCGCGATCGCCCCGATTATGATCATCCAAACCGCGGGCAATTTCAATAACTTCAATGTCATTTATTTGCTTACGAACGGCGGTCCATCGAATCCGCAGTACCAATACGCGGGTCATACCGATCTGTTGATTACTTGGCTATACAAGCTAACTCTTAACAACAACATTTACAATATCGCTTCGGCGATCGGCATCATTTTGTTCATCATCATCGCCGGCTTTTCCATATGGAACTATAGACAAACGAAATCGTTCAAGGATGAGGAGATGATTCAATGAGCATGAAAGCAGCGACCAAAATACGCGTATGCGCCAGCTATGCTTTTCTGCTCGCCGTCGTCTGCTGGAGCCTGTATCCCGCCGCGTGGGTCGTCATCTCCTCCTTCAAGCCCGGCAAATCGCTCTACAGCGAAACGTTTATTCCGAAAAGCTTGACGCTTGGCCATTATGCGGAATTGTTCCATTCCGAGAGTCTGATGTTCGCAACCTGGTATTTCAATACATTCAAAGTCGCTGTATTCAGCATGATCTTCAGTACGCTTCTCGTCACGGTCTCTGCCTATGCTTTGTCTAGATTCCGTTTCCCGTTCAGGAAAGCCTCCTTAACCTTGATGCTCATCCTCGGAATGTTCCCTGGATTTATGAGCATGGTAGCCGTTTATATTCTGCTTATGCAGGTAGGTCTGCTGAATACCCATACGGCGCTGGTCATCGTCTATTCGTTCGGATCGGTCATCTTCAATCTGTTCGTGGCCAAAGGTTTCTTCGACACGCTGCCTAAAGGCATCGAGGAAGCTGCCCGAATCGACGGCGCCAGCAATCTGCGGGTGTTCACGAGCATTATGCTGCCGCTGTCCAAACCGATGCTGGTATTCGTCGCATTGACCGCCTTTACCGGGGCATGGGTAGACTTTATATTCGCCAGCCTCGTGCTGCGGTCCAAGGAAAAATGGACGGTTGCCGTCGGGCTGTACGATATGGTCAATTCCTACCAAAACGCCTATTTTACGCTGTTCGCGGCTGGGGCCGTGCTTATCGCGATTCCGATCACGCTGCTGTTCATGTACTTGCAGCGCTACTTTGTCGATGGGCTGACGTCCGGATCCAATAAAGGTTAATCGAAAAAAAGAAGGGCTTTCCGTTGAGGTCGACAATCTGCCTCCTCGGGAAAGCCCTCTTTCACTTTAGTACCCTAATACTTTCCAAGATGAAATGCCTGTCGACGTCGTCGCTTTCGCCGTTACGTTGATTCGGATCTTGTTCGTCGATACCGGCGTGAACGTCGTTACGTTGTACTGGTCCGCAAGAACGCCAAGCCCCGACGGGCTTGAGACGTTCACCCAAGCCGTACCGTCCCAGTATTGAATCGTATACGATGCCGGCAGGTCGATCCCCCCATTGTCGTCGAACCAATATACTTGGATACCGGATATCGTGTAATTTTGCGAGAAATCGTATTGCACCCATTGCGTCGTATTCGGATTGTTCCAGTTGCCGTATATCGGATGACCTCGGTCTGCCGAGCTTGTCGGCGCATAGCCGTCGTTCAGACCGGCAAGACTTTCCCAAGTCGATACGAAAGAGGTCGTGGCGACTCCAAGCGGTGCAATATCGGCCGCTGACGGCGATCCGCTGAATAAGGTGCTGATCTCCGTTCCGCTGAGCGCACGGCTGTAAATTTTGAAGTCGTCGACCATACCGTCCAAGTATGGATCTGAAAATTGCGATTTGCCAATATAGTTCGCGGTCGTGCTGCCAAGACTTGAAGGCTTCAAGGTCATCCCCGTATTCGTTGCGGCAAGCGCTCCGTCAACGTAAAGTCGCCCTGTCGTGCCTGTGAGTGTGACCGCAACATGCTTCCAGACTCCAGTCGGCAAAGCAGGCGCGTTAAGCTGCTGCTCCGACCCGTTCCCGCCTGTTGTAATGCTGAATCGCAGTCCCGATCCGCCTGCTCTAGGCGCTAGGAACATATAATTGGTTGTACCCGTACCAAAGTCGAAGATGCGCGACCAATCGCTCAAGGTGTCCACCTTCACCCATGTCGCAATCGTGAAATCGTTTACGTTGCTGACGATGCCTGCCGGCAGACTGGCATAAGCGTTGCTGCCGTTCAATTCAAGCCCGTTAGCCGTCTTGCCAGGCGACCATGCTGTTCCGCCGGTTAACGTCGCATGCTTGCCGTTGCCGGAAGAGTCGCTGGCCGAGGTGCCGCTCGTTTCATTAAAGGCGTAGCTTGCAATAACCTCCGGCACCGGAGCAGCCGGATTGACCGTATGCGTAACAGTATCGTTAGCCGACAAGCTTCCATCGGTTGCGCTCAGCTGGAAGACATACGTTCCCGCTACCGTTACGGTAGCCGTTGTATTCAGCGCCGCGCTGTTCGCAAACGTTGCCGTGCCAGGTCCGCTGACCAGCGTCCAGGTCGTCGTGACCGTTCCGCTAGGCAAACCGTCGTCACTTGCCGTTCCTGCAAGAGCAACAGTCGACGGAAGAGTGAAGGTGCTATTCGCTCCGGCATCTACAACCGGTGCCGTATTCGGAAGCGGCGTGCCTTGCTGCAGCGAAATGTTGTACGTTGCCGCAGTGCCGATATTCAGGGTAATCGTCGCATTGACGTTGTTGACCGCATTGACGGAGCCGACGGCAACGTTATTAACCAGAATATTGTAGCTGCCTGCTGCCAGCCCTCTAAAAGTCACTTTTGTCGTGTGGGCTGTGCCTGGCGTCGAGCTCTTCAGCGTGAAGTTAACCGCATTTTTCGCCTTCGCAACCGTTGCCGTCGTATATTTGTCCCGCTCCAGCTCCATGCCGAATTTCTCGGTAATGAGGTTCAAGCGTTGGAATACGCCGTCCTTCGGCACGACCGTATAGGTTGTGCTTGTATTCGCTACTTCGCAGCCGTAGCAGTACAGACCGAAGATCGGATCGACCGCAACGTCGGAGCTAAGAATCTTGATTGCGCCGAACAAGCCGAGGTCAGCCTCGCCGGACATGCCTCTCCAGCCGTTCTGCAGCGGACCGCCGCCGTGGCCAAGCGCATTGTAATTGCCTTTCTCCGCCTGGTAAGTCCATGCAACAGCGCCTATATCTGCTGGATCGGAGCTGATCTGACCCGAATTGATCGAACCGATGTTCGCGATCTTGGCCGCATAGGACAATCGCTGCTCCACCTCGGGCGTCGTGGAGTGGAACCGAATCCAATCGTCCATCGCGTAACCGGCCAATGAAACGGTGTATTGGAAGTTCCACCAGTTCTCGCCCGTAATCGTCACCGGCGATGTGTAATAGTACCAGATCGGCATATGTCCGCGAGCCGCGCGCGTCTTCGTATTGATTTTGCTCTTCATCGTATTGTTGTTGTTCATCTTGGCGAGGGTATACACGGCTTCTTCACCGGTATTGTCGTAGTTGTATTCGGAGCCGTATGGATAGGTCGTATTGGCGAAGTTGTTGTATTTGGTAGCCATTTTGGTAATGATGCTGTTCGCTTGCGTCGTGTAGCCTTCATCTTGAAGCGCCTTGATAATTTCCGGTGTCGTCAGCTCGCCCATAAGCCCCGTATTCCAGTTGTAGGCGACCCCCGATCCGTATAAAGCGTTAAATATGTTATAAGCCCGAAGCAGGTACGTATTTCGCGGATTATCGTAGGTGATCAGATCGGGGTAGAGCTTCGCGATCTTGTACATGCTGAAGTAGGTATTATAAATATGAGGATAAGCATAACCGCGATACGTTGGCGTATCGTTCGGATCAGGCATGAGGAAGTCATGAATGAGATAGTCCGTTTGGTGCTCGCCCATCAGGTTCTGCCAGATCGCTACCGTTAAATAGTCGTCGACGGCCTGAACCTCAGAAGCTACAGGTGTCTGAACGTTTTTCTCGGCGAGGAATTGACCATGCGTCAAACCCCAGTCATCTCCCCAGCCCCAATAACCGTTGAACACGTTGCGTTTGGAATTCGTATTCATCATCCAGTCGTCGAATACTTTATCCCTAAGATCGCCGGGAACATTCCACTGCGTGCTGTTGACCATGAACGTCGAGTGCCGTTGAAGCGCATCGCCGATCGGTTCGATCGCGTAGAACTGAAGCACCGTTTTCTCTCCGTTGCCATAGTTCACCGTTACGTTATTCGGACCGAGCCTGTTCATTTGAATGGAATAAATTTTGTGATTCGTTCCTGTCGTGCCTAACGAGGTGATCGTCGTCTCGGACGGATATTGCGCAACGACGGAATTGATTGTTTTCGACGTGTGCAGGTCGAACTTCGCCGTTTGGTCCGTTGGCACCATCATGCCCGGCACGACCGTTACGTCGATATGGCCTTCGCTATATAGGCGATCCTTAACTTGGTTCTCGCCGGTCACTTTAAAAAACTTGAACGCGTATTTCTTGCTTGCGCCCGGCGCGAGCGTCAAGCTCGTGTTAGGCAAATAGCCGCGGTTCGTGCTCTTGATCACATTCGAGTGGATATAGAACACGTTCAGTCCTTCGATCCAGCCGCCTTGATCCATGGCCCACATGCTGCCCGGATGCTCTTCAACTCTCCAACGATCCTGATATTCGAACCCCGCTCCCGTGCTGGCGTCAGGCACCATGAGCAGCGAAGGGCCGATACCGCTTGGACGTCCGACCGTAATGTAGGAGCTGTTATTGCCCACGAAGGAATGCGTCAGCACCCTCGATTCGTAGATTTGCTCGTTGCCGCCGCCCGTCCAGAACTCGTTAAACGGAAGTGGCAGACCCACATCCCCGAATTCGATCGTTTGCGTGCTCGTGTTCGTCATTTCGAATTCCCAGAGGAAGTAGTCGCTAACGAGAGAGTACTTGTTAACGAGCTTGAAGTTTTTGATGCCGTTCGCATTCGTTGAATTTTGATACGTAATTGTCGCCGTATTGCCGCTTTGGGCCTGCGTTCTGGCATCGGCTGAGCTTTGGGTCATCGCCGTTTGCCAGGCGCCTGTGCCTAAGCGGTATTTGAAAATAAGCTCGCCAAGCCATTGGTGGTCTGCCGTATTCTGATTCGGCGTTACGGTCGGATTCATGACGTATTGGGTGTTGAACGTGTCGCCGACGAGCCTTAAGGAGTTAATCTCGCCATGCGTTCCCGTCGTAATATTGAAGTTGCTGTCCGTTAGCGTGTAAGCAGAAGCGATTTGGGGGTAAACAATAATAAATGAAGCGGTTACAAAAAATGACGCTGCAAGCAGAATCCATCTCCGGTGTAGGGGTAGGGCTTGATTCCACATCATTTAAGCCTCCTGTATATCGGATTATTTGGTGCAGCATTTGTCCACATCATGGTGTCTGGATTTCGTTTCCAACTGGCGATTGCATGCGCAATGCCGAACACGTCACCTCCTCCTATTGACAATGCTCCGCTGCATCACCTCCTCTCATGGCTATTTTTTTGCTTACAAAAACCCCCTACCTCTCAGAGCTTAAGCATGTCAATTGCCTGCTGCTGGAAATAGGGGGTGTCAATATTCATGTTGACTTGTCAATTAAGATGAATGATTCGTCCATACGGTCATCTCGCCAGGCTCTCTGTTCGCCCAAGCGTAATAGGGAATAAACGTCAATTCCGTCTTCTCCTGGATCCATTGCGCATCCGGGCGGTAGAGCTCCTCCTGCCACGGCGCCGAACTGCGGCGTTCGCCTTGCGCCTTAATGACCTGCATGCCGCCTAACAGCTCTTCGTCGAAGGAAACGGCGAGTTCGCTACCTGCCGCCAAAGTCAATTGATAGAGCTGCCCGCCGTTGTCCGCTTCCTCCAGACAGTATACGAACGGACCGCGCTGCAACGCCACTTTGCCAGCGGTCTGACGAATGAGCGGATGACCCTGCATGCGAAGAACGGGCATTTCGAATGAAACCTCAACTGTATCGCCTGTAGCCCATACGCGGTCCAATCGAATATAGCCTTTCTCTACTTCCTTCGCGTCATAAAGATATTCGGAGCCGTTCACCCGCAAATGCTTAATGCCGCCGCTCCAATCCGGTATGCGCAGCGCAAGCGTGAAGGCACTCACGCGCGGCACGTGAACGTGAAACGATGCTGCCCCATCCCATGCATAGTCGGAACGTTGCTCTAGCGTTACGGTACCGGAGTCCAGCTCGAATTGCGCTATTCCGCCGATGTACAAATGCGCATAGATCGTCTCATCCTTGACGGTGTAGACGTATTGGCCGAGCGAAGCCAGCAGTCTTGCGATATTAGGCGGACAGCAGGCACAGCCGAACCAGCCTTGTCTTCTCGGCTGCACATGATCGTAATTTTTGTTTTTGCCAAGCACGGGCGGATACACCTCAAGCGGATTCACATAAAAGAACTGCTTGCCGTCCCTGGACATTCCGCTGACGACTGTGTTGTACAGCGCCCGTTCCATCACGTTCGCGTATACGCTGCTCGGCTCGATTTGCAGCATCCGCTGCGCGAAGAAAATGAGTCCGATAGACGCGCAGGTCTCAGCGTAAGCGGTATCGCTCGGCAAATCGTAATCCTGTGTAAAAGATTCGCCATGCGCCATGGAGCCGATCGCTCCCGTTAAGTACATGCGCTTAGAAACGATGCTGCTCCACAGCCTTCTGCAGGCGGCAAGCAGTTCTTCGTCACCGGTCTCTGCCGCAATATCGGCCATGGCCGTACACATGTATACGAGACGTACCGCATGCCCGACTGCATGCTCCTGCTGCTTGACCGGAAGATGAGATTGACTGTATTCCAGATCGTGGGACATTTGCAACTCCGGAAAGTGAACCGTCCGTCCACGCTCTTCCCATTGCTCGTTATAGAAGTTAGGCTTCGCTCCGCGCTGATTCAAGAAATAACGGCTAAGCTCCAAATACGTCTGCCTTCCCGTTGCATGGTAGAGCTTGACGAGCGCAAGCTCGATTTCCTGATGGCCGTCATATCCGTTCAGCTTGCCTGGCTCGTCTCCGAACACGTTGCCGATGTAATCTGCGAACCTGCATGCAACATCAAGGATAGTCCGTTTGCCCGTAGCGTTCGAATACGCAACGGCTGCTTCTATGAGATGGCCCGCGCAATAAAGCTCATGACATTCGGCCAAGTTGCTCCAGCGCTGATCCTTTTCTTTTATCGTAAAGTAGGTGTTGACGTAACCGTCAGGCTGCTGTGCTCTTGCAATGAGCTCAACGACAGTATCTGCTAGAGACTCCAGTTCCGAATCCGGTTCGCTTTCCAATAAATACGCTACAGCCTCCAGCCACTTGGCCACATCGCTGTCTTGGAACACCATTCCATAAAAATCACCCTTCTCCAAGCCTGCCGCGATCTTGAAATTTCGGATTGCATGACTGGGCTCGGCCTCCGCGACGCGATCATTTAATACCTCCCATTGATAGGGCACAACTACGTTGCGAACAAGCTGTATATAGTCGGACCAGAAGCTGTCCTGTATCGTTACCTTTCGAATGCCCGGCGGAACCGGAGCTGAATGTTGCGCTTTCATCTTGGCTATCTCTCCTTTTCTCTCTATCTTTAACCTTTCACGCCGCCAACCGTCAGACCTTCAATGAAGAAACGCTGGAAGAACAGGAATAGCAGCAGTATAGGCAAAATGGTCAAAATGGCGCCTGCTAGAAGCACCTCATAATTGTTGCTCGTCGGCGACAGCAGCCCAGCGAGTCCGATCGGCAGCGTAAACTTCTCGGTCGTTCGCAGCACGATGACCGGCCATAGGAAGTTGTTCCAGCTGGACAGCGCCTGCAAGATCGTCATTGCCCCGTAAGCAGGCAGCAGCAGCGGCACCATGATTCGCAAAAAGATCCCCATTTCCGAGCATCCGTCGATTCTCCCCGCATCCATGAAGTCCTTGGGCAATCCCGATGCGAACTGGCGGAAGAAAAAGATCGGCAGCGGAGCGACGACAAAGGGTAATATGACGCCCCATATGGAATCAATAATCAGCAAATCGATAGATAGCTTATATAGAGGCAAAATAATAATTTCCATCGGTATCATCATTACAGCTAACACGAGGGTGAAAACAAACGTCCTGCCCTTGAATTTGTACATAGCCAGCCCGTAGCCGACCATGGAGGACAAAAACAAGCATATGACTGTAAAAACAGCAGTAATGATTAAGCTATTGCTGTACCAGTCGAAAAAGTTCTTCGAGCCGCCCTTGCCTGTAAAGATGGCCTTATAGTTGGCCAAAGTCATCACATCGAAATCGAGCCGTACATTGAGACCGAAACGGAAGAGCTCCGATGCCGGCTTCACTGACGCTAGAAACAGCGCGAATAAAGGAAATAACGCAATAATGGCAAGCACCGTGAATAACACTATCAACAATAAGGAGGGAATAATCCCGACCCGCTTAGCCCCTGTCATGTTAGTCCTCCTTCTTGAAAAATCCGAGCACGTTCAACTGCAGCATGCTGACGAGCAGCGTTATCACTAGAAGCGTGATGCCGATTGTCGAGCCGAAGCCCAAATCAAAGTATTGGAAGCCCTGCTGATAAATGTAGCCAACCATCGTTAGGCCGATATTTTGCGGTGACCCTCTGCTCCCCCACAGCATAAAGCTTTCGGTAAACATCGCGTAGCCGCCGTATATCGATATCGTGAACACATAGATGGATATTGGCTTTAATAACGGAACCGTAATTTTGAAAAACTTGCCCAGCGTGCCCGCTCCGTCAATATCTGCGGATTCATACAGCTCCCTCGGGATGCTTTGCAGCGCCGAAAGAAAATACAAGATGTTAATCCCTGCCCAACGCCAAGTTGCAAGCACGACAAGAGCAAACATGCTGAGCGATGAGCTAAGCAGCCACTTCTGGCTGTCAAAGCCGAATAGCTTAATGAATGAATTCATAATTGCTCCGTCCAGCTCGCTGAAAATAAGACGGAAAATAATGCCCGCAACAACGATCGAAGTCAATGCGGGGATGAACAAGCTGGCCCTGAACAAGTTGCGGGCGCGCATCGCCTTTGCGTTAAGCAGTACAGCGAGCAGCAGCGGTATCGGGACGAGCACGAGCAGCGTCCAGAACGTATAGCGCGTGCTGTTCCACAAAGCTTTGTAGAAATCGGGATTCAGTAACCGCTTGTAATTGTCCAGTCCGATGAAGGCGACATCACCGGGCAGCACCCGTTGGAAGCTCATGATAATAGCGCTTACGAGCGGATAGGAGAAGAAAATGACAAAAGATAATAGAAAAGGCAAAATAAAAAGATAAGGTGCCAGCTTCTGACTGTTGAATTTGCCAGCCTTCACACTGTCCTTCCGCCTATAGGAGACTCGATTGTCTGCATTCATGTACGTCTCACCCCTAAGCAATCTGGTGTTATAAATAAATCGGCCGCCGGCGTTGCTGGGCACGGCTATTCATGAACAGCTTCGCCGGCGGCCTTGTTACTGGATGTTGTTATTGACCTGTATCTTTGCGAAGCGCTTCCGCTGCTTTTTTGATTACTGTCTCAGGATCTTCGCCGAATTGGAAGATCTTCGGTACGATCTCGTTGCGAACCGCGTCGAATACTTTCGGTGACGTTTCACGAATGTTAACTGGATAGATTTCGTTCTTAACCTCATTTAACGTAGTGAAGATATCCGTGCCGAAGTAATCCGTGAATTTGTTCGGCTCAGCCATTGCCGGATCGCTCCATACCTCTGTGCGGATCGGGTCCATACCGAGCTGCTTCCATACTTGAATATTGCCTTCCTTCGACAGCTTGGCGTATGCCAGGAATTTTTTGGATATGTCCAATGCTTTCGACTGATTCGTAATCGACAAGCCTGTACCGCCCATACCGGCAGAGCGATTGCCGCCCTCTTCCCATGCAGGCATCGGACGAATGATCATTTTACCCTTCAAATCCGGCATTTCGTCGGTGAACCGGTTCATGAACCAGAATGGCATGAATACCGCTGCTGCGCCGCCTGCGTTCATGAACGCTTTGTATTCCGGCGTATCATGTCCGACGCCCGGAGATACAGCGGCAATCTTCTCGTCGACCAGCTTCTTAAAGTACGTCATCGCTTGAATATTTCGCGGATCATCAACCGTGATTTCACCATTTGGTCCCACTTGATCGGACTTCAATTGGTTGATAGCCGGCCACCAAGACCAGTTGCCAGCGCCTTCGAACGTGATGAACGGAACGCCTGTTTTCTCGACGACTGTTTTGCCGTATGTTTCTACGTCGCTCCACAGCTTAATGTCATCTGGATTAACGCCTGCTTTATCCATAATTTCTTTGTTGTAGTACATGACTGTCGCGCCTACGTGCATATCAACGCCGTAATATTTGCCGTCCTTGCTGTAGATGTCGACACGCGATTTGACGATATTCGGGATCTCAGGATCGACGACATCGTTAAGCTCAACCAGCTGCACGTCGCCTTTCATGAAATTCGGGAATTTGCTTTGCTCGATATCGACCAAATCGGGCGCGCCTTCTCCGGACTGGAAGGCAAGCATCAACCGTGTATGCATATCGTCATATGGAATGTTCTGCGCATCCAATTCGATCGTTTGATCCGGATTTGCTTTGTTCCATTCATTCGCCATGAATGTGTAGAAGTCTGCATGCTGTTGAACGAAAGTCCATAACGTTAGCTTCGTCGGCTCTGCCGAAGGCGGCGCCTCTTCGGTTGCTTTATTCGTCTCCGCCGGCGCTGCAGTCGGGCTTTCCTCCGTTGCTTTGTTGTTACCGTTGTTGCCTCCGCATCCAGCCAATACGATCGATAAAATAAAGATTAGTGCTGTTAAAGCAATACCTGTCTTGCGCATTCCATCATCCCCTTTAGTTGATTTGGTATATATGCTCAATCCTATACGGATCATAGCCAATGCTAGAGTTAGCGCTTTCGCTAAAATCTAAACGTTTAGATTTTTAGTGAAAAAAAGGCGAAGGCCTTTTATGGTGAAGCTACGGAGTTTCTTTCAATTAGCTTACATATCGGTTTCGAGCTGACGCCTGGCTCTTCACCTTGAAGGATACGGGACAGCGCCTCCATCGCCTGATAGCCAATCTCATGAAGCGGAAGCCCCATCGTTGTAAGCCGCGGTGTCAAATACTCGCTGAATTCCCTGTTGTCGAAGCCGATGACCGAGAGCTTCTCGGGAATCACAACGTTTAGCTCACGGGCCGCCTGTAAAATGCCGACCGCCATCACGTCGTTCATGGAGAGGATTGCCGTCGGCGGAACGGGCAGCGACAGCAGTTCCTTCGTTAACCGGTAGCCGGATTCCGCTTCCCAATCCCCCATCTTGATCAGAAGCGGGTCGAAAGGCAATTCAAACTCGGTTACCGCCTTGTAGAAACCGTTAAAACGCAGCCGTGACGGAATCGAATCCATCGCCCCGCTGATTATCGCAATACGGGAGTGGCCTTTCTTCACCAAATACTCCATTGCCTCGTAGGAGGCTTGCTCGTCATCGTACTGAATCGAAAGATCTTTTTGCGTATAGCAATAGGTATACACGATCGGCTTGTCCAGCGTATCGCACAGTCCCGTCAGGTCGCGGGGATGAACGCCGATATAAATAATTCCTTCCACCTGCTTGCTCAGCAGCTCGGACACTGCATTGTCAGCAAAATGCCGGTATGCATCGACATTGTCGAAGCTGCGCCCGATTCTCTTATCCAGCCGCAAGTTCGTCAGCAAAATATGCATGTCGAGCCGATCCGCGCAATCGTTGATGCCGTCGATAATTTCAGGTACGTTGAACACCGTGACGTCCTCCGCAATAACGCCGATCGTATTCGTGCGTCTGCGCTTCAGGCTTTGGGCGGCGTTGTTCGGTTTATAATTCATTTCGTCAATGACTTGCAGGACGCGTTCTCTCGTTTGCTGCTTGACGTTGCGGGTCCCGTTCAATACATAGGATACGGTCGCGGTGGATACTTTAGCCTTTGCGGCGATGTCTTTTATGCTTATGCTGGACACGACTGCACCTCCGTATTTAAACGTTTAGATTTTGTTGAAAAGAATATACCATGACAATAACTTCCTTTGCAAGCGCTTTTTTTATGAGAGAGTGAACCCTCAATATCCGTCAATTATTTGTATAACGAGATAACTGGAATTTCTCCCGTTATTACGACTATCCTTGTCCATTCTTTATGATATAGAGGGATTTTCTCCGTTAATAACTCCGTTTTCGAGTAGGCTAAGCGATATCGGTGAATATAACAGGAGGAATTCACGTTATTCTAATCTGCCGGCTTGTTTTCCAATGAATAACTGGAGAAATTCCCTGTATCTATACACGGGTAACTAGACAAAGGCTTAAAAAAAGCTATGTCCCTCTTGGACATAGCTCATTCATATAAGTCTTCTATCAATCGACGTTTGCCAGCTGCTGCCGATTATCGCCTTTAACGTAGAATAACAGGAACAATAGCGTGGCCGCAACGCCCATGGCGCCCATCATGCCGAACAGAAATTGCGGGCCTTGGTGGTCTACGATCCAGCCGGCAGCCGCATTGGCTGCAATTCCGGCAATGCCGCCTGCGGCAGCAAACATCGTTTGCGCTGTCGCTTTGCCGTTGTCCGGCGCCATAAGATTCACGATTTCGACAGCCGTGCTGTAGTAAAAGACGAGTGCGATGCCGTCTGCGGCCTGCAGTAAGAGAACGATCGAGGTCGGCGGCGCGAAGCTAAGCGCGATATACTTCAAGGCGTACATGAGCACGCTGCCGATAAGCAGCGGGAACAAGCCGAGCCGGCGAATAACCTTGTAAGAGAGCCAAAATAACGGAATTTCGACGACGGCAGCAACCGTGAAGCTCCATCCGACAAGCTCCACCGGATAATCGAGCCTTTGAAGAAAGATCGATAAGTAGTTGAAATTCATCGTCATGCTTACCGATACGAGGATGCTGATAACGATAAAGCTTACAAAACGCCAATTGGTTACGAGCTGGCGGAAGACGCCCTTCTCGATCCGCTGCTTCATCTTCGCTCTTGGAACTGCAGGCAGCCAGAAGAGGACGAGAAACAGAAGCAGCGCGAACAGCGAATAAGCCGTGAATATATGCTTATAGCCGATATCCTGATAAAGATATCCAGCAAAAACCGTAATGACCGAAAAACCGATAGCGCCCCATACCCGGACTTCACCGAAAGAAAAACCGTGCCCCGTTCCGTGCTGAACAGCGATCGCATCGATGAGCGGAGAAGTAGGCGAGCTAATGAACGAGAACAAAACAAAGGTTATAATCAGAGCCGTTAAGCCTTGATCGGGGACAAGCGTTAGCACGACGATGGCTGAGAGCAGCGAAATCCATCGCAAGATCGAGCGATAATCTTTCGAACGGTCGTTAAGTAATCCGAATAAAGGCTGAGCCACGATGCCCGCCAGCGAGCCAAACGCTAAAATAAGCCCCATCTGAGAGCCGCTTATTCCCCTATCGTGAAGGTATAAGCTTAAATACGGCGCATATGCGCCAAGCCCCATGTAATAGAGCAAGTAGACCGATGATAACTTGAGCTGCAACCTGAATCATCCATTCTGCGATAAATTTCTAGAAGTGTATGTGCACCATTATACGCCCTTCTTAGCTGTCATTCACCTCTTATTTGATTCCAAAATGATTGGATCTTACTATAGCTTAAAACGCTGGTAAAGCATAAAAATCTTTACCTATATAATCAAAAAACAGTCCCGCTATAAAGCAAGACTGTTTGGCATATATTATTAACAATGTTTGGACTTATGTCCGGCGCATGTAGGCTTTGACCGTAATTGGTGCGAAGACCGCTACGATGACCGCAGCGCCGATAAGCGAGATAACAAGATCTATGCCTACCGTGCCTGAATTGGTAAGTTCGCGGACGGCTGTAACGAGATGTGAGATTGGATTGATCTTCACAAACCATTGCAGCCAGTTCGGCATCGTATCGACCGGTACGAACGCATTGGACAGGAACGTAAGCGGGAACAGTACGAGCATCGAGATGCCTTGCACGCTTGATGCTGTACGCGCAATAACGCCGAAGAAAGCAAAGATCCAGCTGATCGCCCACGAGCAGAAGATGACGAGCAGTGCGGCAAGCGCAACGCTTCCTAAGCCGCCTTCGGGATGGTAGCCCATTACATAACCCATGGAGAACGTAAGCACCGTGGCAATGCTGTACCGTACCGTATCTGCCAGCAACGCTCCGGCAAGCGGCGCGATACGGGCGATCGGCAGCGACTTGAATCGGTCAAATACGCCTTTGTCCATATCCTCGCGCAATTGAACACCTGTAACGACAGAGGTAGTGATAACGGTTTGAACGAGGATGCCGGGAATAATGACAGGCAAGTAGCTGATGACATCGCCGGAAATCGCTCCGCCGAAAATATACGTGAACATAAGAGTGAAAATAATCGGCTGCAGCGTTACGTCAAATAATTGCTCAGGCGTACGCTTAATTTTGAGCAAGCCCCGATAAGCCATCGTGAACGAGTTGCGTACCGATTGTCTAAAGCTCGTGCGGTTTCTCAGCTCGCTATAGACTGTTGATTTGGTAGTTGTGTGGTTCATACCGTTACTTCCTCCTTAACGCCATGTCCTGTAATCGTTAGAAACACTTCATCAAGCGTCGGCTTCTGTACGCTAAGCTCTGCCAAATGAATGCCTGACGAGCGAAGCGCGATCAATAGATCGGTCACTAGGTCGGCATCCGCCATTGGTGCCGTAATCTTCGCAGCTTCTGATGATACGCTCGTCTGAACGCGGAGCACTTGCTCGACGATTCGGCGCGCCTGACCGATGTACTCTGCATCGGCTACTCGCAAATGCAGAGACGACGTTCCAACAGACGCTTTCAATTCATCTACGGTGCCTTCGGCGACGACGAGACCGCGATCGATAACCGCTACTCTGTCGGCAAGCTGATCTGCTTCCTCGAGATATTGTGTCGTAAGCAGAACGGTTGAACCGGTATTCACCAGACGACGAATCGTATCCCACATCTGTGAACGGGTACGCGGATCGAGACCGGTCGTCGGCTCATCAAGGAACAGGAGCGGCGGCTGCGCGATCAGACTGGCCGCAAGATCGAGCCGGCGGCGCATGCCGCCAGAGAAGTTGCGAAGCGGCCGTTTCGCAGCCTCCGTAAGGCCGAATTCCTCAAGCAGCTCCTCAGCTTTGCGCTTCGATTCCGCTCGCCCCAGCCCTAGCAAGCGGGAAAATATAATTAGATTCTCGGTAGCGCTAAGCGACTCGTCTACCGAAGCGTATTGACCGGTCACGCCAATCAATTGCCTCACGATCTGAGATTCCTTTACCACATCATGCCCGAATATTTTAGCCGATCCGGCATCCGGCCTCAGCAGCGTCGCCAGCATGCGGATCGTTGTCGTCTTCCCGGCTCCGTTCGGACCAAGAACGCCGTAAATCGAACCCGTAGGCACTTTCAGATCCACACCGTCTACAGCACGATTGTCACCGAAAATTTTGACAAGCCCTTGTGCCTCAACGGCCCACTCTCCGGTTTCTTTTCTGTATACATGACTCATTGCGATTCCTCCTATGCAAATGAAAACTGAATAAAGCGATCATAACGCGCCAATTTAAACGGAGTTTAAACAATGTCCATTTGTTTGCGTGTTACACGCTTAACGGCATGCTAAAATAGAGGAAGCAATTATTACGCGATTAGGAGCAAATCAAGTGCGGGCACATCCCATTAACCTTTTACGCCTAACAGGCATTCTAGACGGCATATCGCTGATCGTATTATTAGGCATTGCGATGCCATTGAAGTATATAGGCGGAATCGAAGAAGCGGTCACGATCGTAGGCAGCATACATGGCGGCATCTTCTGTCTCTATGCGGCCGCTATCGCCTATTCGGCTATTCGAGTGAAGTGGAACCTCCTCTGGCCTGCCGTGGCCGTCCTTGCGGCCTTCGTCCCGCTGGGCAACTTCGTGCTCGACTGGCAACTGAAGAAAGCGAAAGCCAAATACGAGCTTCGCCAGATCAACATTTCCGTGCTTGTGTACGCAATCGTATTCTTCTCTTTCTTCGATCTATTCGCGCAATTGCCGGTCATGAGCACCTTCGCGGCATCTGTCGGCGCCAGCTCTTTTATCGTTGGTTTTGTTATCGGTCTGTACTCACTGGCCAATACACTTGGCAACATATTATCCGGCATAATGACGGATAAGGTTGGCCCCTTCCGGATCTTGATGGCCGGAATGGTCTTATCGAGCGGCGCTTTGCTGCTCTATCATTTCGTCGAAGAACCAACTCTGCTCATTATCGTTCGAATACTGCACGGCTTCGTCGCCGGGCTGATCGTTCCGGCAGCGTTCACCTACTCCGCGAATACGACGATGAGTAACGAGCAAGGGAAGAAAGTTGCCTTCACGGGTACCTTCGTCGGACTTGCCGCCATTATCGGCCCTGCCTTCAGCGGTATAATGGCAAGCAGAACGTCCGTGCCGTTCGTCTTTACTTGCGTAGCCGTTCTCGGATTGCTGCTTGCCGTCTTATCTGCTATTTTTCTCAGTAAATATAAAATCACAAAAAATGAGAAGACCGAAGCTAAAGCACAATCGGCTGGCTCGCTCTTCCAAGCAGGTGTAATAAAGGCTTACGGCGGCGCATTTTTCTTAATGTTCTCGCAAGGCGTAATTGCTTACTTACTGCCTCTGCATGTTCAGTCGCTCGGTTATGATTCAAGGTTAAGCGGTACGTTAATGAGCACGTTTGGCATCATTGCCGTCCTGCTGTTTGTACTTCCGACGAATCGCATATTCGACCGTGTCGCCCCTTCAAGGACAATGGCCATCGGCATGGGGTTAATGGGAGCAAGCCAACTATTGATAAGTCAGTCGAATACGACACTCTCACTTTATCTGGTACTCGGTCTATACGGAGTAGGCTTCGCCTTCTTATTTCCATCTATTAATACGATGCTTATCCAAGCAACGCCGGCCGATCTGCGAGGCAAAGCCTATGGTTACTTCTATGCCTTCTTCTCGCTCGGTGTCGTCGCCGGTTCCAGCGTACTCGGCTGGCTGCCCTTCGATACCATCGGAGGATTTATGTTCACGGGCATCATTCTACTAATGTTCGCCGTAATCGTTTCTTTCGATAAACAAAGAAAACAAGTGCTTAATCACTAATGCCGAATGAACAATAACAGCCCTGCTTCTCCAATAGGAGAGCAGGGCTGTTTGTTAGCGTGCTTGTAAGTATTATCTCTTGAATAGAACCGGGAAATAGTCATTGGCGAACGGCTGACCAAGAACCGGACGCGGTCCCAGCAGGCGAATGTTGTCATGACGCTGAATGCCTGCCCGATAGCTCGTACCGCCTTTCATCACATGGGATACAACCGATAACCGCGGATCATTCGTCCGATTCGGTCCCGATCCATGGAAGGTAAGACCGTGATGAAAGCTTGCTTGTCCTGCCTTCAGAATACATGGCTCCTCTACCCAGCTTCGGCCATCCGAATATTTATGCTTCAGTTCCTCCATGTTCTGGTTAAAGAAGGAGTCGCTGTCGGGTACCAATCCCCACTTGTGAGAGCCGAGTATCGTCATCATGCCCCCGTTCGATAAATCCGTGTCCTGCAGTGCAATCCAAACGGTTATCATATCGGGCGTATCCGAGCATTGCCAGTAACCGTAGTCTTGATGCCAGCCCACATTGCCCGCATCGGAAATTTCACTGCCGATACCGGGCTTATAAATAACCTGATCATGCCAAAGCCGTATTTCATCCGTATCCAACAAATCGGCGGACAGCTCTCCAATGAACGGATCCAATACGGCCTTCTTCACCTCGTCATTGATCCACCAGCCGTTATCCAGCTTGCGAAGCGCGCCAGGGTTGTCGCTAAGCCGAAAATGATTCATCGGTACCCCGTCGCCATCGTAATCGCCCGACCATATTCGGCGATGCGCCTCGCGCAATTGTTCGATCTGCTCGTCATCAAAGAGCTTGGGGCTAATCCAATAGCCATCGCGGTTAAAAATTTCTTTGTCCTGCTGCGTAATTTTGTACTGTCTTTCAGCTTGTAATGCCATCTATGTTCCTCCTTATTTGCGATTGACATCATCTTAACCTGAACCATTGGCGATTGACGTTCAAGTTCTTACGAAGTAGGATGAGAAACATAGAGTACATACTCAAACAATCGATAGGAGCCTTCCCCTTTCATGAACAAACGCTGGACATACGATATCGACAGCAATCCGCCTATTGGAAGCGTACCGGAATTCGTCATGCTTGGCAGCGATGAATTGCGTAAGGCACTGCCGCTGCATGAGCATGAACATCCCGGATGTTATGAATTTGTTCTAATTGAGCAAGGAAAAGCAAGCTGGGTGCTTGAAGGACAATTTTATGAGACATTGACAGGTGATCTATTCCATTCGCGTCCCGGAGAGAAGCATAGAGGGGGCTTCAATGTGATCGAGCCCTGCAAGTTTTGGTGGTTGATCATCGAAGCGCCTCATCATGACGGTTGGTTATGCTTGCCGCCTTCAGAAAGCTTAGTCATCGAAGAAGCATTGTTGCAATTACCGCGCCATTTTCATCTTGGACTGCCGGCCGTTGAAGTTTTCAAGAAATTAAAGTCGGCTTTAATGAAAGATAGCCCTAGTCAAAGCACCGCTGTGCGTTCCGCATTAATTGAGATCATTCTTGCCTTTATAGGGCCTCGCTCCGGAACGAATGATATCGCATCCGATTTGATTCATGCCTTTCATGAGCTTATTGCCAGAATGAGCAAACAGCCGGAATGGCGTCCCTCCGTAGATGAGCTTGCAGCTTTCGCCGGCGTCAGCTCCTCGCACTTTTACCGCACGTTTCAGGACTTTTCCGGAGAGCCGCCTATGACATTCGTCGAGCGGCTTCGTGTGAAAGCGGCATGTCGTCAACTTATGGAATCGGAAGCATCGATAACGGACATCTCTTTCCAGCTGGGATATCAATCGAGCCAGCATTTTGCAACGGTATTCAAACGGTTCGTCGGCACAACGCCTACGCAATGGAGAAGATCCCAGAATCAATTGCAACGTTGAGTAAATTATGGATTTACCAAAGAAAAAAACCACGTCATAGCGACATGGTTCAGATTGCAAAACCTTGGTTCAATTGCTCTAGAACAGCTTCAGCTTATCCGGATTTCTGACCAAATAAATGTTACGAAGGAGTTGGTCTTCGATTTGAAATAAAGTAACGGCCTCTATGCCCTGTTCGGAGTAAATCGAGATGCCGATCTGTCCATTAATTTCACTTACTCGGAATGACGAGGAAACACCGTCGCTGGCACTTTTGCGCATGATACCTAGCAAGAAACGGGAAACAAATGACCTGCTCACGATCGGATGAACCGCGGAGACAACTTTTCCCCCTCCATCGGAAATCAACACGACATCTTGGGCTAGCATCTCCATCACTTCGTCGACTCGGTCTTGTTCAAGCATGTTCAAAAACTGGCGAACCCATGCTGCATTATCATCGGTGAAGGGTAAGGCAGCCGCGTTGCCAGCCTCTCTCAATTTCGCTTTCGCACGGCTGAACAGCTTGCGGGTATTGGCCTCGTTCTTATCGATAATGGCAGCAATATCCGCGTATTCAAAACCAAGCGCTTCGCGAAGGACAAACACCGCCCGCTCCGCGGGCGACAACCTTTCCAGCATAACCAGCATGGCATAGGATAATAATTCGGAGCGAGCGATCATTTCGAAATTTTCGTCATCAGAGGTAGGAACGGGCTCGGGCAGCCATTCGCCAAAATATTGCTCCTTGCGTTTGCGCGCCGACTTGTGCAAATCCCGGCAACGATTCGTCACCATCTTGCACAAATACGCTTGCGGCGCTTCCGCCAATCCTTGCGGGTTTCCGTCATATGCCTTCAGGAAGACATCCTGAACGATGTCCTCCGCATCTGAGAATGAGCCGGTCATCTGGTAAGCTATAGAAAGCAGCAAACCTTTATATTTTATATACATTTGCTCCATTCCTACGCCTCCATCACTAGTGGTGAATATCCTATTATTTGATTGTACTCGCCAAATTCCAAGTAAAAAGCTTAATCCGATAGCCCATTTTGCCGGTAATTATGAAATCAATTCCCCATTTGCGCACCCATGTGAGACCTTTATCAGGACCCAAGCCAATACTGAAGCTGTCCATATAGCTGGTATGCACAGGTGCCGGTTTACCGGCAAGATCCGCCGCGATGACTTTCGCCAATCTACCCGCTTGAGGGATGGCTTCCTTACAAGTCATCCCGTCGGAACGGCCGTTAAGCGGATCGATGACTTTGGCGCAATCGCCGATACTGTATACGCCGGGAGCAGCTTGTACCCGGTAGCTGGCATCGACCTTCACATAACCGTCGGAAGTAACCGACAGGCCGAATTGTTCGAGCGCAGGACTTGGCGTTAGTCCCAATGTCCACACACATAAGCCTGCGGGCAGCTTCTCACCGTCGGATAAGTAAACGATACCTGCTGTTTCCTGTAGCACTCGGTTTGCATGGACAACCTTTACGCCGCAATCTCTTAAAAAATGATCCAATTTCCGGGACACGCCGTCCGGTCCGTCAGTAAAGAGACGATCATGCGCATTATACAAGCGAATATCAATTTCATTCGTCTCGATGTCGAGCTTCCGGGCTTCCTCTCGGACATAATAGGCCAGCTCCGCCGCCGTCTCAATGCCGCTAATTCCCGCTCCCGCTACCGCAATCGTCAACAAACGTTTGCGCTCCTGCGGATCCCGTTCGACGGCAGCCTTTCGCAGATTGGCAAGCCATATTTCCCGTATCTTGAGGGCATCATCCAGATTTCCTAGCGGTTGCCCCCCTGCACTTGGCTCAGGCCGCCGAACGATGCTGCCAGCCGCTACAACAAGAATATCATAATCCAAGTTTTGCGAGTCGCCGGCAGCGTCCGTCAGTTGTATTTTTTTCGCTGACGTTATAATCTCCGTGACAGTTCCCTGAATTAGCGTTATGCCCTCAGGAAAAAGCTGCGAGAGCGGCACTCGAATTTCTTCGTCCGTTACTGCTGGCTTAAATAGCTTCACCTTGCGAAAATGATATTTATTTTTATCGATGAGAACGAACCGGACGGATTGGCTGCCCTCTTTTCGCTGCAAGCTTTTACGAATTTCATTCATGGCATGTATGCCTGCGTATCCAGCGCCAATAACGACGCAAGTTAATGTTTTCATTATGACCACTCCTATTGACTCGATTTCTTGTATAACGATAATGAGTTGAATTTTGTGACATAACACAAGCGTAAACGGCTGTCGCCAACTAAAAAAAGCCGCCTCGGCGAGGCAGCTTGAAAATGCGCTTAACTTCACGCAGGACTTTTCCTGAAGGCGCGTGACTTGTTGGATCGCCATCTCGGCTCTAGATAGTGCTCGTACCAGCCAATAGCCGCAAAGAGCCACACCGAGCTCATTAAATAACCGCCGATCACATCGCTTGGGTAATGTACGCCAAGATAAATCCGGCTAATGCCGATCATAAGGATCATGCCGATTCCGATCGCGAGTGCCGCAATACGAAGCCAAATATGACGAATATGCTTCCAAAGGAAATAAATGGTGAGCCCATATAGCGTGAAGGCCGACATGGAATGACCGCTCGGAAAGCTGTAGCCGGCAGCGTCAATTATTCGGTTCATATCCGGCCGAGTCCGTTGAAACAGCAGCTTGAGCACGACGTTAAGCAAGCTGGAGCCGACAATAGTGCCGACAAAAAAGAACAATTCTCTTCGGTATCCGATAACGAACAGAGTTATGACAATAACGCCGATAATCAACACGACGTATAAACCGGATCCAGCCGTTGTGACCCCCTTCATGATTGCGGTATTCGAATCGGAATGAAAGCCTTGAATATAATGAGCAACATGATCGTCGAAGACCGCTATTTGCTGCTGCCCAACTAATGATGCTAGTCCAATGAATAAGCTTAGAAATACAATTGAGCATACGAGCGAACGAAACAAAACGTTATTTAAAAGGCTCAAGCCCATTACCTCCCCAAAATGAACCATACCGTACCGATACTAGTAAAAAGAGTCCCCCTATTAGGAAGACTCTTTAATCATATACCTTTTGCAACACGATTTCATGTTGTTGACTTCAACAAGGTCACCGCGATCAAACTTTACATCCACTTTTTCTGATAAGCTGCGATTTCCTGGTACTCATCCGTCAGAAGCCTGGACATCCGCACGAAGATGCGGCTTAGCTCTTTATATTTCAACACATTGTCTTGATTCGGCAGATGCTTATGCGACGAACCCATCATCGTCGATACGACATGCAGCGAATCGACCTCGCCGATGCTGTACATCCCTAGAATGGCGGCCCCCAAGCAGGAGCTTTCGAAGCTCTCAGGCACTTGCACCTCTTGGTCGAATATATCGGCCATCATCTGACGCCATAGCTCCGACCGTGCGAAGCCGCCTGTCGCCTGTATTTTCTTCGGCTGGCCGATCAGCTCTTCGAGCGCCATAAATACGGTAAACAAGTTGAAAATAACACCTTCCAGAACAGCGCGAATCATATGCTGCTTCTTATGGTGAAGGCCAAGTCCGAAGAATGAGCCTCTTGCATTCGCATCCCATAGCGGCGCCCGCTCTCCTGCCAAATAAGGATGGAACAACAAACCGTCGGCCCCTGCCGGAACGCGGGCAGCGATTTCGGTGAGCACCTCGTAAGGGTCCTTGCCTAGCCGAAGCGCCGTCTCAACCTCCGCAGAGCATAACTGATCGCGAAGCCACCGGAATATCATCCCGCCGTTATTGACCGGTCCGCCGATTACCCACATATCCTCGGTTAGCGCATAACAGAAAATTCTTCCCTTCGGATCGGTAATCGGACGATCGGTGACGGTACGGATCGCTCCGCTCGTCCCGATCGTCACGGCAACCGTTCCCGGATCGATCGCATTGACGCCGAGGTTGGACAACACGCCGTCACTCGCGCCTACGACAAAAGGCGTCGAAGCCGGCAAGCCCAGCTCGGCCGCCCATTCGGAAGCAAGGCCGGTCAAGCTATAGGTCGTCGGCACCGGCTCAGACAATCGCTCGGCTGTAACGCCCGCTACCTCAAGCGCTTCCGCATCCCAAGCCAGCTTCGTCAAATTGAACATGCCCGTTGCCGAGGCGATGGAATAGTCGATCACATATTGCTTGAACAGCTTAAAGAACACATATTCTTTGATGGAAATAAACTTATGCGTCCGTGCGAACAGATCCGGCTCCGCATGTCTAAGCCAAGTGAGCTTGGATAGCGGGGCCATCGGATGCAGCGGAGTTCCCGTGCGCAAATAAATTTGATGACCGTTCATCTCGTTCTTAATTCGTTCCGTCCAGAAGGCACTCCGGTTATCCGCCCAGGTGATGCATTTCGTAAGCGGGTTGCCGTCGCCGTCAACCGCAATGACGCTGTGCATGGCTGAGCTGAACGACACGCACAAAACGCTTGTTGGATTAACGCCGCTATCTTGCACGACTTGTTTGATCGTGCCGATGACAGCGCGAAAGATCTCGTCCGGATTCTGTTCAGCAACATCCGGCTTAGGCGAATATAAAGGATACTCTATGGTATGACTTGCTTGAAGCACGCCTTTCGTATCGAACAGAACGGACTTTGTGCTTGTTGTTCCAATATCAACGCCGATTACATAAGAGGAAGCCATCATACCTCCACTCCTTTCTTCCACTTCATCCTCGTATTCCGGTTAGACAACCGTGTTCAAGACGAGGATCAAACCAAGCGCTACGACCGAAATGATCGTCTCAAGCGCTGTCCACGTTAGAAGCGTCTCTTTCACGCTCATGCCAAAATATTCTTTGATCAGCCAGAAGCCCGAGTCGTTCACATGCGAGAGAATGAGCGAGCCAGCGCCCGTCGCAAGCACGAGCAGCTCCACATTCGTTCCCGGCATCGCCATTGCGATTGGAGCAACGATTCCGGCTGCCGTCATCATCGATACGGTTGCAGAGCCGGTCGCTACGCGGATCATTGCCGCAATCCCCCAGCCCAGCAGAATCGGCGAAACATTCGACTCGGTAGCAAGCTCTGCGATATAGTCGCCGATGCCCGAATCCAGCAATACGCGGTTGAAAGCGCCGCCTGCGCCGATTACGAGAAGAATGGTAGCCGTAGGCGCCAAGCAGTCATTCGTAAATTTCAGTACCGTTTCGCGGCTTAGGCCTCTGAAGAAGCCAAGGCTGAAGAACGAGTACACCGTTGCAATCAGCAAGGCTACGACTGGATCGCCGACAAACTTGGCCGCTTGGTAGAGGAAGTCCCCGCTCGCAAGCGTCCCGTTCTCCAGGAACAGATCAGCGACGGTCGCAATGAGCATTAGAAATACAGGCACCAATATCGTAAACAACGTGTTAAAGAAACCAGGAAGCTGCTTTGTTTCCGCATTTTCCGTAAGCTGATCGCCCATTTCCTTCGGAACTTCCTTATGGATTCGCTTGCCGATCCAGTTCCCGTACAGCGGACCTGCAACGATAGCGGTCGGCAACCCGACGATGATGGAGTACAGAATCGTCTTGCCGATATCGGCATTAAAGATTCCAACCGCAGCCATTGCCGCCGGATGCGGAGGCACCAGGCCGTGAACGACGGACAAGCCGGCAACGAGCGGAACGCCGATCTTCACTAGCGAAAGGCCTGTTTGTCTGGCAATCGTGAATACGAGCGGAATGAGAAGAACAAAACCGACTTGGAAAAACACCGGAATGCCAACGATAAATGCGACGCACATCATCGCCCAATGAACGTTGCGCTCACCGAACAATTTGATAAGGGTCCGGGCGATGCGCTCTGCCCCGCCGGACTCCGCCATCATTTTGCCAAGCATGGTTCCAAGCGCCAAGACGATAGCGAGGAACCCGAGCGTATTGCCCATGCCTGTCTTAATGGAATCGATGATTCCCGGCGAGTCTTCCGTTGTCAGAAGCGGCATTCCTGCGGCAAGCCCTGCACCGATCGCGGTGATAATCAGAGCGACGAAAGGATTGAGCTTCACAACGGTAATCAACAATAGCAGCACGACGATCGCTGCAAGAACGATAAATAACAACATGATGTGTGTTCCCTCCGTTTGTGTATGTGATTTAACGATCAACGATCTCGATAATCTTGAGGTGTCATTCCGTACATCTTCTTAAACGCGTAGATGAAGGAGTGCGGCCTCTGGTAGCCTAGCAGAGCAGCAATCTCATAGATCTTCTCGTTGCTCTGCTTCAACATATATTCCGCTTTTTTCATTTTGACGCGCTGCACATAATCACTCATATTTTCCCCGGTTTCCAGCTTATATACTTTCGAGACATAGACCGGATGGAGAAATACGTTCTCGGCAATCTTTTGCAGCGAAATATCGCGCGTCACGTTCTCTTCAATAAAGGTTTGAATATCCCGTATGAGCGTAGATCTGGAATCTTTCGTTTCTCGTTCCATGTCGTCTCTTATATGCTGCAGAGTGCGGAACGACCATTCCCGCAAGTGATTCAAAGACCGGAAAGGTATGCCTTCCGACATCCGATCGAAGTGGCTGCCAATCAAGTCGGCTAAGTGCCGTCCGTTCTTGTGGGTTATATACGTGTAGGCTGATGCAATCGTGAAATAGATCTCGAGCAGATGCTCCTGTGAAGGATCATCGCCGTGCTCCATCGATTCAAAAATATAGCGGAGCTTCTCGTCGATGATCTCCCACCGGGCTGCCTCAAGCAAATGAATCAAGGTTGGCGGGTCGTAAAGACTTTGCAAGGAATAGATGGGCGGCTCCGATGTAGGCTCGTCTTCAAGACGCATGAAGAGCTCTCGCTCGTTCCCGATACGCTTCCGAAAAGAAGAAATAGCACGGTTGTAGTAAGCAGCAACATCGCTTGGAAACTTCCCTTTATTACTCACCAAAATGGATATTTTGCTTTTCAGATACGTACATGCGGCAGATTGCAGCGAGGCTGCCGTCCGTTCGAACCAGACCGAATCATCCTGGTCGCCGTCATCCTGCTTCGCCGTCATCACAAACACTAAATAATCATGAGCGTCCTTCGTATGCCAGATGGCATACCTTGTACCGAACAATTCCTCGACCATGTTGCTGACGGCATATTCTTTCCATGCCAAATCTTCAAGTTCGTATTGCAGGAAAGACTCGTCCAGCCGAATGACCATTAACGAAATGGCTGACCAAACGTGACTTCCCATTTCAAGCCTGGCCATCTTCTCTTGAAGCAGCTCTGCGCTCCACTTCTTGCCCTGAAGCAGCTCTTGAAGGAGATTCGCCCGAAGAAGCGGCATATTTTCTTTGAGCGTATAGCTCATTCGCTGGCTGGAGAGCACTTCTTCCCAATTCTGCTCAAGCTTGATTAACACCCGCTTCACCGTTGCCAGCAGCTCGTCCTCTTTGACCGGCTTAAGCAAGTAATCCTCGGTCTGATGCAGAATAGCCTGCTTTGCAAAGTCGAAATCGGAATAGCCGGACAAGAGGATGCATTTGGTTTTCGGCCACAGGCGGCGGATTTCGGCTAATAACTGAAGCCCCGACATACCCGGCATCTTAATATCGGTGATGACGATATCGATTGAGAACTGACTAAGCAATTCAAGTGCCTCTAGACTGGAATAAGCACGATATACCTGCTCAATGTTTATTGACTTCCAATCGATAGTCGTCGCAAAACGATCCACTACATGCGCTTCATCGTCCACCAACAATAGCTGTGCCATCGCATTCCGTCCTCCTATTCCGAATCAACGCCGCCGCTATCGCGAGTCCAGGTTGCGGTAACGATTAGACCGCCGTCAGGCGCATTGCGAAAGCTTAGACCGGAACCTTCGCCGTATTGATAACGCAGACGCTGGTGCACATTTCGTATTCCGCTTCCCAACTCATCCGTACTAGAGTCTTTTTGCTCTAACCGTCCTTGCAATTGTTCTAGTTCAGCATCCTTCATCCCGACGCCGTTATCCGTTACGTGAATCCGATTATATTGACCGTCCTGCTCACCTGTGATGACGATCATTCCTCCGCCTATACGCGGCTCGATGCCGTGGACGATGGCATTTTCGACAAGCGGCTGAAGAATAAGACGAGATATCGGCTCGCTTAACATGGTGTCAGATACGTTAATGATGTAAGCCAGACGTCCCATTCGCAGATGATGGATAGCCAGATAATGCCTTACTAAATTCAACTCATCTGCAACCGTGACCTGTTGATTCTCGACCTTCGTCGTATACCGATAAAATTCCGCCAAATTTTCCGTCATGGAGATGACCGCTTCACGATCGTCCATCATCGCAGAGTTGATAATGAAGAACAGCGAATTATATAAGAAATGCGGATTAATCTGAGATTGCAGCTGCTTTAATGTCGCATCCCGCGAGCGTAGCTTTTCGGTATACACATCTTCGATTAAACGCTGAATCTGCTCAGCCATCTCGTTGTAATGACGGATCAGATCATCAAACTCACTCTTGGCCTTGTAGTTAATCCGCCATGAGAGATCGCCGTCCTTCATTCGTTGGACGCCGCGGATCATTTTGTGCAGCGGAATCTGAACGTTTCGATATAGCAGAAAGGCAGCCACAACGCTCATCATAAGCAGCAGCGCAATGGAACTGTAAAACCAATTACGCGCGGTTATGATTGGCGATACGATGCGCTCAACCGGGACGTAATCGACGAGATACCATCCAAGCTGACGAGATTTCACATAGCTGACCAGATACTTTTCGCGATCGATGCTAATCGTCCGTTGCCCCGAACTTCCGGAAGCATCGTTCAGAATAGTGCGGATAATGGATTCAGCCGCTGCTGAAGAGAGCGTACTGTTCGAGATCGTCTCATAATTCGGATGATAGAAGAAAGGATCGCTTCTATTTTCTTTTTTGTGGATATCAAGCATATCGCTCATATTTTGCACGGGAAAACGCACTTGAAACATCGCAGTTAAATCGTTGTATGTGCCCGCGTTAGCTGGTTCGGTTATTTCCCTAATAAAGGTTCCAACCGGATATCCCCGCGATCTGTCCTGGTCATACGTCCATGTTGTACGTATGGGCCGCTCTTCCGGCCTTGTTGCCGCTCCATTCACGTAAATATTAGAAGAGAGAATCTTCTTCGCGACTGGCAGCTCGATGGTAAGATCATTCGACCAAGCGCTGGACACACTCTGCAGACTTAGCTTCTCGGTCACGCGAGCTTGCGCTTTCAACGATTCGCCTGTTCCGCTAATAAATTCACGGATGTAAGGATCGTAACTAATGATCACAGGGAACACCGACAAGTTCTCGATGATCGAATCCATTTGATTCATCTGGAAAGTAAGCTGATTCAAATTGGATGATCGGACCTGCTTTTCTACCACGCTGCTTGCTATGCGATTGGAATAGCTGTACAGAAGCAAGATCGGGATGAGCAAGAGAACGGTCGTAACGACAATTTTGCTGAAAATAGATAATCTGTTCCGCACTCGTTACACCTTCTTACTCCGCTTCTTTATCGAGAATCGCCTGCAAGGCAGCGTTCGCCTGATCTGCCGTCTCTTGTATATTCGTCTCCCCGGTTATAACCTTTTGCACGATTTCACCGACCGTCTCACGGGCTTCCGTCACATTGATCGTTGTCGGTCGGTCATGATCGACTCCGCCATTCACCGATTTCTTGAATACTTTTACGAGCTCGGCAGGAAATCCGGCCGTTCCTTCTTCCTGATTCCATACGGAGGATCTCGGCCCGGGAATCCCTTTCTGTTGAATCAGCATCGTAATCTCCTTGCTGGTCGCCCATTCGATAAATGTCCATGCCGCTTCTTTATGAGCCGACTTCGGGTTAATGGCCAGCCCCCACGAGGTGATGTTATATGGTCTCGACCCCTTCGCCCCCGCCGGAAAGGTCGCGAAGCCCACATTGCCTGCAACATCAGGATAATCTGGATCCATCGTCATCTTGTAGATCGAATTGGCATCCGTATACAGCGCCGCCTTGCCCTCCGCAAAATAAGCGCTCGCTTGCGGCCATGACATATTAATCACATCTGACGGGCCGTAATCCCGGAGCAGCGTGCCGTACATCGTGAATGCCTTGATTGCCGCAGGCGTATTAATCGTTGCTTTATTGCCCAAAGTAAAGTCTCCTCCCTCCGAATATAGGTAGGAAGATACTTGAGTGACAAGCGGACTGCGCCCGCCGCGGGCAACAAATCCGTACACCCCGTTATCCGGATCATGCAATCGGGACGCGGCTTCTGCTAATTGCTCGATCGTCTGAGGAACCGGTATACCGGCTTTTTGTAACAGGTCTTTGCGATAATACAATATAGCTTGCTCGATAATAATCGGAATTCCCGTTAGCCTTCCATCCACGATCGATGATCCAATTGATTGAGCTGTAAAATCCTCATAATCGTAATCCGTTGTCTGCTTAACAAAGTCATCAAGCGGCTCTAACCAGCCATTTCGAAAAAACAGCTTGCCCTCCTGAAGAGGCCGATACATGAATACATCAGGCGTTTCGGAGCGCGACGTGAATTGAACGGTTAGCTTCTGAGTCAACTGATCCTCGAAAAAACTTTGCACGCTAACGCTCATTCCCGTCTTGGCTTCGAACTGCGGCAGAAGCGGCCTAATGGCATCGACCCATGGATGAGAACCCGTCACTAATGTGATCGATTGTCCGGCGAAAGGCTTGTCCGCCGTACCCTTCTCTCCAGCGGAACGATTATCTGAGCTGTTCCCGCATCCGGTTGCCGCTATAGCTGCAAGTATAAGAGCCGCGCCGGATCGCCTCATGCCATAACCTCCTGAAATGATATTGCTACAGCAACATTAACGATACTTGATCCTGATCCTCTACGAAATAACGAATACTTAATATCGATAACTAAAACTAAACATAAGCCCTACCTATTATTAACAAAAAAATCAGCGGATATTTAACATATCCGCTGATCCTATTTATTTCTGTATGCGCGACTTATGGATGAGGCAAAAACTTGTTAGCCAACTTATCCAAGGAAGGTGTCAGACTATTCGTTACCCGCTTCCATTGGACGAATACGCTGCTTAACGCTTCCATCTCGGAGATAGTTCCGTCAATTAATTTATAAATGGGAACTATGCTGTACAGCTTCAAGAAATAATAAACCAACCGCTTACGCTCGCGGATAAACTTGACTTGTCCGGCCGGCGTAACCGTAATGTCCATCGCCTCCAGTACACGAAAGCCCTCATCCATAGCTTCAATCATTTCCATCAGCAGTTTTTTGTTGCCATCCAGCTTCTTCATAACTCCCTCCGGCGAGAAGCTGACCGCATTAAGCACTAGAATGGCGATGATGTGGCTTTTCAGCCAAGCATCTATATCATCGTGGTAATCCAGCTTGTAATTCGCTTTTGCGAAAGCTTTGTCCAGCAATGACTTGAATGGGATCGGGCCGTCCAGCCCGCCCAGCACCATTTGTCCGCCTCCGCGCACCGCCAGTACACGTCCGTCTTCGTATCGGCGACCGCCGCTTAGCTGGAAGCCGAATGCAACATGCTTTCTGGTTCGACTGTTTTCCTCTAAATAGGCTTGCATCTGCCTGGCATCCGCATTATTCCCTACGATAACGATATGGCTGCTTTGATTGGCGGCCAGAATCGGAAGCACAGACGGGAAGTCGCTATATTTCATCACTACGAAAATAAGATCAAATTGATCATCGGCTTCGAGCGTCCGGATGACGCGAACTCGATCCACCGTCGTTCGAAGTTGAAAAAAATGACGAACCACAACTCCGTTCCTCTCCAGCTCATCCGCCCGCTTACCTCTAGCAAGAACAGTTACGTCATTGCCTCCGCGCTTCAAAGCATGTGCAAGATAGCTGCCCAACACGCCGGCACCGTACACTAAAATTTTCATTCGGCATCCCTCTATCTCATCTTTTATGAATGAACGTTGATTTATCAACAAATGTTGAATAAAATAAGCTTAGCAAACGCATAGATACGCTTCAATGCTTAATAAAACCGTTATTGTTGAATAATCAACGAATGATCCCAAAATGTCTAATAGAGAAGGAGGCGATCGGATGGATAGACGAGTACTCAAAACGCGTAAAGCTATAATCGACGCTTTAGTCGAGCTGCTTGGAGAGCGGGATTTAGACCAAATAACAATCAATGATATTGCCGACCGCGCCAATGTCAATCGCGGAACGGTTTACCTGCATTACACCGACAAATACGATCTGCTGGATCAATGTATCGAAACGTACTTGCAGCAATTGTACGAAAGCTGCATGCCAAACAACGGCGGCACACTCCAGTTAACTGCCAAGGAATCGCTTCTTCTTACGTTTCAATACTTGGAGAAGCACGCCTACATCTATACAATGTTATTGACTAGAAAAGGGATTCCGGCATTCAGAAACCGGCTGATGACCATCATGGCGCAAGGAATCGAGGAGCAAATAAAGATTTACGGCATTAAGCGGGGAATGAATAGAGACATTACTGTTCAATTTCTAACTTCGGCTGCTGTCGGTCTGGTGGAATGGTGGATTATTCAATCGATGCCCTATCCTGCGGAGGAGATGGTCGAGCAGCTATTGGCACTGCTGAGTCTTCACCTCCCGCTGCCATTACCAAACGAAGCAATCTCGACGGGCTGACCATAACTTATACTTGATGAGAGCTTGGAATGGGCATCCTCTACTGGAGACGCCCTTCGTTCAAAGCCGCGATCGTTTTCTCCAGTCTGCGTGTTCGTGTTTCAGATGTCTTTGCGCCCTCTATGTTCAGCAAGAACCGCCGTTTATTGCTGTAGGATAAATTTTCGAAAAATGCTTTGGCACTCGGATTACGATCGAGCTCCTCTAAGAAATCAGAGGGCAGGGTCACTTCACGCGGCTCATTGTCGTCGAGCACGATATCAACCTCTACCGTATCTCCGGCTTGAATGCTTGCGCCGGCACGATGTTCTGCGCTAAGCGGAAGCATATATGTACCGCTCATAGATGCAACGGTGCTGCGATAACTATAATCCCCAATCGTCACTTTAACTGCAGGCTTCTTCCCTGCGCCTAATCCTTCAACAATAGTAGCGGGAACTTCGATTCCCGTTGCTGACTTTTTTGCTAACAAGACGGTTGCTTGAAATTTCATTTTAACTCCTCCAATAATCGATATGAAGCATTTCAGCGCTCTTGAGCTTCAATTACTGCCTATTCGTTATGTGCCCTTCAGATAGCGAGAACGTAGCTAGTTTGCTCAGTTGGAGCGCATTCTCAAGCGAAGTGCCCGGCAGCCCGTTAAGCAGCCAACGGCCAATAAAACCGACTGTTCCGCCAGCGGCGAAGGTTGCTTGAGCTTCATTGCCATAGATGAGTTGAAGCCGTTCCCGCAGCTTCTCATTCAACCAGCTTAAGAAATGCGGATCATGAAAGCGGTTACGATAGAAACTCTCGTAGGAACGTATATGCTCGCATATGACGAACGTAGCCGGAATCGGAATTTGGTCCGTATACGATTCCATGATCCGCACATGTTCCTCGCTGGTTTTACCTTCGTAAATGTCGAGAAGCTTGCTCGTGATTTCTTCAGTCACCTGCTCAAGCAAATCGAATTTATCTTGAAAATGCGAGTAGAACGTTGACCTGCTGATGCCGGCTTTATGGACGATGGCATGCACCGAAATTTTCTCAAGCGGAAGTACGGCCAATAATAAAGTAAAGGCCTCCATAATGAGCCAACGTGCGGATATCACGTTTCTGCCAGCTACGCTCATCAGATACGCCTCCTTATATAAATGGACATTTGCTATGCGATTGTAAGTTGAAGAACGAATTCGATCTAGCCTATGCTAGAAATAAGTTCTACTTCATGATACCAGCAAACCTAATAGGAGGCAAAAAACAATGAGCAAAGTATATGTGATTACGGGCGGATCCGGTGGAATAGGGAAGGCGACTGCTCGCCGTCTCGGCAAAGCAGGAACGCTGCTCCTTGCAGATGTGAGCGAAGAACGCCTGAATCAAGCCGTAGCAGAGCTCGCTGCAGAAGGCATTACGGATGTCTACATCCAGACTGTCGATATTACGAACGAACAGCAAGTCGATGAGCTTGCCGCTTCCGCAGCTAAGCTAGGCGAGCTGGGGGCAATTGTTCACACTGCAGGCTTGTCGCCGACGATGTCGAACGGTCGCAGAATTATGGAAGTCAACATGGTTGGGACGGGACTGATTTTGAAGTCTTTCTTGCCTTTAGCCGTTCCCGGTTCCGTTGCCGTCTGTATCGCGTCGATGTCGGCGTTTTTCTTCCCGCGTAACGAAGCTTACAATGATCTTCTTAAGAACCCGCTTGCTCCAGACTTCTTGGATCGTATCGAACAAGTTACGCAAGGCAAGTCGGATACTTCCTATGGCTTCTCGAAGCTTGGCGTTCAATTGATCGTAGAGGAACAAGCTTGGGATTGGGGACAAAAGGGCGCTCGCATCGTCTCCGTTTCTCCGGGTTCGATCAATACGCCAATGGGCAGACAAGAAGCGGAAGAAAGTCAAAGCATGAAGATGCTGCTTGACAATACCCCACTCGGACGCGAGGGTGAAGCAAGTGAAATCGCTGGCGCCATTGCATTCCTATGCAGCAGCGACAGCTCCTATATTACCGGCACCGACATCCGTGTTGACGGTGGTACGGTAGCGAAGGTTCAGGGCATATTCGCAGCAAGAAGACAGCAATAATATAATCAGCATGTAATGAAAAGCCGCCTTGCCCCTAAACGGGACAAGGCGACTTCGGACAAGCTCTGCAATATTCAGGAGACATCTCGTAGTAGAAGCAGCATGTCTGACGCATGTAGGGAGCCGGCTCGTTGGCGACTCCTTCATGCGCAGCGATAATGAACTTTGTAAGCGGATTGCGGCGTTCTCCGAAGAGGCTCGCCTGCGCAGTCTGAGATATAAACGTAAAGTCATCCTTATATCGTTGCCATACTGCCGGGTCGTCTTCATCTTCTAATCCATCCTCATACAACGGAACGATACGAACAACCGCATTCTCCCATAAGATCGGCATGGGCACTCGGCCAAACACCGATAATGAACGAAATAACGGGGTAATGTGATTTCCAAACAGCTCACTTACCACTTGATTCCGCCATTCTTCCCGTTTGTCCGCTTCCGGTTCCGTTACACGAAGCTCCCTAATCCGTAGATTAGGGAATTTGGAATTGCTGGCTTTATATTCATTGTCGTCAGGCGCAGCCAATCGACATTGATCCAGCGTCAGCTGCAAGCCCTTATTGTATACGCTCATCGCATACAAGACAGGTACAATGACAAGATAGGCGTAGCGTTTAGCAAGCATCGACGCAGTTACTCGTCTCGATGGCGAGCCAATCTGAGCGGCTAAACCGTCTAAGTAGATTTCGCACTTTTCCCTATCCAACAAATCGCTAGAGTCAATAGACAGGGCTGAGTGCGCAGTTTCATTTGCAAAAGTGAGGTTGAATCTTCCTTTCAAATCCGCCCACTCCGACTTTGACAGCTGCTGCGGTATATTATGGAGTTCCAAGGATCACTTCCGCGACTCTGTCTACAACCATATTAATAGCGATCGGACCATAATAAGCAATCCATACGTTCGAATCAACGTCATACACTTGATTATTTTTCACGGCATCGATACTTTTCCAAACCTCGGACTGCTGAAGCTCCTCAACGACTTTCTTGAACATATCGTCTTGAACAAGGAAGTAATGGTCTGCTCCCACTTCCGGCAATGCTTCAAGCGAGATTTCATAGGCGCTATCTTGCTGCTCCTGTACCTGTTGCGGGGCGGATAAGCCAAGATCATTATATAGGATCGCAGCTGCACGGTGGCCTGCCGTATGAACGCGAATGCCTTCATCCCGTGGTCTTATTAACGCCACCGTCTGATCTCCGAGCTTAGCTTTAAGCTCTTCTTTCAGCTTTGCTGTTTTCTCCTTGTAGGATTCCAGTACCGCATTCGCTTCTTCCGACTTGCCTACGATTTTGCCAATCGTGACCAACGTGTCGCGCCAATCTTCATTAAAGTCGAGCATGATGGTTGGAGCAATCTTAGTCAAGCTGTCATACACTTTATCTTGAAATTCGGTACAAATGATCAAGTCCGGTTCCATGGCAACGATAGCTTCCAGATTAGGCTCATCCCTCGTTCCAAGCACTTTCACGTCCGTCAGCTTGTTAACCAAGTAAGCAGGGAAATCGGAATTGTCCGCAGCTGCCTTCACACTGCCCGAAGGCTGCTCTTCTAAAGTTACCAGCTGATCGACGAACTTCGTATCAAGCACTGCAATCTTCACCGGATGCTGCTCGAGGGTTAATTCACCCTTCGCATGCTTAATAACGACCGGATACGCTTGCTGAGCTGCTTGCGGCGCATTCGTGCTTGTTGCAGCCGTATTAGTAGGCGAGGCCGTTGGACTCGCTCCATTGGTATTGTTGCCTCCGTTACTCCCTGCCGAGCATGCGCTCAACAATAAAATCAAACTCAACATCAAACTTACCGCCAATACTGATCTCTTGCTCCGATTCATTCCTTTTACTCCCCCATCGATATATTGATAATGATTATCACAATCATTATTATAGGAGAGGAGTTGATTCGCGCCAATGGAATAACGCGACATCGGTGATGTACTTTTCCGACGGTTTTGACGGAAATAGAGAGGAGAGACGCCGCAATACTTCTTAAACGCTTTGCTAAAATAATAACTATCTCCGTAACCTACCGATTCTGCGATAACTTTAAGCGATACATTCGTTTTCGATAACATCGCCTGCGCATGATTCATGCGGAGTTGAATAAGATATTCCATCGGTCCTATACCAAGCTTCGATTTGAATAATCGCTGCAGCTTTCTCTCGGTGCAGTGAAGGGCATCCGCCAATTGCGTCAGACTTATCGGATCTATGTAACGTTCCTCCATGAAACGAATCGTTTGGCTTACAAGGTCCGGCTGGCTCATCGCTGCTCCCTCAAGCGCATGAAGCTGCTGCAGAATGTCGTATACGAATTGATGAAAAGATGCCCTTACATGAAATTTCTCCAATTGAGCGCCAAGCAGCCAAGAGGAATGCATAATCTCTATCTTCGATAAGAGACCAAGTGGATGAGCAGGAGCGAAGCCATATTGCATTTGGAACGGATTATGATCACGGTATACGTTCAATAGTTCCTTACGGCTTGGCAATACGAGAACCGCTTTATAGAAAATGAAATAATAATCGATTGGTTCTGCCACTTTAACAATGTCTATCGTCGCGCCTTTGCCGGCATGGCATACATAACAGCGATCTACGTTATGCTCAGTTCCATCGATTAGGATCGTAGCTTCTCCCTTTACTGCCAGCAGGAATGCGCTAGCCGGCAATCGGAAGCCCTTCATACTTTCGCTCAATTGCAAATTAGACCGACGAACATCAAGTACTCTTATAGCTGCATGATTCCATAATGGTAATTGATCCTGCAACGTCATCATGTTCACCATCCATGTCTGTTCACATTTACCAACTCTTTCATTATAGTAAGAATCATTCTCATTATCAAAATTTTTTTCAATGCTATAATGAACTATCCGATGAATGGGATTGATTCAATATGGAATCCTTCGAATGGATAGCGCTCAGTGCATGGGCTGATAGAAGCCAAGGCATACGTAGACAGATTGATAGGACAGTAAAAAGAAGTCCACGACCTTTCATCGTGGACTTCTTCTCATTGTTTCTCAAACTGGCTTATGTCTCTAATTATCATGCCGGATTCCAGACAATTTCCCACAGATGGCCATAAGGATTGAGGAAAAATGCTCCCTTCTATTAGAGACCTGGCAAGGCGAAATCCGAGATCATCGATGCGGAACGTCGGATGACTGCGACGGCGGCAAGTCGCACCGCAGCCTCGTGCTTCTTCCGCCCAGCTTCCGCCGCGGAAAACTCTGTAGGAGCCGTAAACGTTCACATCATAAACATCCCAACACCATTCCCACACATTTCCCAACATATCGTAGAGTCCCCACGCATTCGGCTCTTTCTTTCCAACCTCGTGAACGTTCCCCTCAGCATTTTCCTGGTACCAAGCAATGGAATCAAGCTCGCCGTATCGATACCCGGCCGTGCCTGCTTTGCATGCGTACTGCCATTCCGCTTCGGTCGGGAGACGATAGCCGCTCGCCTTCCAATTGCAATCGACAACCTCACCATCGTCACTTACCGTGTAACATGCCTCTAGACCTGAACGCTCCGATAATCTGTTGCAAAATAATATCGCATCATTCCAGGAGACATCCACAACCGGGGTTTGAGGATGTTCATTTGGTGCAATTGGTTTTTGCAATATCGAGTAAAATAGCTCCTTCGTAACAGGTACCGGAGCAAGCAAGTAAGAATTCACTTGTACCGTCCATTGCTTCTTTATACGATCGTCTCGTAATTCAACTTCACCTGCTGGAATGATCACCATTGGACGTATATTCCTCCCGTTCCAACTTCACTTCAACAAACTTAACTTTTCAATCGCTTGTTGTTCGGACGGCAAGAAGAAGAAATCTGTTCCATTATTGCATTCATATATAAAATCGCGAAGGCTTTTACTTGGATATATCGAAAAATCCCCGACAAATGCAACCTTCGCATGGTAGTTGATGAACTTTTGAAGAATTTCGCCGGCCAGACCTGTTTTCAAATCGAAAAAGCTTTCGCTGACCAGGTCTTTACTTATCACAAAACGCTCGCAGTCCGTTTCGTATTTAATGGTAGCCATTAGATCCAATGCGGATTGAACATCCTCTATTACGATCTCGCTCCCGCCTACAACGGCAATATTTGCTCCGTTTGCTTCTACTTTCGTTATACTCATCGTTACCCTCCTAGGTCTTTTCATAGCCGTCGCATTCTCATGACGATAAATAACTATTTAATAACAAAACCGCTTTAGCCCGGTCATTGGTGCCGATCTTGGCGTATATCTCGCTTAAATAGTTTTTCACCGTACCTTGAGTCAAAAATAATTTTTCGGCAATTTCCTTTGAATTGTAGCCCTCCACAAGAAGTCTTGCAAGATCAAGCTCTCTAGTCGTCAACTCCAAATCCATGCCGGCTCTATCAAACCGATTGTTCTTATTGCGGATATTAAGGGCAAGCTTGTGAGCCACCTTGCCGGTCAGAAGCAAATTGCCGGAAAGAGCTTCATGCATAGATTGAACAAGCTTCTCGCTATCGATGTCTTTAAGCAAGTATCCTGCAGCCCCGTTGCTTAAAGCTTCTATGATATACGCATCATCATCGAAAGTCGTTAAGATGAGGATGACCGCCTGCGGATATCGCTCCTTAATGATTTCGGTTGCCTGTACGCCTCCCATGCCCGGCATCCGGATGTCCATCAGGATAACATCGGGAACAACAGAACGAAGCCGTTCAAGCGCTTCTTCACCGCTTTGAGCCGTCCCGACAATCTCCACGTCCGAACGAATCGAAAGCAGCGTTTCCAAACCTTCCAACATAATTTTCTGATCATCCACAAGCATGACGCTGATTTTGCGAGCGATATTCACCGCTCCTCCCCCCTTGCGATAGGCATTCGGACTTGGAGCGTGAGACCATTGTTCGGCTCGCTTCGCACGCTCATTTGACCTCCGATGGCCTCGATTCTTTTCTCCATCGTTTTCAGACCGAAGCCGTAGATGACCGAATCATTGCCTGTTCCATTGTCCTTTACCGTCATATGAATCGTATCTTGTTGCTCTACGATACTAATGTCGACCATGCTCGCTTTGCCGTGCTTTAGGGCATTGGTGATCGATTCCTTAATGGAGTTGATCATAACATACTCCTGAAGGGAGATGAGCGAGGCAGTTACTTCATAATTTAAAATAAATTGAACGCCCGTCTGCTTCGCTGTATCATTCACAATCTTGTGTATTCCTTCCTTAAGCCCCAAGCCTTCTACATTCCCGTCTATGACATTCAATGTTCGGACGACTTGCCGGATGTTGCCGAGTCCCAGCTTCAATTGTTCGCGCGCGACATGGATCTTATGGCGGGCTTCCTCCGGCTTTAGATCGAAGAGCAGCTGAGCCCCCTCCAAAGCAACAATAGCTGTCGTTAACGAGTGCCCCACCGTATCATGAACTTCTTCCGCGATACGGGTTCTCTCCTTAAAGACCGCCAGCTCTTCCCTCGTTCTCGCTTCCTGAACTAAAGCTTCGTTCAATCGAAGGTTCATATCCCTTTGATTAAGCAGCAGCTTGGTGCCCCAGATCGGTATGACCAGACAGCTATAGCTCAAAATATAGTAGACATTCCGCCACAAATCATTTTCATCCGTTGGCCAAAAGAAAAGATAGGCTGCAAAGCCGCCGTAGGCAAAAGGCAAGGCGTACCACGACTTGTAGTTAAGGAGAAGATCGGCTACAAAGAGAACAAATACGATACTCTCGATCTCCGTACCGCTTCGCAGAAATAATAGAAAAAGAAGAATGATCTCCACGATTGGAGATACGGCTGCAATGGAATGAAACTTAGGATGGTTCAACACATAGTTGGAATGCCGTAAGAAATAGAGCCCGATCAGGATTGCAATTACGATTATGCCCCTATATTGAGATAGAACAAAATATAACAATAGCAGGGCCACATAAGCGCAAGCTAATCCATAGAAAAATAGTCTGGACACTTTCGTATCGCTTAAAGTATGAACCGCTGAAAAACGCATGAGACCACTCATCTCTTAGAAATGGATCATTATAGGAAACCAAAAACGACAGCCGAAACGCCTATCAGCAGTGGAATGGCTTCGACGCCATGAATGATGATGGAAGGCCAGAAGCTGCGGTATTTGGCGTTTAAAAAACCGTAAAAAAGCGAACCGACGATAAACAAAGGAATTTCCGATATTTTATGAAGATGGTACGCCGCGAACAATACGCCGTTCATTGCCCAATCCCATTTGCCAAAGGCTCCCCTCATCTTAGGCAGCAGAACGCCTCGGAAGAACAACTCTTCCCCAAGCAAATAATTAAATAAACAACTGACCAGAGCAATGCCGAGCACATACCAAGCGCCGACAAATTCAGGGGTCGCTAAGCTTTCTATTTCGGTATACGCTTTAGGTGCCATGAAAGGAAAAGCCCGATTGATCGCTTCTTCTATAAAGCCGAACAAACCTGAGCTTTCAAAGAAAAAAGCATAAATAATGATTGGGATTGTGAATGAATAAGCGATTTTGTAGACCTTGAACGTTTTCGGATGTATAGGATGATTTAACCACAGTCGTTTCTTCAGCTTCTCCCAGCTTATATCGCCAAGTTCTCTCTTCAAGATTATGACAGAAAGTACAAACTGCCAGATCATCCCTACAATCATTAACATCCAATAGAGGATACCCGGGTGAAAAGGGACGATCGGTACAAGAAAGGGCAGCAAGATGAATCGAAAGAAAGCCATCGGCAACGCGACCAAAGCCCAAAGCCCCAAAATTTTCCTTACACTGTATTGATTTGTTTCCATTTCTCTATCCACCCATCCCACTCCTTCTAAGGCATTGTCAATTTCGAAAATAAATATATAAAAAAAGACCGTCATATGATAAGTGACGATCGTCATACAGGGCGCAACACCTGTAAATTATCAGAGTTGAGTGAAGATTGGATGAACTTTTAAATCTGCTATTGTATTCAGTTGTATATAGCTTTATAAAGAGAATATGTACTAATTTTGATTTGCTACTTCATTATACGAATAGGAGATGATTATGTGGACGCTACAGTTTCTTCTCAAGCAGGAAAGTGCCCAGTCATGCACGGAGGCGCTACTAGCTTCAAATCAAGCGGGACTTCAAATCGAGATTGGTGGCCTAACCAGTTAAACCTGAATATTCTCCATCAGCATGACAGAAAATCTAATCCTTTGGGAGAAGACTTCGATTATGCGGAAGAGTTCCAAAAGCTAGATTACCATGCTCTTAAACAAGATCTAGTCGATCTAATGACTAATAGTCAAGAATGGTGGCCGGCTGACTTCGGACATTACGGCCCATTCTTTATTCGTATGGCTTGGCACTCTGCAGGTACATATCGTACAGGAGACGGGCGCGGCGGTGCTGGAAGCGGTACGCAACGTTTTGCTCCGCTGAATAGTTGGCCGGACAATGGCAACCTTGATAAAGCACGCAGACTGCTGTGGCCGATTAAGCAAAAGTATGGCAACAAAATTTCTTGGGCCGACCTGATGATTCTGACAGGCAACGTCGCGATTGAATCTATGGGCGGCAAAACGTTTGGTTTTGGCGGAGGACGCGCGGACGTTTGGCATCCGGAAGAAGACATCTATTGGGGTAATGAGAAGGAATGGCTGGGAGATAAGCGTTACACGGGTGATCGCGAGCTCGAGAATCCGCTTGCCGCCGTTCAAATGGGTCTTATCTATGTCAATCCGGAAGGTCCTAACGGTAATCCGGATCCGCTTGGAAGCGCTCGCGACATTCGCGAAACGTTCGGACGTATGGGAATGAACGATGAAGAAACCGTTGCGCTCGTTGCCGGCGGCCATACGTTTGGCAAGGCGCACGGTGCAGGCGATGCTGCTCTTGTCGGTCCTGACCCTGAGGCTGCTCCTATCGAAGCACAAGGCTTGGGCTGGCTAAGCGCACACGGCTCAGGTAAAGGACGCGATACAATCACCAGCGGCGTTGAAGGTGCTTGGACTGCTAATCCGACTAAATGGGATAATGGATTCTTCGATCTTCTGTTCGGGTATGAGTGGGAGCTCACGAAGAGCCCGGCAGGCGCTCATATATGGGCTGCAATAGATCAGGCTGAAGAGCATCTTGCCCCAGATGCAGAGGATGCATCCGTTCGAGTGCCGACGATGATGACCACTGCGGATATGGCATTGCGCGTGGATCCGGCGTACGAGAAGATTTCCCGTCGTTACCATGAGAATCCCGAAGAGTTCGCGGACGCGTTCGCTCGTGCTTGGTTTAAGCTCACACACCGTGACATGGGTCCTCTTGCAAGATATTTAGGCCCTGAAGTTCCAGACGAAGTTCTGATCTGGCAAGATGCTGTACCGGCTGTTGATTATACGTTAACAGATGCGGAAGTAAACGAACTTAAAGCAAAGATTCTAGACTCGGGACTTACAGTAAGCGAGCTGGTAACGACAGCCTGGGCTTCGGCCAGCACCTTCCGCGGCTCTGATATGCGCGGCGGCGCCAATGGTGCCCGCATCGCTCTTGCTCCGCAGAAGGATTGGCAAGTCAATCAGCCGCAACAGCTTACCAAAGTGCTTACTATTCTAGAAGGCATTCAAGAAGATCTGGACAAAAAAGTAAGCTTGGCCGACTTGATTGTTCTAGGCGGCAGTGCAGCAGTTGAGAAAGCTGCACAAGAGGCAGGCATTAATGTCACAGTTCCTTTCGTTTCCGGACGCGGCGATGCCACGCAAGAACAAACGGATGTGGAAAGCTTCGCTGTGCTGGAGCCTGTCGCCGATGGCTTCCGCAACTATCTGAAGAAGTATTACAGTGTAAGTGCGGAAGAGCTCCTGATAGACAAGGCGCAATTGCTGAACCTTACGGCACCGGAAATGACTGTTCTGGTAGGCGGCATGCGTGTTCTAGGTACGAACTACGGCGGCACGCAACATGGCGTGTTCACGGATCGTGCAGGCACACTCACGAACGACTTCTTTGTTAACCTGCTCGACATGAACGTTGCGTGGACGCCTATTAGCGGAACCGTATACGAAGGACGTGATCGTAAGACAGGGGAAGTCGTACGTACAGCTTCTAGAGTTGACTTAGCATTTGGTTCAAACTCCGTTCTGCGCGCTATCGCCGAGGTTTATGCTCAGGATGATAACAAAGAGAAGTTTGTGCGTGACTTTATCGCTGCATGGGTCAAAGTCATGAATGCGGACCGTTTCGACTTGAAATAATCATTTAATTGAGATAAACAATGCCAAAAAGATGATTCCTGGTTTGAACAGGAATCATCTTTTTTAATACCTATTTTATGAACATTCAGCTTATTACCGAATCTCTCATTTCCCTTCTGCTAACTAGAGACAGAATAATAAAGTTAATCCAAGCTACCGCTGGGATGTACAGTATCAATATGTAACGTCGTTGAAAATCGATGCCAAACATTAACGATTCCTTATCCAAGTTGTATAGAAATCCATACGCCGATCCCAGTATCATTGCATTAATAACGAATGCGAATATAATACCAATCCATTTGCTGCTTCTGTTCATCATTATAAGGATAGATAGTATCGTTGAAACGATTAATGAAATAGCTATGATCATATAGTTCAAGACTGCACCGCCTTCACTTTTTTAGCCGCAAACCGTTCAGTATAGCGATGAATTGCTTTTTGGATGCAACTTCTTTATCATGCTTTGTAAATTCAAGTACGTAAATAATGCTGTCTTGTATCGGGATAGCGGCAAAATAGACGTCATGTGTACCGGTTAGGCCAGATGCGGCTGTTCCGTTGTCAGCGTCGAGTGTATACAGTTTACCACTTCCGATAGGCGTATCGATTGCTTCTTCATTTGTCATTACACTATGGTTAGGCTTATAAGATCTAAAGTCAAAATCGTCAGTATACGGGTACGTGACTACACTCCCCATACTGATCCCGTTCTCGTCGGTAATGGATGCGCCAAAGCGGTCATCGGCGCTCAAGTGCCATCCCTTCGGCAGTGGCAATTCCAGATTGGAAACATCGTATACTGCGGTCGTTATCGGTTGATCAAATTTCGTTTCACTGACAAATTGTTTACCGTTCCAGCGGAAGGCTTGTGTGACTTCTTTTCCGATACTGTTGTCATAAAACGTGCTTGAAAAGCCTAATTTAGATTTAGCCAACTTGGTGGAGTAACGCCCTGTACCGCTCAAGAAAAGTTCTGGATGCCCTTCAATAGGCAACTCATTGATGTTTCCATAATCATCAACACTAAAGAGCTTATATATACCGCCATTGCTCGATGAATATTGACCAATCGTAAAATCGATATTCCCATCCCCATTATAATCATCGAAAGCGACGTCAAAGAACGAGTTAAAAACTATTTCATCCTTAAAATAACCGTTTAAATCGACGGCACTTTGTACCTCGTCGCTTTCATTGGAAAGCTGAAGTTGGAATTCACCCACCCAGTTGCGACCCATTAAAGGCCCAGGGGTCCAGTCTTCGAAATATTTTCCCTTAGTAAGAACTACACTCAAGTATTCATGCTTGTTTGTAAGCTGAAATAGATCGTTCCTAGACAATGTGAGCGGTCCCGTTACAAGGATTGCATTGGAATCGAAATTAAGGGAGGCTGGGACTGGACTTACGATTGTAGCGTCTAAAGGAGTGTGGGAATTCGAGATGAGTGCTGGCGCTTCTGAGCACGCAGATAACAGCAACAACGGTACCATTGCATAGAACCATTTTTTCATATTTCATTATGCTCCTTCAAATAAGTGGGGTAGCTATGAAAGCTATGCTATTGCTCTCCGTCTAACGCATCCGCTTCGGTGGCCGCCAATTTGAAAATCACCGCCCAATCAGTCAGCTTTAGCTGCTCAGGCGAAAAATCCATCGTGTGCAGCGTTTTCAGATTGGTAGCTTGCAAACCCCAGATTGCTACCTCGCCCTCTTCGGGCGAGACCGATTGCTCTTGATGCAACGGGATATCGCCAAATGCGGTGTGAACTTCATCCGCATTAAACGTATATCCATAACTGACTTGTCCGCTCTCCTCATAAAAGACGCTTTTCGTTGTATATTGGCTGTACCCCTCATCGTTCTCTGATTTATCAATCGAAATAATTGCTTCGCCATTCCACGCTCTTAAACCGTCTTTTGTTTCCTTGGTTAGAAACCCGCCCATTTGTGGATGAATCTCCTTAAGCTCACCGTTCACCCAAACCTCAGCCAGTAGACGAATCGATTCCTTCTCTCCTCTATATTGAACTTTCACGGCCCCGGCATTCTCGATAAAAGACTTGAATTTCAAAGAGTCTCCCGTGAATAATTCCGACGGCGTCACCTGAAAAACCGGTTCTTGGTTAGCTGTTGAGCAACTTAGCAAACTGATGTTGAGCAGCAACAAAGCTATAATGCACAATATTTTATTCATTTCCCCTCCGAAGGTCGATTTTTTTCACCATTTCCACATAAGCTAATACATGCTCCTTAACTTGCGTTTGTTCTTCTTGAGTCATATTTTTCAACTTAAAATTGTTTGCGTGATCAGGGGATATAAGGATTGTGGAAGGTTCCTGAAGTTCTTCTTTAAGGGAATTCCCTTCTTCTGTCATTAACATCTTAGATTTGTTTGCATAGGAATGTCGTATTTCTGTATGAATATAATTCCCTTCAGTATTATAAAAATCTTCAATAGATTTAATATCTGATTTTATATGGGTTTTCCCTTCCTCAATTATCGTTATTGCATTCATATATAGGGGTGCACCTCCTCCGCAACTATACTCCACCGCATCTAACACTGCTGAATCATTTGGTACGAATGTGTTCGCCTTTGCAGCACTCAAACCATCTAACCTATATCCACTCACAACTCGTATTTAATGCCCCACTCGATCTAATTGAGGCATTTTGACCTTCTCTCCGTTGCTCAGCAACACTTTTCTGCGATCGGTATCAAATCGGATAAAGCCTTCTTTTACGGGAGCGGTATCGTACTTTTTCCATTCACGCGTTTGCCAGTTTACGTGATTTAGGGCCGATACCCAAAGCGTTGAAGAGTTATCCGGGACAAGATGGGTCCATACGGAAATTGCAGTTAGATCCTCGGATATTTTAATATCTACAAACATCGTTTCATAAAACGTCTCTTCAAGCAGTTTGTGCAAAACACCATCTTCCGTTAATGCAGCAACGCTAATTGCAGCCCCCAAACCGTTATTGGAATCCACTTCGTGTACGGGATCGAGCCTCAACAGTTTCGTCATTTTATTGTTTTCATATAGAGTTTGAAAGAGCACGCCGGAACCGGCCATTGCTCCCGTGATTCCATTAAATATGAGGAATTCCGGCGATTCGGTTGCATGCGCTGCCTGCACAAAAACATTTTGGCCTGACCAGAAGTACGGGCCGATCTCTTCCATTCTATTGCTGGTTTCAAGCTCGATCACCGCATTTTCCTTGTTATCATCTCGCAAATGGAGCAAAGCCAGTTTTACAGGACTTGCAATATTGGACGTATCAAAGAACTGGTAAATTAGGGTGCTTCCAGAAGGAGAGAGGGCAGCTCCTCTTTTTTCGATAGCGGGATCTCCGATCTCAACGGCTTCCCCAAGCGTGTCTACAGAAAAAAGCTTGCCATACGCTTCATAAACGACACCGTTGTCGGTTTCACCAAGATATATCGCTTTGCTTGCATCGAAGGCTGAGCTGTTGGTTTGTTCAGTCGTGCCAGGTGCGCGGGTCGAGCTAGCTGGTGTTTCTTGCTGTTGATCCGGCGAGGCGGTGGTTGGGGAATCAGTATCCACATTCGGAGAATCGGTGAAAGATAGATAGAAATATGACAACAATGCTGCTATCAGCAGCAGCGGCACCAATAAAATCACTTTTTTCATCCGAAGTCCTCCTTTCGATCTTTAGCAGTTGCCCTGACTGTTCATCTATTAAACGAAACCAAATAATGGAAAGTTGCACTATTTCCCCTTTAGCTTAATGAAAAAAGGAGCAGGTGCCACGGCATCTGCTCCTTGATATTATTGAACTCATTAGTTTTTCAATCGGGAAAAGCAATTTCTATTCTCTTATCTTTTTGCTCTTCACCTTTAAGAATAATTGTAACGACATCTTCTGCAAGCCAAGTAAACTCGAAATTTCGGGCCACAAGAGTCTTGCCATCATTATTAATTTTTTCTTCGATATATGTTCGTAGATGGCCAATTTTCCCGTAATGTATTCTTATTGGTGCATTCGAAAAGAAAGCATTCTGCCCTCGGACCCTAATCTCAACTTGATTTTTTTTGTTCGGGGAGTTTTGTGCGAGAATAACTTTTTCTGCGTGAACAACCTGGAAATATCCAAAATACAAAATGGCAAGCGGGATGGTTATGATGCAAAAGACTATAGCCACCGCACGGTAGGTTCTCTTTCGTTCTTCTTTGCTATCTGCCATATAGTGCATTATCCCACCCTCTCTTCCTTCAACATTTGCTTTTCTTGAGCTGAAGCGGATCCTTAATATTTCTCAATCCACCAAAAAGGAATAAAAACAGCCGATCGAGTAGGTCAGCTGCCTATATTTGTTCAACTAATGTTCTCTGTTAGCGTAATTACTTACGTCTTTTAAGGATGGTACTTCTCAACATCTTCCCCGTATAGTAAAAAACTATTCCAAGTAGAATCAGAGCAGTGATTTCAATCGTTCTCCACATTGGGCTAGATATATGTCCAAATGCGACTTTATGTTGTAGATAATCAACCGACTCATACTTATCTACAATGTCTGGAACATAGTTTATTGTAAGATATATTCCTTGAATAATCTGAATTGCATAATAAACAAATACAAACAGTAGTCCTACAATCAGTGAGCGGAAAAATGGTTTAATCATAAACTCCCCCTTGATCTCAACTCCTCATTTTACCAGATCGATTAAGACTGTAACAATTATGTAAAACTACCCCATAGTTTAATGAAAAAGAGGTCTGTCTAGGAGTTCTTATCCTAATACGGCTTTGTATAAAAGTTGGTGTCGTCCGACAAATGTAAATGTAATTTCACAGTTACCTTTTGACACTTCCCCAAATACATATAGGATTTCTAACGACTGATGTCGAAACTAGTCATATGCAAGTGGAATTCAAAAATTTAAGGAGCTTACTTATGAGTCTTCACGACGATGTGATGTTCTGGAACCAAGCGAACGTGAAAATACACGATATACGCCGAATACGAATCGAGGCGGACGCAGGCAGATACGAGTATCGGTTGCCTGCGGGCAGCTATATTTATTTTACGCAAGGAAGCGCCTTGGTTTGGCTCGATGATCGGGCTTACAGGGTAAGCGGCAACGATTTGCTGCATGGCTGCAAAGGAATGCGTCTATGCATCGAGGCGCCGGTGCCGCTGGAGTTTATCATCATTTTGTATCGTGCCGCAGCCCCGCCGGAGCGTCGTGAAACCTTGCCTAACGGCGATCCGTCCTTGCAAGCCTACGCCTTTACTCCCTTGTATCCTGCGGATTTGAGGGAATCGGCGCAGAAGATGTTTAGAGCTTGGCAGGCATTCGCCGAGATCGAACGGTTGCATGCCAAGTCGTTGTTCTATCACTTCGTTTACCAGTTGCATTGGCAGATGCAGCGTCAGATTATCGTTCCGTTGAGGCCGAGCCTGCTCGATCAAGCCTTACGCTATATGAATGATCATTACGGCAAACCGATTACCGTAGAATCGGTCGCAAAAGCGGTAAATTGCAGTACCCGATATTTAAATAAGCTGTTTAACAGCAAGCTTCAAGAGAGTCCCGTACGCGTATTAACCCGAATTCGGCTGGAAACTGCCATGCGACTGCTGACCCTGACGGATCTGACCTTACATGAAATAGCCGAAAGCACTAGCTACTCGGACGCGCGTGCATTAAGCCGGGTGTTCAAGAACGAGCTGGGCGTGACGCCCTTGTCATACAGGCGCAACTGCAAGGAAAAAGGCGATAGGGTTCCGAAATCGTCACCGAACAGTTCCGATGAAGTCGTTCTCTGCTTATCTCCCGAATGCTATAATGAGAATAGTTATCATAATCAATTGAACTATAATCGAGAGGGAGTCATTCAGATGTTCAGACGTTCCAAACCCCGCATAGCTGCCGTCTTGTTCGTTGCATTTACGGTCCTGCTAGGCGGATGCGGTAATTCAGGCGAAACGGGCAATTCTTCACAAGCAACAAACGCCGATTCTTCGCCTTCCGCTTCGGCCGCGCCAACCGCGAGCGCAACCGCGCAAGAGAGCGAGGCAAGCGTTAAGTCTTATACCGATAAATTCGGCACGCGCGATATCCCCGTTAATCCGCAAAGGATCTATTCTATCGGAGCCACATCGCCGCTATTGGCGGTAGGCGTTCATCCAGTCGGAGCTCCGAAGTACGAAGTCGAGCCGGATTACTACTTAAGCCATTATGAGAATCCCATCACGATCGTAGGCGACTATCCGCCGGATTACGAAGCGATTATCTCCCTAGAGCCGGATCTCATTATCGCTTCCGACTACATAGACAGCGAAGTATACGGCAACCTTGCGAAGATCGCGCCTACGGCAACCTTCCAATGGGCAGGCCAGGACATCTATGGCCAGCTTACTCAGGTGGCGGCGATTGTCGGCAAAGCCGATGAGGCCGCGGCGTGGATCGAGCAGCATAAAGAGCGGGCGAGCGCGGCGAAGGAGAAGGCATCTCAGCTTGTCGGAGCCGATGAGACGACGGCGATTCTCTGGATATCCAAAGACTCCTTCCAAGTCGTCGGCAATCGCAATGTAGGTCATGTGCTCTATAGCTTGCTCGGAATGAAGCCAACGCCTAACATTCAATCCTTAATCGACGAGAACAAGGGCGAGTTGGTGTTCACGGATCATCTGTCCTTGGAAGTGCTGCCGGAATACGATGCGGATCGTCTGGTGGTCATGGTATCGGACGTCGATGCGGGTGCGGACGACAACTATAAGAAGATGCAGGAATCAGGACTGTGGAAGAACCTTAAGGCCGTCAAAAACAACAAAGTGTATGAAGTGCCGTACGACAAGTGGTGGTCGTATACCGTCTTTTCCGCGGATGGCCTACTGGAGGATGCCGTTCGTTTATTCCAGCCGTAAGGGGCGTCTTACTAATAGCTTACGAGAGGGGCAGACAGGAGTCTGCCTTTTCTTGTTGTTCGAGAAGCTGCATACTACGATCTCGATCCCTCTGCTTATCGCTACACTGCAGTTTATCAATAAGTTCCTCAGCAACGAATCGAATGTTTAATGTGCTTCTTATTTGAGGATTGCTTCGAGCACCAAACCACTTCAACCGATAGTTCATCGTATTTCTGTTTCTTGAAAAATCTCACATCAATTTACACCTCTGATTATCAGGTAATTTTCATTTCATACAAAAAGACATGAAGTGAATTCTCTTCTAAATCCTCTACATTTTCCTCGACTTCTTCGTTTACTTCCTCAAATGGAATTCCATCATGATAGGGATATTCTAGAAACTCATTTATTATCGAATCCATATTTTCTACTATTTCAATTTTACATTTAAAAGGTAATCTTGTATGGATGTCTGAAATAAGATTAAAGCGTAACCTTCCTGAGTGCCAATCAAACCATACATAAAAAAGCATTCCATGATTGCAGTCTGCTTTTGTCATCTGTTCAACTCTATTCGTAATTACATTTCCTATAAAGGTTCTTATCTCTCCATATGCAAACTCATTGGCTAACTGTTGGCTCATGGAAATTGACCATGTGTTTTGTGAGATTTCTTTTTCTAAGTCATCGATGTCGTTTCCAATGAACATGATATCCTCAATAATCTCATCGAGTTCCTTGAGAAATTCCTTTTTATTCATGTCTGCAGCACCTTCTTATTACGCTTTTACCTTAAACTAATGTCTTCTAAATAGCTTAACAGTGATTATTAACGAAAAATCTTTCTTCGTAAACCAAGAACAGAAATTACCGTTAAAATTAGGCCAACTATTAAAAACACGGCCAATGGATTTACCTCTATTTCCATTTTGTTATTCGCCGTACAGATCCAGCCATTCGCTCTACCACGCCTCGGATGACACAGTATTCCCGACTTCGCCGCAGCCGGCAAGTATAATCAAAATCGATTAAAGAGCGTATTATCATCAGATCCATTTTATGTATTGGAGTCCATATACGGAGCCAACAGTCATAACAATCGACCAAACGACTAAACTGATCCCCATCCAAGTGACTACGCTAACTTTAGAAGAACCAAGCAATAGTGCTGTTAAAGCAGCTAAATCTGTTCCCAGTATCGCGGGCGAAAGCAAAGCAAACACCGGAAGACCGTATTTCTCCCAAATGTGCCTAGCTCTAGTTTCTTTTTTGGAAGGCTTAGTTATCCCCTTTTTTTCTCTCCGTCTGCTACGCCATCTAGAAATTTGTCCGAAAAACAATGTAAACACCAATACCATAATAAAATTTCCCGAAAAAGAAATAATCCCAACGGCTACAGGCGACATCTCCAACGCAATGCCTACGGGAATGATATAAAACACATCAAGAAATGGCAATATTGATATTAAAAACAATGCGATGTATTGCCAAATTCCATCTGCTTGTTGTACCCATTCAACCATTCGAACACCCCTTATTCCGTTTTTTCGCTGCGGTTTTTTGTAATACGCCGAATAAATTTGTTGGTATATTGAGGACAGACAGATGAATAACGAATCGAAATTGGAAAGGGGAATACGACAGATGACTAAATCTGATGCAGTGGATTTTATCGATTTTACCAACACCAAGGAGTGGGAGTCATGGCTCGCTGAGCATAGCAACCGGCAAGACGAAGCCTGGATTCGGATCGCCAAAAAAGGTACAGGAATCACGTCAATCACCATTCAGGAGGCGCTCGATTGCGCGCTCTGTTACGGTTGGATCGACAGTCATCGGCGGTCATTCGACGAACGATATTATTTGCAACGGTATTCTCCTCGGCGCGCGAAGAGTCCTTGGTCTTTAGTCAACGTGAAGAAGGCGGAGCAGTTGATCGAGACCGGACAAATGAAGGAGCCAGGTTATGCGGAGATTCGCCTCGCGCAGGCGGACGGTAGATGGGACGCCGCATACGAATCTCAAAGGACGGCCACGATTCCGCCGGATCTCGCGGTCGCGCTAGAAATGCATACGCAAGCGAAACAGGCATTTCACCAGCTCGACAAGAGCGCCCAATACGCCATGTTCCTGCCTATTCTGAAAGCAACGACATCTACCGCCCGATCGTCTCGGCTGCAGAAAGTAATCGCTAAGCTAGAAGAGGTTCATTGAACTTGATCGCTTATGTGGGAATAAGAGTCGCGAAGATCCCTTTTGTATTGCGTCGGCGTCTTGCCTAGAACGCGCTTGAAGTCGGAGATGAAGTGCTGCTGACTGCTGTAACCAAGTTCGTAAGCGATATCTGCCCAATCAGGGGCATCGTTTATGCGTATGGACGAAGCCGCTTGCAACAGTTTGTTCCTTTGGAGCTGCCACTTGATCCCAATGCCGACATAATCCTGGAATAGCTGCTGGAGCCACCTATCGCTCATGCCGGTCCATTGCGCCACTTCCTTCACGGTCTGCATGTCTTCCTTTTCGATAGCCTCGATAATACGGCCGACGATCGCGATTTGAGGATCTTCTTGAGGGTTTCTGGCTTGCAAAAGATCGGCCAACGCGCCGACGGCGGCGGCATCGTCCAAGGCAAGCGTGCGTTCGACGAAAGCTTGATCAGCATCTGCGAAAATGTCCTGCAAAGCGATCGTCCCATTGTGAAGTCCCGCCAACGACCCGTTTCGGAACGCGTGGAATGCACCGGGATGCAACCTCGCGCCGATGATGCGTCCGCTGTCAGCAGCTTCATAATCCCGCCTATCCCTATACGTGCACTGGATTCCCGATTCCGGCAAGGAGACGAATACGTCAACATAAGGGCGGTGCATAACCTGTTCGGAAATATAGGGCTGACCTGTCGTGTTGTGCCAACGAATCGTCCAGAAATGAAGGACGAACGGCGTTAATCCAGCTGGCGGCTGATATGTTTCGAACGCGATGTGATGCTTGAACCCGGCGGGATCCATTTGCCCGAGGGATTTATAGCCGGCTGCGGATTTTTGTAATACGGTACCCATTGCATCACCTACAATCGTTATATACCATCCAATTTACCATAATAAAGGAGAAATGAACAATGACGAACAAGACGACTTTACGAGGAATGGCCAACGTTAGCTTCTGGGCAGAGGACGTGAATGAGGCGAGAACATGGTATACGAATCTTCTCGGAACGGAGCCCTATTTTCAAGCCCCGAATCCGGAAACACCTGCATATATCGAGTACCGAATCGGCGATTATCAGAATGAGCTCGGCATCATCGATAAGAAGTACGCGCCGCCGGCGGCTAATATGGCGGGAGCAGGTGGCGCGACCCTGTACTGGCACGTGGACGACGTAGCCTCCATGCTTGTGAAGTTGCAAGAGCTTGGCGCAACGGAGTACGAACCGCTGACCGAGCGCGGCGTGAATTGGTTCACAGCGTCGGTGGTGGATCCGTTCGGCAACATTATCGGCTTGATCCACAGCCCGCATTATCGGGAAATATGGAGCGCATTGCAGCAGGAGCAAAACCAATAAACATGACGCTACCGCTAAGGGAAGGAGCAGTTGCCGCGGCAATCTGCTCCTTGGTTTGTTCATCTATTGTTCGACATCTGCTTAATCGACGGTTAGTCATTCATACGGAACCATAGGAGAATTAACGATGGTATAAAACCACCAAAATAATAGAAAAGGGATACAACAAGTAATTACAATGAGCATGACAATAACTTTGCTTTTTAATTGTCTCTTCATTTATAACCTCCAGGTAAGCTAGTTCCTACTTTGACGAAGAATCCTGAAGCTTTGTTGCTTTAGACGTAAAGCTCTCCGAAATTTTCAAGTTTTATCAAGTTCATGTATAAACTTCTGCTCAACCATTCCCATATAGGCATCAGTGGCTTGGGGAGCTGTATTTCATACGGCGGAGACGATCATGCATCATATGGATCCATTCTGGATGTCAACCTATCGATATGGTGCAGTAGCTGTGATCATGTGTTGTATATTGTATTACAAGGAAGGAGCTCGGGCTTTCAATTTTTACTAGGAGCTTACGGCTATACGATCAATAGCTTTGGTCTTTTTTGGGGACAAAAACAACTAGGTGTATCAGGTGCATTGTTGGCCTCGATCGGTGAGGCTCTAATGCCCTTTCTCGTTATATTTTTCATGTCGATTACCATAAAAAAAAAGCCGAGAAACACTACGCTTGCATGTATGATCCTATCTTTTATGGTTATATACGATTGGCAGTGAAGATTTTACTGAATGGTCTGCTTTTCGATACGCTACGATAACTTGTGTTTTTGGCTCCCTTATATCTCTTGTACTCTGTAGTTTACTTACAACAGCAGATCTGATTCCCGCTGTTCGATTTTCCGAAGTTACTCCTGTCATCTCGAATCTGGCATTTTTGGTCGTTTTCGGAGGAGTTATCGCTTTGTTTACGTGGTTTAAAGGCATCTCTATTTTGAAACCTGCTAACGGAATATTGTTTGTTAACTTTGTACCTATTACCGCTCTTGCCATATCCATGTTTCAAGGATATCACGTATCTAGTCCGGAAATAGTAGGGATATCTTTCGTAGTTATCGGGCTGATTATGAACAACGTATTTGAACGAAAACTAAAAGAGGCCTCAGTCTAAAAGTTAAAATATGCAGCTCATGCACGTGATTACTTAAATTGAATTTATCGTTGTCCTCACTCGAATATCGATTAACTCGGAGTTTTCGTTAAAACCAAAATAGATTTCTACATCTACTTCAAAAAGATATAGATTCAATATACTACGATATTCTCCAGCATAAACCGAAATGTGTTTTTCACCTACGGTTTCCCAACTATAATTACCTGGATAACCATATGTATAACTTATTTTGATATCTGACCAGCCTTTCTTATTCTTTGCAAAATGGATTGCTTCGTCCATAGGGGTCCCCAATGGAATTTGAGTCAACAGCTTTTCTCTTATGGAATCTTCTGATCGAATTAATGGATTAAAAATGACTCTCAAACCTTCAAGAAGAATAATGCCTAATATCATTATTGTTACAACTAAAAATAGTTTTTTAATCATAATCACCTCATTCAAAGTGTAACACAGCGATAATTTAGGAATAGTACCATCATTTTCTAGTACCGGGTTGCCGTATCGTGCTGCGTTCTCTTACCCTATACTTCAATGAAAATAAAGGAGCAGAACCGATATTTGCATATCCCCTCACCAAAGAACAAAATGAGCTCATCTGCATACAGCGCAGAGAACAGATTCTGGACGCCGCCGCTCACGCCTACTTCCAGCGGGCGGCAGCTTTGATATTCACGACGTCGCCCGCGAGGCCGAGCTCGGTTACGGCACGGTATACCATCATTACCTCAACCGCTATTTATTAATTGAAGATGTGCTGGACAGCGGCTTCGATCGAGCCGAGCAAGCCCTGGCAGAATGGACGAACGACTACGACGTAAGTCCGGATGACAGGCAGCTGTTGACGTATAACAAGGCACTTCTCGGCTGTGGCAGTCGGACGCCCGCGCATATCTCGTCTATAAAATGGCCGCTGAACATTATGCAGGCTTACCCGAGAAGGATCAGCACCTCACCAAGAGACGATTCATGGAACGATTGTATGTTCCGCTCCAATCGATCGCCCAGCGCGAAGACGACAGCGTCGACCATATGCTTGCCGTGCTGGTCGGCTGTTGCGGGCTGCGCTACTATGCGGGCACTTCTGAGCTGGACATCGATCGAATCGCCAAGCTTGCGATGCAAGTGATTATTACAAAGGAGTTCTGATACGAACATGGTTATCTTAAAAAGCAAACATGAAATCGAAGCTATTCGCAAGGCATGCCAAATATTTGCCGAATGCCATCGCAAGATCGCCCCGCTCATCCAACCGGACACAGTCGCAGAGCTCGACGGTTGGCTCGGCGATTCGGCCTGGAGCTATGCGGTCGGGAAGATCACGCCGGCGGCCGAGAAGCTGATACGCGTCACGAAGGAATGTCTTGATCTCGGCATCGAGCAGGCCCAACATGGCAATCGCCTAGGAGACGTGACGAACGCGATTCAACGCCATGCAGAATCGAACGGCTTCGGTGTCGTGCGCGATCTTCTCGCGCATGGCATTGGCCGGGGCCTGCACGAGGAACCGAACTATATGCATTTCGGCAAGCCCGGCAAAGGCCTCCGCATCAAGGAAGGTATGGTGTTCACGATCGAGCCCATGATCACCGAAGGCACCTATAACATGACAATCGATACAGACGGCTGGACCGCAAGCTCGCTACCCAATACGAGCATACGGTCGCCATCACGGCTGAAGGTCAGCAGATTATAACCGCACAATAAAATCAAAAGAGGTCGACCATCTCGCTGGTCGACCTCTTTTGTTACGTATACGGCATAGAATCATAGTATTTTTTCGAGTTCAATTTCGTCACGAATAGGAATATCGTAATAACCCACTTTGGGGATTGTCGGCTTCAGCATCTTCCTAGCCTCATCAATTGAACCTGGATATACGGCTGTTATTCGATACCCGCAGCGTTGAAAAAATCTTAACGCATCCACATTATCATTTGATGTTATAAGCCAAATGCGATTTCTTCCCGATTGCTTTACCATCTGTTCCACTGTAGAAAGCAATTTACTCCCGACACCTATGCCTTGTACAGTCGCATTCATACTCATTAACTCGCAATCATATATATCTAGTCGATATGCAGCTTCCCCGACTTGTACATCATCGTCCCAGGCGATGAATGCATCCATGCCCTGAATATGATGCTGCTTTCCTTTGGTTATCATGGTTTCGTCGCCCCACTGAACCCACTGTTCTTTCAACCATTCCCTATCGATTTCGCTCATTGGAGCAAGAATTCTTATATGTTCATTTTCACCCATATTCATCACCCAGTTCAGTGTATTACAGAAAGAATCCGAATATGAACGAATCAACTGATCTGCCGATACGACCTCTACGAAACACCAACACATCTTTTATCTAACTTCTTAAAAGCAGAAAATTCACGATTTGATCTAATAAAATTTAGTATCAAATCGGCGCATTCGTTTGGTCTCAAGGTTTCAGTATTTAGTTCAATGTCATACTCATTAAAGCAATAAACTTTATCATATTGCGAGATTGCTAATCCACCTTCTCTATCTCCCCTTAGTTCTTCTCTACTAATAAGCTCCTCTTTGGAGCATGTTACTCCAACAAATAGTACAGGTTGATCGATTAATAAACTTAGACATGTATTAAACCTCTCGTCAGTATCATTTACTGTATCTACAATTACATTGATCCCCTTTGCCGACATAAATTTAACCGTTGAATAAAATAAAGTAACTAATGAATCAAGAATTATTTGGACCGAAACTTCCACATCTTCTCCATCGGCTGATTTTGAACACTTCGTGTTAATAAAATCAATGTAGTCATGAAACAATCCATGAAAAAAATCATCGATTGATAAATGACGAAATGAGATTTCGTTTTGATTTAATAGTTCTGTCGATATGGATGTCTTTCCGGAGCTTGAAGTTCCATTTAGAAAAACTATTAATCCTTGCTTCAATTTAATCACCCCATCAAAAAATAATCATTGCGTATGTTTCGGATAACTTCTTTTTTGCGAACATAAAATCCTCGCTTTTAGCTCAACAAAATAGTAGCCGATCGTATTTAGCCGGCTGCCGAGGTGTTGATATTCAGCTATCGTCTCCCGTTAGGGTTATCACTTTAAGTGACAAGGTCATCTTACCGTCTGGTAAACGATACCTATCGCTCCAGAATCAAAGGTCTTATTTTCGATTAGCTTAAGATTGATCTTCTCCTTGAGACCTTGGAACAACGGCAATCCCTTACCGATCAGGACCGGAGAAATCGTAATTTTGTACTCATCAATTAAATCAAGCTGCATAAGGTGGTGTGCGAGCCTAGGACTGCCGAGGATGACCATATCCTTGCCTGGCTGCTGTTTAAGGTTATTGATCTCTTCCTCGACATCTTCTTTCGCGAGTCTGGAATTATTCCATTCGACTTTGTCCAGCGTCGTGGAAAAAACGATTTTGGCCGTCTTTTCGATCCACTCGGCATGATTTAGTTCATGCTGCGAAGCGGATGGGTTCGAAGGCACAGATGGCCAGTAACCGTGCATCATCTGATAAGTCCCACGTCCCCAAATGACAGTGTCGACAGTACTCAGAATTTCTTTCGCGTGTTTCTCCAAATCAGCATCGTAGGAAACCCAGCCAATGTCCATTTCACCATTCGGCCCTTCTACAAATCCGTCAAGCGATGCGTGCAGAAATAGAACGAGTTTTCTCATGTTCGGTTCTCCTCCGATTTCGAATTTATTTTGTTCGATTTTTTTGGCCGTTGGCCCGCGTATCATCCTGCTGTTTCGTTCATAATAAATCATTACGTTACGTAAAGTTCAAGCGGAAATCTGATTTTTTTGAATAAAAAATTGTTGGGCAATTGCGGATATACACGATCTGCCATTAAAACTTACGTTTATGATAAGGGAGACCCTCGCCATCTTCACAGTAGCATTTGAGACTATACAGGAACATTGCCCAGTTATAGTTACAAGAACGATAAAATGGCGTTACTTCTTTCCAGTTCTTATGGCGCAACGTAACAAAAGTCTTCCCGTTCTTCTCTTGAATATCAAAGGAAATAATCGTGCCAATCCATTCTGGATCTGAATCTATACACTGCCAAACGACTTTTTGGTTTGTGATTAATTCCTCGACTCTCATCTTCGTTATGTCATTGCTGCCGAATCTAAATTCATTAATAAGACCAATCTGATCATGAATAACGAGTTCATTGGTCCATATTTCTGACAGCCCAACAGCGGTGGTTAAAGCTTCATACACCTTCGACGCTGGAACATGAACGGTTTGCAAGTGCTCAATATTGGCCATGTCTTGCTCCTTTCTAATTGCAATGACTAATTAAGACTTTCGAGTTCTTCGAATACCGCCTCCAGCTCTTGTAATACCTCGTCCAGCAGTTCTATTTGTGGTTCGAATTGAACATCCAACTTGTTGACACTGGTGCGGATTGTTAAGGAGCTGACTCCCCATCCTTCTAGACTATGCGTAAACGAGACATAAATCGTATCTAAGCGATTAGAAAGCGTTACTAGCTGTTCTTTGCTCATAAGCGGCAGTTTGGTTTTAAGACTTTCTACGATTCTTTTACATGCTGAATCAAATTCGACTAGAAAATCCGAATAGGTTAAAAACAAATCCCATTCTACGCTTTTTATGTGGCCAGTCACATTTGGCATTACGGATATATAGGGTTGTTCAAGTATCCAATATAAATCAGACTGCTCATCATTATAGTAGGGGTAACCATCGCTATTGTTTGCTATTTCATCAATAAATGATTTTAAAATTCTCAGTTCTTTTTCCCTATTTTCAAACTCGTTCATAATAATTGCATTTTCAAGTTCTTTTTGCTTCGACTTCCCATTCACAAATAAGAATCCATTTATTCCAATTGAAAGAATAAGAAGAATGATTAATCCTTTTCGCATCTATTTCCTCCCTCTCCATTTACTAAGCTCAATCAAAGCTAATCACTCGATTAATTGTACCATATATTGGAACGAAATTACCCTTTAGCTCACCCTTCAATTAACTAACCTGCCCAGCAGCTCAACCATTTCCAGACCAGCTGGCTGCCTTCTCAGCATACTGACTATGTTCTTGCTACCGACAGTACACTTTCCTACCATTAATACTGAACCATCCGAGACTCGGTAAACATCTTGATTTTCACCACCACACTCCTAAATCTAACCCCATCCCAACTTAACCAGATTATGTTATAGTTCTGTAAATAAATTCAACAAGGTGGTTACAAGATTGTTAATCAATACCGATTCTTTCTTTTGCATGCAGTGCAAAATCGTCCATTGTCGTCGGCAAAGGGACCTTATTATGACGACCGGTTGGGTGTTTATCGGCAGCGTCCAGTATGCAGTCGGATTCTGCAGCAGCTGCGTAGCTAAACCCATACGTTCCTCTTCGCAAGGCTCATTTAGTTAAGCGAATCGAAAAACTCCGTCCTGAGGGGACGGAGCTCATTGTTAACGATGTAAGTTCTATTTCTAATCCAGTTGGACTGTCAGCTTGAAAAGATGCCATGGACTGTCTCTTTCTCTTCAACCATTCTCTCGTAAAGGAAATCGACGATATGTTTGACTTCCATCCGGCTGCTGTCACCATGCTTCTCTACCCCCAGCTTCATCTGGAGAATACATCCCGGATTGCTGCTGAGGAGGTAGCGTGCTTCTGTCCGGTTCGCATGCGCCATCTTATGCTCTAGTATTTCGCCTGCCATCTCGGGCTGTGTAACGTTATAAATGCCTGCAGAGCCGCAGCATCGATCCGCTTCCTTCATCTCGACGAAATGGACATTGGCAACTTGCCTCATCAGTTGCCTTGGTGCGCTTGCGCTCTTCATGACATTGCGCAAATGACAGGAGTCCTGATAAGTAATCATAATGGGACCGTCGGCACACGCGCTCGATTCTGCAAATGCCGGGAGTCTGCCATGATCGATGAGCAGCTTGCTAACATCGATCACCTTGGAAGCAAACCATTTCGCAAGAGCATGATTTTCGGAGTCATCATGCAGTAGGTGGTCATACTCCACCAGCAAAGCTCCGCACCCTCCTGCGTTAGACACGATATAGTCTACTCCCGCTTCCTTAAAGACGGCAAGATTCGTACGAGCTAATGCTTTAGCCAAATCCAGCTCGCCGCTATGCGCGTGAAGCGCACCGCAGCATACCTGCTCATTCGGTATGACGACTTCAAATCCCGCTTCCGACAGCAACTTTACGGTATTCACATTGGTTTCTGCGAACAGCACATCCATGATACAACCCCTGAACAAAGCAACGCGGGCAATCGTTTTTCCTTTAGCCGGATAGACCGTGCCAATCCTCTCTACCACGCCCTTCCCCGTTGCATTCGGAAGGATTTGCTCCATTTCACGAAGATGCTTCGGGAATAGATGCATGATGCCCGTGCCTCTTGCCAACTTACGCAGACCTGATTTCTGATAAACTGCGAGAGAACGTCCAAGCCACTTCATCCGTCCCTGGTGAGGCAACATCCCCTGAAGCATCACTTTACGCAGACCGTTAACAGGAATGCTATGTTCTGCATGGTCCTCAATTGCATCTCGAGCCTGCTCGATTAACTGTCCATATTGGACATCGGCGGGACACGCCGGTTCACAAGCTCTACAGCCCAGACAATGGCTCATTTGGTCTTGAAACGGTTGATCTGCTTCCATTATACCGTCCGCAACCGCTTTCATAAGAGCGATTCGACCGCGAGGAGATTCCTGCTCCAATCCGGTTTCCCGAAAAGTCGGGCAAGCCGGCAAACAAAATCCGCATCGCATGCAATTCGTCAGTTGATCATAGTCCAGCTTCAAATGAATTGCCTGGGCCATAGGATCGCTGAGCCTTACATTTGGTTTTTTGGGAATTGTCGTTGGACTCGGATCACCCACGAGATATCACCACTCTTTTTCTTGTCTCTTTGGCGAAAATTTTACCCGGATTAAGCAGGTTATGCGGATCGAAAGCATGCTTGATCCCTCGCATCATTTCTATTCCGGACTTACCGATCTTCCACTCCAGGAAAGGGGCCTTTACTAAGCCAACGCCATGCTCTCCGGTAATGGTTCCTCCCAATTCGATCGCCGCTTCAAATATCTCTTCGAAAGCCTGCTCCACGCGATGCACTTCATCATGATCTCTTGCATCTGTCGTAGCTGTCGGATGTAAATTCCCATCTCCCGCATGACCAAAGGTTGCGATCATCACATTGTGCTTTTTAGCAATTTCATTGATTCGCAACACCATCTCCGCAATTTTAGATCGAGGTACCGTTGCATCCTCGAGTATGGTTGTCGGGCGCAGCCTTGCAAGCGCAGTGAACGCACTGCGCCGTGCCGTCAGCAGCTTTTCCGCTTCCTCGCGGCTCTCCGCAACCTCTACCCGATCCGCATTCTCTAATTTGCATATCTCTTGTATTCGCTCCATATCGTATTCTACCGCTTCCGGATTGCCATCCTGCTCAATGAGCAGAATAGCCTCCATATCTCTGGGAAGACCTAGTTTGGCAAAATCGTCGACGACCTGAATCGTTGGATTATCCATAAACTCCAGCGTTGCCGGAATTATTTTCGATTCAATAATACGAGAAACGGTTCTGGCCGCTCCATAGAGATCCTTATACATGGCAAGCATCGTCTTCTTCGTCTTTGGCGGCGGCACGAGCTTTAAGGTTGCCTCTGTTATAATCGCAAGCGTCCCTTCCGACCCGACCAGCAGCTTCGTCAAATCATAACCGGCAACATCCTTCATCAGCTTCCCGCCGGTCCGCATGATGTCCCCGTTCGCAAGCACCGCCTCAAGCCCGATAACATAGTCCTTCGTTGTACCATATTTCAAACCGCGAAGCCCACCCGAACACTCCGCAATATTTCCGCCAATCGTTGAGATTCTCATACTGCTTGGATCCGGAGGATAAAATAATCCTAGCGATTCGATATGCGAAATGAACTCTGCCGTAATGATTCCCGGTTGAACGGTGGCCGTCAAATTTTCCAGATCAACCTCAATGATTTGATTCATTCGGTGCATGACCATCACGATACCGCCGTGGACAGGAACTGTTCCGCCGCTCAGGTTGGAACCAGAACCGCGGGATACGACCGGTATACGATGCGCGGCTAGCACCTTCATAATATCTGACACCTGTTGCGTGCTTTCCGGGTAAATAACGCCGTCCGGCAGACTTTGGAGCATAGGCGTTCCATCGTAGGAATGAGCAATTAACGCTTCGCGATCATCCCGAAAGTTTTGCATGCCTACAATCCTGCGAAGTTGTTGAACGATAACATGCTCCAGCATATGGCTGTATCCCCCTAGTAACAAGAACAAAATGTCCTATACAATTACAGAATATCATAAATTCTCTTTAAGTGAACCGCCGTCCATTCCTTAATAGGGAAACGATGACCCATCTTTATGACTTTCTCCTCTATTAATTCGCAATTCCACACATCGTAAATTTTGGCTTCGTACTCAGGTTCAGTGCCGTCATACGGCCCATACCATAAACCTTTACCTGGCAGATCGTAACGGAAGAAAAATAGATACTCCTCGATGCCTTTGTGCAGGGCGAAATAATGATGACCTTCCGAATTGCGCCTGTCTCTTACCATTTCCTGATACGAGCAAGATTCGAGGATTTGCTTCATAAATTTGAGACGCGGCCCGCTTTCTCCAACCAACGTCCCACCGTATGACCAGAACAAATCTTGGTCATTCCCCTCAATCTTAAACACCTCGCCATGAGAGGCATACCCGCCTGCCATAGCCGACAGCCAGTGGCGAAACACGGTCGTTGCCGCATCGCTGTTGCCCCAATCATCCTTGATGTTTCCTTCATATTGGTACTCGTCGTTGATGACGGGCATATTATAGTCGTTCTTTAATTCTAGCAACAACGTATACGTATCTGGGTGCTGATAGGACACATGTGTCATCCAATCCCGTTTGGGATAAGCGGATCCCAAAGGTATATTATGATTGGATCTCGGATGATTGTGAGGATCGTTCGTTTGAATGTACGTTCCAATTAAGTCCCAATCTTTATGATCCATCCCGATACAAAACTTCCCGTCTAACGTTTCGGAAATATCAAATTCGTTTGCCAACGACCACCACACATTACGGAAAGCCGCTAATCTTGCAATCATGTATTTGACGTACAGAAGTTCATCCTCTTGCTGCATGCCGCGATCAATGCCCCAACAATCATAGGGATGGAACAGGATCACATCCGCCTCAATGCCAAGCCGCATTAGCTCCTTCACGCGTTCCTCGTAATTTTGAAAGTATTCCGGAAGCAAAGTTTGGAAATCAAAATCATTTGATTGTCCGGCGAAAGGAAAGACAGGCGGATCGTAGGATACATTTACGTCGTTTACGCCGCCTCTGTAGTACTTGGGAAATACGAGCATCCGAATCTTGTTGAAACCATATTTAGAGAACGATTCCAGCGTCTGCTGCCGGATCTCCTCGGGTCTGTAGGTCCATGCGTATGCCGTCGTTCCCATAACAAAGAACGGTGTTTCATCCGCATAGTTGAAATGTTTCCCGTTAATTTGGACTGGGCCGTGATTGTCTTTCTGTGCTTTCGTGCTTTCGAATGCCCCTGTTAATCCGTTGAACTCCTCCTGATTGGAGGAAAGTTTGAAGCTATATGTCCCTTCCTCCTCGGGCATAAAGCGAATTTTCCACGTTGATCCGCCGTCATAGAAACCATATACTTTTTGGCTTGTTTGATCTTTTCGAAAATAAGCTTCCAACCTGACATCTTGAAACGGCTTAGCAAACGTTGTTGCCGATTCCAATTCAATCTCGAATACGCACCATCGTTCAACAGTCTTGGAATAGTTCATCGCATAAACCTCCTAAAATAGATAAAGACTGCTTAGTCATTTGAATACACTTTCAATTATAACGCTTCATCGTTCAGCCTGCGCCTTCAAGCAAAGTGTTGACCGCATGCCGCCAGCCTGCCAAGCATTTGTCCCGAGCTGCCGCATCCATCTGCGGTATATATACTTGATAACCTCGGACGCTGGATTCGATCTCTTGCACAGAGCCCCACACGCCAACTGCTAGACCGCCAAAATAAACGGAGCCCAATGCAGATAGCTCCATAACGTCCGACCGAACGACTTTTTTATTTAATAAATCGGATTGAAACTGCATGAGTAAAGGATTGCCAGCTGCCCCGCCGTCTGCACGAAGTTCGCCCATCTCCACGCCAGAAATCTGCTGAAGCAGTTCCAAGGCATCGCATACCTGATAGGCAATACTTTCTAAGGCTGCCCTAACGATATGTCCTTTTCCTGTCGCTCGATTCATTCCTGTAATAGCTGCTCTTACATTAGGCTGCCAATGCGGTGCGCCAAGGCCGACAAAAGCGGGTACAAGATAAACGCCCTCGTTATCTGGCGCATCATGCAACAACCGGTCCATCTCTTCGAAGCTTTCAAATAAGCCTAAATTATCGCGAATCCATTTGATGCTGTCGCCGGAAGAACGAATAATAGCTTCAAGCGCATAGGTCACTTTCCCTTGACAGCCCCAAGCAATGGTTTGAACGAGTCCATTTCCCGAAGCGGCAGGCAGAGTACCCACATTCATCAGCACGGAAGTTCCCGTCCCATAAGTAGCCTTAGCCATGCCTTCATGAAAGCATAGATTTCCGAACAGCGCTCCTTGGGAATCACCGATAATGCCGGAGATCGGTACACGCGCACCTAGCCAATCGTTCTCTTCGGTATACCCGAACACCTCGTCAGAATACTTCACCGACGGAAGCAGCGAAGATGGAACGCCAAACAACTTACACAACTCATCATCCCATTGCAGCGTATGAATATTGAATAAGGAGGTTCGACTGGCATTCGTGTAATCGGTTGCATGTACGTTCCCGCCTGTCAGCTTCCAGATGAGCCAGCAATCGATCGTGCCAGCCATCAGCCTGCCTTCGGTAAGCTTGGACTTCGCATCTTGCACATTGTCCAACATCCAGCTCCATTTGGTTGCTGAGAAATACGGATCGATCATTAGCCCGGTCTTCAGGGTGACGGCCGTCTCCTGTCCCTCATTCTTCAAAGCAGCGCAGTGTTCTGCCGTACGTTGGCATTGCCATACGATAGCGCGATATACCGGCTCGCCGGTGACCCGATCCCACAGGACCGCCGTTTCCCTTTGATTCGTAATGGTAAGCGCCGCTAGCTCGGTTGCCTTAATTTGCGTTTGCTGCAATACATCGATTACAGCTTGTTTGACATTCTCATAAATCTCGAGCGGATCATGCTCCACCCAGCCAGGCCTCGGGTAATATTGCCGATGCTCGAACGAGCTCTTGCCAACCACGGTTCCATCCCGATTCACTAGCAACGCTTTCGTCGCGGACGTACTTTGATCGATGGCCAAAATATAGTTATCCATACTCACCCATCCTCTACCTGCCTAGCAACTCGAAGGCGATTTGTTTCAAATGGTCGACATGGATTCCATAGTGGCGGAACACTTCTGATGTTTTTCCCGCGATAGCCGGTTCATCCGGAATGCCTACGATGCGCATCGGCACGGGATGGTGCTGGACGACAACCTCTGCAACGGCCGCGCCTAATCCGCCATGAATGCTATGCTCTTCGACCGAAATGATTTTGCCGGTCTCGCGCGCTGCTCGTATGATGGCTTCCTCGTCGAGCGGCTTAATCGTATGCATGTTAATGACTCTGGCCGAGACGCCTTCCTTTTCGAGTGCGTCTGCCGTATCCAAAGCGATGCGTACCGTTTCGCCGGATGCAATGAAAGTAACATCCGCTCCATCCCTTAGCGTTACAGCTTTGCCGATCGTAAATTCATAATCATCGGAATCGTACACATCCTCTACCGCGTTACGCCCAATCCTGATATATGCGCCGCCTTCATACGCAACGAGTGCCTCCGTCATTTTCTTCGTCTCGTGGCGATCCGCGGGCATGACGACAGTAAGTCCCGGAATAGCGCGCATAACCGCCAAGTCCTGTAAGGAATGATGCGACATGCCTAATGCTCCATAGCTAATCCCGCCGCTTATGCCCACCAGCTTGACGTTCGTAGCCGAATAAGCGACATCGACTTTAATCTGCTCGATGCTCCGCATGCTCAAGAAACAAGCAGGAGAGGCAACGAACGGCTTTTTCCCGCTATGCGCAAGACCAGCCGAAATACCGACGATGTTTTGCTCCGCGATGCCAACCTCGACGAATTGATCCGGATATGCGTTGGCGAAGGGCGCCATTGCAGCCGAACCCCGAGAGTCGCTGGTCAGCACCAAAATATCTTTATCCTCTTTGGCCAGATCGAGAAGAGTCTCGCAAATCACTTGTCTGTTTGGTATATTATTGCTCATAACCGCTACACCTTCCCTTCCTGCTTGCAGGATTCCAGCGAAGCCGACAACTCTGCAAGCGCCCTCGCCAGTTCCTCGTCATTCGGTACATGATGATGCCAGTGCGGTATGTTTTCCGCAAAAGAAACGCCTTTACCCTTCACCGTATTAGCCATGATCAGCGTCGGTTTTCCTGGTACTCCAGGAACAGCCTCGAACGCCTTCACCAGCGATTCCATGTCATTGCCGTCAATGGAAACGACATTCCAGCCAAATGCCGCCCACTTGTCATCGAGTGGATCAAGTCCCATCACTTCTTCGGTTGATCCACTGATTTGCAAGCAGTTGCGGTCGACAATGCCTACCAAATTATCGAGCTTATAGTGTGCGCCTGCCATAGCCGCTTCCCATACCGAGCCTTCAGCTTGCTCCCCGTCGCCCATGAGGCAGAATACCCGATAACCTAATCCATCGCGTTTGGAAGCTAGCGCCATGCCGACCGAAATAGCGAGACCGTGTCCGAGCGCGCCCGTATTCATCTCAATGCCCGGTACTTTGTTGTTCGGGTGGCCAATTAATCGCGTACCGAAACGGCTGAACGTATCCAATTCCTCTTTCGGAAAAAAACCAAGATCGGCTAATATGCACCATAACGACTCCACCGAGTGGCCTTTACTAGCGATGAAGCGGTCCCGAATGGCCCACTTTGGATCCTTCGGATTCAGCTGCATCACATCGTAATACAAAGCGGTTAATATATCGGTGTTGCTTAGCGAACCGCCAGTATGTCCGGTCTTGGCGCTATGGATCATTCGTAGAAGATCCATCCGAATTTGCACCGCTTTTCCTTTAAGAGCTGCTATCTCCATCTGACTTCCTCCTCCTTCTCTCTATAGTCCTTTGCCGCGAAGCCATGCCTGAATTTCCTGTTCCGTAGGGTCAACCGGATCCGGCGTCAATCCTGGGATATAATTACAAGCCTCGTATAGAGCTGGAATTGCATTTGCGTGTATACCAACGGAATGATGAACATAAGGGCCTTTCACAAGCTTTTCTTCCCATAACGGCCAGTCGTTTACTTCTACCCACACATACGAACCCCGAGTATAAGGACCTTGAATACCGCGAGCTCGCCCCAAGAACAATTGGTAATCGCCGTGATCCCCATCGAAACGCGCAAGCGTCATATTTCCGCCTTTAATCTCCCCTTCATGCGTTCCTGGGGAATGGTCATCGAATAGAAAATGTTTGCGCAGCTTCGGCTGATTCTCGACCGATAATGACACCGGGAAGTTCCCGCAATGGAATAGTAGCTCCCCATTCGCATTCTCGGGATGGCGAACCGTTAGATCGGCGAAGAAGGTCGGGTGCTGATTCATGGTCGCCGCTTGCACCATAACAGATGTAATCGCTCCATGAATATCGGTCTCACAGGTCACTGGAATTTGTTCGTCGGTTAGAATTGCATTAGCTAGACAAGGCATGATACCCATGGCGTCCTGAAGCGACGACCAGCATTGAATCGCGATTGCCGAGCTTCCCGTTTTTATTGCATAATTTTTCATTGTCACTTTCAAAGCCGCTATTCTTCTTACATCTGCCTCGGTAACTTCCGACCAATCCAGCTTTTCTTTAATATAGTCCATACAAGCCGCAAGCTCAGAGCTATTGCCTTTCTCGATCCGTTTCGTTTCCGATTGAATGTCCACGAGCGTAATCGGATGAATCTCAATGCCGAACCGCTCAAGCAATTCACCCTCATTGCACATCATTGTCCAAAAGGATGCCGGGCGCGGCCCGATCTGCAAAATACGCAATTTCCTAAATTGCTTCACCACGTTCGAAGCCGCAATGAAGTTCGTAAATCCGCGTTCAAAAACCGGATCATCCACTCTAGTATTCGTTACATAAGTGAACGGAACATTGAATCGGCGGAGCACTTTGCCCGTTGCGAACAGTCCGCACTGTGTATCTCGAAGCCTCATGCCGTCCTCTAGGGGCGATTCATCTCTTGGTCCCCATAATAGTACCGGCTTGCCTAACGCTTTACCTACTCTTGCAACTGTATCTTCTGTGCCGAAATTGCAATGCGGGAATATTACGGCGTCTACTTTTTCTTGTTTAAAACGGTCAATGATCAGATCTGCATTGATATTGTCGTCGTACAGCAACCCCTCCTGATTAATCCCTTCAAGGTCGACGATATCGATGTCCATGCCAAAGCTTTCGATTTTCTCCTTAATCAACACCTTATACTTGTAGGCGTCCTCCGCGCTGAATACAAAACGTCTAGTCGGCGCATAACCCAGCTTAAGTTTCTCCACAGCCGCACTCCCCTTAATTGAACTTAACAAATAATTAATAGTTGCTTACTTTGATAATTAAGTTTAGTTGATATCTATTAAACTCAACCTCAATTTATCACCATTCAGCCATACGGTCAACGAATTTATTTGTTTTTTAGTGAAATATTTAGTTGATTGACTAAACTGTTAAGTGGAAAACCGCTTATATATTGCTTAAACCTTTACTTTCGTGTAAACTAAACTGAACTAAACAGATCCTTAATTTGATTGGAGATAGATAGCTATGAAAATGGAGGATATCGCTAAGCTGGCAGGCGTATCGAAAGCAGCTGTATCGCTTGCTTTGAACGGCAAACAAGGAATCAGCGAAGAAACGCGCGAGCGTATTTGGCAAATTGCAGAGGAATATGGCTATAAACATAAAGCTAAAGCTGCGGAAGCAGAACCTGCCCAACATGCCTTAACCTTCTTGGCTTTTGCAAACTCGGGAATCGTGCTTGAGGAGTACTATCAGCAGCCCTTCTTTCGCGAGCTCATTCACTTTATCGAGGAAAGATGCCGGCAAAGCGGCTTTTCACTCATTTATACATCTGTGGAACAAGAGCAGTTTATGGACAAAATCAAAGCGTTGGAAGAGGAGAAACGCAGTGACGGAGTCATTCTGCTCGGAACCAATCTGAATCAATCCCAAGTAGCTGCTATCGCTGAAGGCATTTCAATCCCGCTTGTCGTTCTGGACAACTGCTTCGAGACGCTTCCTGTCCATTTTGTGAGCATTAATAATGTGATGGGGGCTTATCAAGCGGGTTTGCACATATGCGATTACGGTCATCGAAATATCGGTTATATCGCTTCCAATGTGCGGATACAAAATTTCGATGAGAGGAAGAAGGGGTTCGACGACGCTCTGCGCGAAAGAGGTCTGACTGTAACTGACCAGTGCATCTTCTCCGTTGCTCCGACCATTCTATCCTCGCAAGAGGCGTTACAACAGCAGCTTACGGCCTACTTAGCGGATGGCAAACCGCTGCCTACCGCTTTCTTCTGCGAATGCGACTATATTGCCATAAGCGCAATTAAGACGCTTAGCGAGCTGGGGTATAGAATTCCCGAAGATGTGTCCATCGTCGGCTTCGACAATATATCGGAAGCCCGGATCGTCATGCCAGAGCTGACAACCGTCCATGTCGCCAAGGAACGCCTTGCTTATTTGGCAGTCGATTTGCTCATTCAATCCATTGGTTCCAAAGATCAGATCAAGACAAAGATCACTGTGGATACGGAGTTTATCCAAAGACTCTCTTCTACCATGCAACGGGAATATAGTGCGGCTGGGCTAGAAACATAGACATACAAAAAAGCCCCGATCGGGGCTTTTTGTTATTAGGACTATTATTTACTTCGTGCCAACTACCGTCATGGTCACAGTTTGACCGCCGTATGTTCCGCTTATTGTCGTTTGACCTATTTTGTGTAAGGTTATTATTCCATTAGCGATTGTCGCCGTCTCAGGGGCCGCTGATGACCATAGTGCAAGGCCGGTCACATCGATTTTCGAGTTATCGGCCATCGTGGCTGTAAGCTTAACTTTTTGGGTTTTGCCTATCTTAAGCGATACGTTTTTCTTGTCCGTCACTATCGACTTCACCGTCGTATCGATGACGATTGTAACGATTTTCCCGCCATATTCTGCTGTTACCGTCGCTTTGCCAATACCATTCGCTTCAATGAGCCCTTTGTTAACCGTGATTGTACCGCCCGATGTATCCGAAACCAATGTCCATTTAGCTGCATTCGTTACGTCCCTCGTTCCGCTCGTCAGCGCAGCAGACAACGTCATTTGTTTCTTTTCTCCTAGCTTCATAATTACAGGTTTAGTTATTGCTTTATTCGCGATTAAAGCAGTCATCCTGTTAACATTCGCATTAATGGTAATCATTACACTTTTTTGTCCGAGTTTTGCTGTTACTGTTGCCGTTCCGAACTGCTTCACTCGGACCTTCCCCGCTTCGACGCTCAGTACAGAAGGATCCGAGACGGACCACGTCGCCATATGGGAAACACCTTCTGCCTTGCTGTTGTCGCTGAACACTCCTTTAGCAATCAATTGAAGCTCATCTCCCGGTAACAGCGAGACGGATTTGACGCTTGATTGCTTGCTGCTCGTTCCGACAGTCAGACTTCTCACACTGGAATCGACAGAAATCGTAGCTCGTTTACCCCGAAACTCTGCCGTCAACACCGTCTGACCGTAGTCGTGGATGACTAGCTTGCCGTCCACCATCTCCGCGATCTCTGGCTTGGAAGAGGACCAATTAGCACTACTTGTTACTTCCTCTTGCGTCTTATCTTTGAAAGTCGCCGTTAGTTTGACGACTTTCTCAGCACCTGGACGAACCAACACTTTTGTCGTTGAAGCCGTCAGTTTCACAGGCTGTTTCTCAATAACAGTAACTGGAATCGTCAACGATTTTCCTTTGTAAGACACCGTAATATTAGCCTTTCCGACGCCTCTGGCCAATATCTGTCCGAAGTAGTCACCTTCAGCCACTTGATCGTTATCCGAGCTCCATCTTCCATCATAGATGATATCCCGTTTCGTTCCGTCGGCATAATAGGCCATTACTGTAATCTTGCTGAATGCTCCGACGCCTTCAAGCGTCAGTGATGGTTTCGAGACCGTTAGCTTTGTTACGGCAGGCCCCTCCCCGACTTTGATTATAGCCGTTGCTGGCGTAACTTTAACCGGTCCGCCTACACGGTAGGTGAGGTCGTATACCCCCTCTTGTTCGGGAAACCTCAATGAACCAAGATAATCTTCCCGAAGCGTAATCATCTCGCCCGTCGACCTATTTTTATATTCATAGGTAATGAAACTTTCATATGCAGGAGAATGCAGCTCGTCTAATCGATTATTGTAACTGTCGTAAACATAATTGAAATCGGGATATTCCAAATATTCTCTCGGATCATAATACTTATTCCGCAGTGACAGCTTTGCTTTGAGTTTCGTATCCATATTGAGCGTTAGATCTTTAGTCAGATCGATCGATTTGCTGTTGTACCCGTATGTCCAATCGCTATTTTTGAATAGGAAGTTAAAGTTGTAATTATCTTTGGATAAATAAATAGGCTTCAGCTTATCCAAGCGCAAATAATAAATGGTCATAAAAGTATCCGAATTAAGCGCGGCAAACCATTCTACCTGCATGTTTTTGTCGGCCATTTGCGGCTTTAACAACGCCATTTCGCTCTTTTGAAAAACAATATTCGCCCCAGCTGTCCCTGCCACAACGTTGTTCTTGAACAACATATAAGCTTTGTCGTCATCTTGAGCGTTTACCTGGACATTATAGACGCCTTGCTGAATTTTCGCATCGGGATAAACGTTTAAAGCCGCCACAGGTCTTCCTAAAGTGTCTAGGAAATTGAAAGTCTGTGTATTAATTTGGAACCCTTTTCCTGTGCTCGCTATAGTAGTTGTCACAGGTACGAAGGAGCTTGTGTCTATTGGAATAATCTCTCCGATTTGCTCCTCGCTTATCGGCACTCTAAACATGTATTTGTTCGTACTGATTGCCATGAATTGCTCAGCATCTTCATTCCAAATTTCGTGATTGATGCCAATAATCGTTCCGCCATCAACCGGCGTAATTGTAGTATTTTCTAATGAGTAGCCGGATTCATATTCCTTACTGTAAGCGTAAACGGCATCTGCTTGCGTAATCTCTTCATCCGGTATGAAAAAACGCAGCATCGATTGACCAAACGCTTTGATAACCAATTCCGCTGTCGCGGGTTGAATCGCTATCGGAGAATCATTAACGGATAAGGTAAGCTGATTCCTGCCAAGTTGATCAGGCACCTCGATGTTCAGATACGATAACGGTACTGACTGCGTAGAGACATGACCGGATTCGTCCTCAAATTCAGCCTGAAATGCAGGACTTTTATCCAAACGTGAATTGTATATCTGGGCGAGCCAATTTCCATATTGATCAACAACCGAGATTTCATTATCATACAAAATTTCACTAACATAATGTGTTTTTTCCAAGTTCGTCTTGATGCTGTACGAGGTATCGTAAGATAGGACCTGATCGTGATGAATATCTGCTTCAGGTTTCTCATAGTAATACTGCCAGTTCTCCTCATCCTCAAAATTCATGAATAACCAATAGTCATTATTCGTCAGATAAACGTCTTTTCTTCCCTCTAGATTCAATCCATAGACAGCGCTATTAGAAAAAGAAGGATAAAGATACTGCGTATTTAACAATTGATTATCCATTTGAAAATGTAAATTTGATGCCTCCGATTTAGGAAACATAATCGAATGACTTCTCTCCGAGAGCGAAACATTCTGCTTAAAGAGCATGTAAGCATGACTATTATCAAACCCGTTTATTTGAATATTATAATGCCCCGGTGTAGTCAAGAGGTTGTTTGATGATTCTGTGAATGAGATCATTTTTTGGTTCTCATCCAGATATGTTAAGACCACGCTGTTTGTCTCGAAGCTTTCATCCGCATAAGGCACGCTTATGGTTAGAGGAACAAGTTCCTCCAAATCAACTAGGATCGGGATGCCCTTATCCGTGACTGATACTTGTTGAATGATATTGTGTTTATTGGTTTCGATTTTGACATAGCACTCATTGCATTTATCAAGATTGGTATATGTACTGATCCTGATGCCCTGATCCGTTTGTACAGCGACATAAGAAACACTCTGCCCATCGTAACCATAGTCTGTGCTTGTTCCCCAATTGTTTCTCATAGATAGGGAAACATTGTTAACATGAAAATCTCCCGAATTATCCGGTATGATAAAGGATAAATCCGGAGCCAAGATAGTAATAAGTTTGGTTGCCGATGCCGTTATTGGCAAGTCATCACTGAGCTTAATGGTCATTTCGTAGCTGCCTGGATCAACCGGTAACTTCACAATCGGGTAATACCTACTTGACATTATTTCGCTATAAATAGTGTCGTTCTTACTAAAAATAATTTGGACTGGTACCTGGTTTCCATGCTGATCCGTAAGATCATTTAGAGTCATAAGCCTAAGACCATCTCGGATTTCCAATTCGTTATAAAACTCTTCGCCTGGCATAAATTCCGTTTCGTACGGATTGATCGTCATGTTCAGATTCAGATCAATCGCCAAGCTCGGCGTTGTCGCCGGGTTGAACTTGGCTTTGTAGAATCCATAGCTATAACCGGATTCCGATAAGTATTGCATGTCTATGGATTCGTAGATAAATTGGCTTACACCGATGTACTGCTTTCCTTCAGCATTAGCGGCACGTATAGAATTGTACCCCTCCCAATATATAGAAAAAAAAGAACTCAGCTTCAGGCCCGATCCTTCCGGTGTAACCGGAATGCGAGATATTTCATCTTGCTCGAACGTCACAGTCGTCTCGTTTCCGCCTACCGTTATATTTTTCTTGAACAGCAGATACGAAGTATCGTCACCTTGAGCGTTGAACTGAACATTGTACAACCCTGGGCTGAGCAAGTCACCCTGAGACAGCTCGATAGCCGTAACTGCGACCCCGTACTCATCCGTAAGCGTGAAGGCGAGATGATCATCCTCCCAGCCTTCGTTTACAGCCGGGAGCTCCGCATGAATACTACTAAATAGGGAAGGATCGATCGTTATCGAGGTACCCGCATCCTTCGACTCCACCATCTGTACAAAATGATTGCGCGTATCCGATACTATCTGCCCGACAATAAAAAACTTGTCCCATTTGTCCCAATCCAGATTCGGAAAATGAACGATAAGCCCCTCATCCGTGCTCTCCAACTCATATGGCTCATTAAGCAACATGTTGTAACCTGTCTCTTGGAGCACGTAGACATTCGCATGTACATAAGGGTTCCTCGCCCCCTTAATCAAGAGATCGACACCGGTTGAAGAGGATTCATTTTCCAAGCTCAACGATGCCGACGATACCTTTCTAGCAACTCGCACTCCATTCTCGTCGGAGATTGTATAGTCCATCTCAGGTTGCGGCTGCTGAATTTGCTCGATTGTAGGTTGCAGCATCTGGTCGTTATCAGTTGCTGTTGTCGTTATTATAGAGCCATGCGAGATTGGTACAGAATAAGTTTGGCCGTCCGCATCGGTTTTCACTTCATAAGGAGACCGTTCTACGTTAGATGTAAGGTTGTTAGTCGTTGACGTCTGTAAGTCACTCTGGCGATTCTCCAAATCATATTCGTCTTGACCGGCGATATCCGCTCTCTGAGCGAATAAGTTCCCATGCGTATCCGTTCTTGTCACATAGTTTTCGTTCTGATTTGTTTCTTCGGCCCCCTCGGCATAAGCCGTATTGCCAGCCCCCGGAAGTAGTGTTTGCATCATTAGTGAGAATAGCAGTAAGGTGACTATCGTTTTCATTAAGAGATTCCTTTTCAACAAATCATTCATTGCTCTATCATCCTCTACTAGTTCCTTAAAATCATTCCATAATAAGTATACTATACACATAAAATCTTACAATTAAAAAACAATAAAATACCACGACCAGAGGACGTGGTATTTTCACACCTTAGCTATGAACTTACGAAAAAAGATAGGACAGTTCGTCTGCATATAAGATTACTACTGCAATAGAAATCACGAGGTTCAATAAAGCCGGTATCATTTTTCCGATCGGATGTTTAACTCTGAAGTGCGAGAGCAACGCGAATAACATCATAATGCCGATCATTATTCCGGCCCATGCGGCAAACTCCGGATACCAGTAACCGATAATGAGCCCCATGCATCCAACAATCTGAACGTAACCCGTAATGACGCGGAACCATTGAGGAAGTTTAATCGAATCAAACAGTTCGACCTGATGACTGGCTCCTGCAAGCTTGCTTCCGCCAAAAAAAGCCATGGAGAAAAGCAGCCAACTTTGAAGAACGATGGTTAGTATATGCATCCGTATCAACATCCTTTTTCACATATTATGATCCGACACCATTCAGTGTCCTAATTCATAATATAACACCATATGGTGTCCTGTAAAGATGTATTTGATGCAAACTTTATCCATTGGCCGATTGGGATTCAATCAGATCTGAAGAATCTTGTAGCTGTGGCCAGCTTCGGCCGTGAACGCGATTACGCCTTCTTCTACCTTCTCCCAATCTGCGACTTCAACCGCAATCGGAACTGATGTGCGCACTCGGCAACGTCCAGATTGAGATACTCGGATAACCGCGCTTCGCAGCTTCCCGTCTGCCCAGTCCAGATCGAGCTCGTAGCCGCCGCGGGCGCGGATACCGCTTATCCGGCCGGAAGGCCAAGCCTTCGGCAGCGCAGGCAGCAAATGTAATTCACCGGCATGGCTCTGCATGAGAAGTTCGGCAATGCCTGCCGAAGCCGCAAAGTTGGCTTCGATTGTAAGCGGATAGAACGTTATTTTTGGATGGCGGTGCGCATTGAACAGGTTCGGGAATGGATTGCCCATCAGCTTCGTCAAATAGGAATGCGCCATTTCCGCATCCTCTAGACGGGCGTATATGCTAATATTCCACGAATAACACCAGCCGATTGTATCCTCGCCTTCGTACACGCGGCGACGATCGAGGCTGACACGGGCGGCTTTAGCCAGTTCTGGCGTACCGCGAACCGTAATCTGATTTCCCGGATGCAACGGGTATAGATGGGCGGTATGACGATGGCCCGGTTCCGCTTCATCGAAGTCGCGATACCATTCCTGCAATTGGCCGTGCCGACCGATACGCAGCGGAAGCAGCCGCTCCAGTGCAGCCTGCAGCGAATGACTGAATTCAGCATCCGTTTCCAAAAGACGCGCAGCCTCGATACAGTTCGTGAATAGCTCGCGAATAAGAGCAATATCCATTGTCGAGCTCATGCTTACCGCCGCCCGTTGTCCATCTGGAGTTATGAATGTATTCTCCGGAGACGTCGACGGCACCGAGACGAGATTGCCTTTACCGTCCTCCACCAAGTAGTCGAGGCAGAACAACGCCGCTTCTCTCATGATCGGATATGCCTTGCCCTTTAGGAAGTTCTGATCGCCGCCGTATGCGTAGTGCTCCCACAAATGCTGGCACAGCCATACGCCGCCCATCGGCCAGTACGCCCAACTTGCCGAGCCTTGTGACGGACTCGTATTACGCCATAGATCGACGTTATGATGCGAAGCCCAGCCTCGACAGTTATAATACGCCTCTGCCATACGCGCTCCGGCGATTCGCAGATCTTCCAGCAAATCGAATAACGGTTCATGGAACTCCGCAAGATTGCACACCTCAGCCGGCCAATAGTTCATCTGAGTATTGATATTTATCGTATAGTTGCAAGACCATGGCGGCTTCGTCATGTTATTCCATATACCCTGCAGCGTCGTCGCCTGCGTGCCGGGACGGGAAGCGCTTATCATCAGGTAGCGGCCGAACTGGAAAAAAAGCTCAGTGAGCCGCTCGTCCGCTTGGCCGGCCCGTACTGCCGCAATCCGTTCGTCGGTCGGGATGTCATCGCGGCATGGCGAGTCAAGCTCCAATGTCACGCGATCGAAGTAAGGCGTGATGTCCGCAATATGACGCTCCCGCAGCTCGGCATAGCTCAACTTCGCCGCCTCGTTCAACCATGCTGCGCAACGCGGCCCAGGGTCCAGCCCATCTAAAGCGGGATCATGGTCGAAACCGTTAAAGCTGGTCGCAGCGGTCAGCAGCAGCGTTACCGCATCCGCTCCTTTGACAACTAGCCTTCCGCCATGTGCCTCAACATTTCCGCTCTCAGGGATTGCCAGAAGATGAACCTGAAACCGGATTCCTTTATTTTCCTCGTAGACGACCGTATCTTCCGATTGCTCTTTCTCATGATCGAGCAGGCTTGGCGCTGCGCCAGTCAGAATAATGCGATCGATTCCGGATTTCCGGGCGCCGTAATTAAGACGACTGGTGAGTGCCGCCTCCAGTCCGATTGCCCCCGGTCGATCGGCTTCGAGCCGCACCACCATCACTTGATCGACGGCTGACACGAACACCTCCCGTGTTAAGCGCACGCCGCCTGATACATATTCGGTCCGGAACATCCCCGTGCGAAGATCAAGCTCGCGCCGGTATTCTTCCACTGTGGAAGGATGGCTCATGACCAATTCCAGATCGCCCATAGCCTGGAACGCATGGCCCGCCGGCCCCAGCATATGCTCTTCAATAACCGCTTGAGCATCGCTGAAGCGGTCTGCGAAGATGAGTCTGCGGCTCTCCTCCAAATAACGCAACGGCTCCTCGCGCTCTGCGCCCCGCTTCGTGCCAGACCACAGCGTGTCCTCGTTGAGCGCAATTTGCTCGCGCTTGATACCCCCATAGATCATGCCGCCCAAGCGGCCGTTGCCGACCGGGAGCGCCTCGACCCATTCATCAGCCGGCTGGCGATACCACAGTTTCATCGGATTGCCGCCTGTATTGTCTTTCATTGGTTCAGCTCCCCTGTTTGTTGTGTTTGATCAACCTTGCGTGCATTACACATGAACGGCTGTCAAAATCCGGACATCCAGCGCGGCAAGCGCCAGCCCGCCTTCGTGCGTCGTGCCGCTTAGCAAGTCCACATAGGCGTCCGCACCTATCTGAATTTCCGCCGCAGCTTCGTTATGATTTAGCAAGAACAGGAAAGCTTTGCCGTCTTTGACACGGACGGACACCTCTACGCCGGAAGGCGTATCCAGCAATGGCCGTATGCCGCATTTGTCACACAAATAACCGATCAGTCCGCTAAGCATAGACGGCTCCGGCGAGGTCGCTACGTACCACGCCTCGCCTAATCCGCGTCGGTTGCGCGTAAGCGCAGGGAAGCCTTGGTAGAAGTCGCGCTCGAATACGGCGAACGGCTCTGCTCCTTCGGAATGAACGACATCGCGGAGCACGCCGCAATCGTACGCGCCTTCCAGCTCGCCAAGCTTCGATGTCATGACGACGCGGTTTCTCTGATGCGCCATTGGCGCGTCAATCTCTTCCACCCATATGCCAAGCAGCTCGCGAAGCTCGCCCGGATAACCGCCAGGCGTAACCAGATCGGACTCGCCCACGATACCGCTGAACGTCGTGGAAACTAGTATGCCGCCCTGCTCCACGAATTGCTCCAATCGCGCAGCATAACCTGGATGGATCAAATACAGCACCGGAGCAACCACAATGTCATAATCAGCCAGATCCGCTTCCACGCCGATCATATCAACGGGTATATTCCGGCTGTAGAAGGCGTCATAATACTTCTCGACTTCCTTGACATAGCGCAGATCCACGGTAAGCCCGCTGGAATGCTCAATCGCCCACCAGTTATCCCAATCGAACACAATCGCCGCCCGCGCATTTGAACGCGCGCCCAGCAAAGTATCGCCTAACTTCTGAAGCTCGCTGCCGATCTGGGCGCATTCCCGGAATACCCGGGTATTCTCATGGCCGGCATGATCAATCATGGCCCCGTGGAATTTCTCGAATGCCCCGAGCGAGCGCCGCAGTTGGAAGTACATAATCGCATCCGCGCCTCGAGCGATTGCATGATAACTCCACAGACGGTTTACGCCGGGACGCTTCAGTGCATTGCGGGGACGCCAGTTAAGCTGGGTCGGGCACGATTCCATCAGCATGAACGGGTCTCCCCCTTTCAATCCGCGCATCAAATCGTAGCGCATCGCCATCTGGCTCGGGGTCATGTCGTCTGCGGGATACATATCGAGCGCAACGACATCCAGTTCCTTCGCCCACTTGAAATAATCTAGCGGCTTATAGGTTCCGTTGCTTTGAAAGTTCGTTGTCACAACCGCATCCGGAGTTACGTCCTTGATGGCGTCACGCTCCAGCTTATAGCATGCCAGAATGGAATCGGAATTAAAGCGGTCATAGTCGAGCGAAATGCCCTGGAAGGCGGTATCATCCGGATTGCTCAAGCTTATGTGCTCGCTGAGCGCGCTCGGGAGCACGATTTCGTTCCAGTCGTAGAACGTATGCCCCCAGAACCTTGTATACCAGGCGCGGTTTAGCTCCTCCAGCGTGCCGTAGCGTTCTTGCAGCCATAAGCGAAACGCCTTCTCGCAGTTGTCGCAATAACATCTCAAACCGTATTCATTATTTACATGCCATAACAGCAATGCAGGATGATCCTTGTAACGCTCCGCAAGCTTGCGCGCCATCCGCTCCGAATAGAGTCGGAAGGTGGGGCTGTTCGGGCAAGAATTATGCCGGCGCCCGAACTTGCGCTTGCGGCCGTCATACTCGACCAGCGTAACATCGGGGTATCGCGTTGCCATCCATGCAGGATGAGCTGCTGTCGACGTACCGAGGCAGACCTTAATCCCCTGTGCATGAAGCATATCCATCATCTCGTCCAGCCAGTCGAAGCGATACGTGTTCTCATCCGGCTGATTAAGCGCCCACGAGAAAACATTGATTGTGGCAATATCAACGCCGGCGATCTGGAACAGCCGCATGTCCTCATCCCATATTTCACGCGGCCATTGCTCTGGGTTATAGTCTCCTCCGTACAATATTTTCGGTAAGTTCTCCGTAAACATCAGCGATTTGTCCTATTAGCTTCAAGCAATCTCTTGATTTCCATCACACTGCGGCGCGGACTCGACAGCACAGGCTTGCCGATAATCTCCGCAAGCTGCGCTTCCATGCGCGCCATCGAGCCCTGCGCAAGCACAAGCGCATCTGCTTGTTCCGCGATACGGATTGCTGTCTCCATAAGGATGCGATCATGCTCATCCGGGCGGCCGTTAACGAGAGCATCGTAGGCTCCGGCAGCAAGGCCGTCGATCAACCGCACCGACTTGCCGCGAAGCTCAGCTTGCTGCTGCAGCAGCCGCATCGTCGGCTGCAAAGTCGTTGGCAGCGTCGCCATAACGCCTATCGTTTGGTACGATTCTACCGCCTCCACAGCCATGCTCTCATCGATCTTCACGAGTGGAATGTTGAAAAAAGGCCGCGCATTAGTAGCAACTTCGCCAACGGAAGAGCAAGTATTGAGAATAATCGATGCACCCAGGTCGGCGCCGTTCTGATAATATTGCATAAGACGCCGCTTCACGCCTGGAGTGACTTCTCCCTCGCGCACAACCTCGGCGATCAAGCTGTCATCGATTATGTTGACAAGCCGTACGCCCGGCAGCAGCTCATCGAATTGCTTCTTCAGCGGTTCAGCAAGCCCTTGGCCTGTATATACCGCAACTACTGTATCCATTTTCCGGTTCCCCCTCAGTAAATGTAAGTAAGCGCTATCTTTTGTATTCATTGTAGTCATTGACCAGACGCAATACAGCGTTCAATATTAATGAATTTGCTTTAAATTTTGTACCGCCTGCCGCTGTATTAGCGCGAAAGAGGGAGACCCGGCGCCGCAAATTCTTGATCGGCATCGTCAAGCACCAGCACCCAGTCGTTGCCCGGCGCGCTTACTACTACTGGAGGAACGAACTCATGCGTTCCCTCGTTGTCCACCTCGCCGGCGGATACACTTTCACCTGTTCGGGGATTGAACCACCAAACCGCGGCCCGCTTGCCAGAGAATAGACCCAGCCGTATGGTGATTATCCGGCCCGTGTAGGTGTACGCCATCATATAGCTTCTACCCAGGTTCACGAATAAACGATCGTATCGGTATCCCGGATCGCCGCATATCGCCGTCTCGTCAGGCGTCCTCTCATCAAAAGGCCTTGATAGGATCAGATGTTTCAAATGGATCATCTGCTTCGCGCCGTCATCATCGAGCGCATCGGTCCAGCTCCGCGTGCAGCCGTATGCCCCGACGCCCCGATCCTCCGTATGAAACTGCATGACCGCATTATGTCCGTAAGTATGTCCGAATGCGCCTGCGAACACCGCCCAGTAGGCATAACGCCTCACATCATCCGCCTTCCATCTTGGTGCGTCCAGGTTATGCAAGCCATGCGGAATATCCTCGTAAGACGGCTCGCCATCCATCGTCGGCTTCGCCGGCACTTTGGCCCAATCCGTATTCACAAAACGCCAGTTGTCTTCACCGACTAACGTGTCCGGATTTGTCTCCTCCATCTGGTCATAGCTGCGATGCCCCGACTGGAACATATTAAAGTCGAGCCAGTCTTCGTTATGGAACCACTTCGACGATTGTGTCCGTCCGTACGGATGGAACGTCATCAGGTGCTCCGGAGCAGCCTTACGTAACGCTCGGCCCATCTTGAGCCATACATCCGTATTGTCGCTGCCGCGGATATCGCCGCCGTTCAGCCAGATTACGTTCGGACGATCCATGTAGCGGTTGCCGAGCCATTCGCCGTAACGCTCCGCTGTCTCCGCATTGGTCCGATAATACTCCACAACGCTGCCCCATACGGGGACAAGCGCGACGTACAGCCCTTCATGCTCCGCCATGCCAATCACCTCATCGGCAAATGACCAATAGCTTGTATACTCGGCCGATTGTTCCGCATCGGGCTGGTCCAGATCGAGATCCCGGAACGGCGCTCTCCCGTAAGCGTTTGGAGTAGTAAGATCATGCACAAGCATAATCTGGATGACGTTGTATCCCTTGTTTTTGCGGTCACGCAGGTAGGTTAGCGCCTCTTCCCTCGTCGTCCGCTTTAAGAGCAACCATGCCGTGTCTCCCAGCCAAAAAAACGGAGTGCCGTCAGCATGCTGCAAAAATCGTCCGTTCTCCGAAACAATAAGTTTTCCATTATCCCAAGGCATTAGATTATTCATTACTTTTACCTCCCGTTTCATTGCATACAAACAAAAGCTTGATGCGCAATTACGCTCAAGCTCTCACTTAATGACTAATGCATTTTGTAGTGCTGCCGGTATTCGCTCGGCGTGACGCCGCAATATTTTTTGAAAACGCTGAAGAAGTGTCGGGCGCTCTCGTACCCGACTTGCTCGGATATGCGGTGCAAGGAATCATCCGAATCACCCAGTATCAGTACCTTTGCCTTCTTAATGCGATAAAGATGCAAATAATGGATTAGCGTCAGCCCTGTCTCCTTGCGAAAGAGCGAGCTGATATAATTCGGATGCAAGTATACATGCTCGGCAATTTGATCGAGTGAAATATTTTCCCTGTAATGCGTCTCGATATGCCGAATTATTTTTTTGACGTTTCTGGACATTTGATCGTAGTCGACGCCCGGGACGGATTCTTCCCAAACTGATGATGCTTGGGAGGAATCCTCATCATCGCCGCACAACAGCTCAAGCGACAGGTTCGACATCACATCATATAGCTCTGTCTTATTAATCGGCTTCAACAGATAATCAATCACTTTACAGCGTATCGCTTGATGCAGATAGGTAGGATCATCGTATCCGGTCAAAATGATGAAGCGATTGCAGAGGCCTCTTTCACGCACCTTTCGAATCAGCTCCAGCCCATTCATCTCCGGCATCTGAATATCCGTAATAAGCAAATCGGGACGGAAGTTCTCCAGCTTCTCAAGCGCATCGAATCCATCATGCGCACTGACGATCTCCGAGCATGGGGTCTGCCCTTTCTCAATGATATTAATCAGCCCCTTCAGCATGAAGGGCTCGTCATCTACGATCATCAGATTAAGCATGCTAAATCCCTCCTTGAACTTTGAGCTTTAGTGTGAACATCGTGCCTTCTCCCGCCTGGCTTTCTACCATAAGAGCTGAGTGATCGCCATAAAAAATACGGATACGTTCGCTGACATTGTATAAGCCTTGACCTGAATTCTCCTTCTGCAGCTCTTGCCGGTCGAGCACGTTGCCAAGTACGCCGCGAATGACGTCAAGGCGTTCTGACGGTATGCCAGGACCATTATCGGCTATTACAATGATCAGCGTATCGTCCTCCCGTTTGACTTCAATATCGATTCTGCCGTTTCTGCGACTGCTTCCAACGCCATGATGAATGCAATTTTCCACCAACGGCTGCAAAATGAACCGAGGACACCTTACATTATCGATAGGGGTTAATACTTCAATTGAGTATTGGAATCTATCCAGCAAGCGCAGCTTATGCATATCCAGGTAATGCTGGACATTCGTGAGTTCATGCTGCAGCATCGTCTCGTTGTCTTTGGAAGTTAGCGTATAACGCAGCAGCTTGCCGAACGTGAACGTCGCGTCAACGACCTCCTGATCGTCATTGATTTCCGCCAGCATACGAATCGATTCCAGCGTATTGTACAAAAAGTGCGGCTTAATCTGCGCTTGAAGCACGAGGTAATCAGCCTCCTTCTTCATAAGCTCGGCCTTATGGACATTTGTCAGCAGTTCATCGATTCGGCGAATAAGAGAATTATAGGATCGGGTTAGGAAATCGATCTCGTCTCGGGAGCTGCCCCCTTCGTAATAAGTCAGTTTGTTCTCATCGACCTTGCGCATATGCTTCGCCAAACCAAGAATACGCCTGACAATCGTGGAGGCTGTCGCGTAATAAATGCCCGTAAGGATAAGAAGCGACACGAGCAGCGATATCCCGAGAAAAACGGCTTTCTTGCGAATATCGACAAACACATCGTCCATCTGGCTGTAGAAGTAGAAGCTTGTTGACAGCTCTGGCACGGACAGTGAGTTCACGAGCAGCTTCTGACTGCGCGAATAAGCGAAGCCTTTTTCACTCGCGTCTGCAAGCGCTTGCATCTCGGCTGTTTGCTCAGGACTCAAATCATACCCGCCGCGGTAAACAGTCGCACCGTTATATATGATCTGTACATGTGTTTTTTGATCGACATCGATCGCTTTCAATAAATTACTAACCAAGGAATCGTCGACATTGATCACCATTTCGGCTAATGACTGCGTGTAGCTGTTATTGAAGATTCGCTGGTAATAGCTTAAATACGGAAGCCCGGCGCCTTCTTTGCCGGCAAGATTCGAAGCGTGCAGCCATACGCCTTTATCCACATTAACAGCGTTCAACAGCTCGATCGCTTTCGCATCAATCTGGCTCAAATCCTCCAGCTCGCCAGCAACCGATTGGACGGATTGCTGGTTCTTATACAATTTAATGGACGCAACTTCCTTATTGCCTGTAATCGCATAGATATAAATCGGCCGGATATCTTTTAGATAGGTGTACACTTGATTGAGCTCCGAAGGATACATTCCGCCAAGGTAATCGATTAGCTGCTGATTATACTGAAACTGCGAATGTATAGACTCGATTTGCTTCAGTCTCCCTCGAAATCCTTCACCCGCTTGCAAGACCAGCTCCTGCTTGCCTTCCGAATACTCAGAAATGACATCCATATAAAATTGATTGTACAAGTAGACGCCAAACACGAGAATCGGTAGAAGCACTAGCATGAGATAGCCTAATGCCATTTTCTGAACAATACGCATATTTTTCATCGCATCGGCCTTTCTTCGCATTAGGCATCCTGCATGAAACCATTTCATCCATATTTGTCATTTCATTCTATCTAATCAATCATATCATCATACTGAAAAATGTATCAATATGTCCTGCTGGCTAAATCCCCGCTAGAGGCGTACAACCGAACGGGACCATAAAGACCGCCGGCGGCAAACGCCGTCTCCCAATGCTCAGGCATTGTATCCGGCTGCCAGTACGACACCTTCGGATTCGTGGACCCTCCGACATTGCTAGACGGGCGGCCGACTTCATAATGGGTTCCCAGCGTGTTCGTCACCCGAATACGAAGATGATATGTTCCCAGCCCGACATCAAGCTTGAACCGATACGGACCCCATGCGCGCACACCGAGCGGTCTTCCGTTCAGCCATACCTCGGCCGTGCCGCGAACATGCCCCAGCTCAAGCACCGCGCCATTGTCTTCTTTCCATTCGACCATCGTTTCATATTCGACTACGCCGCTATGATGCGGCAAGGCCAGCACCGATCGCCAATCGCCGAGTTCTCCTTCTACCTTCGCCACCTCGAAACGGATCGGCGCAAGCAGGACATCGGTTTCTGTACTCATATCGCTTGGCACGATTCGAAGCGCAGCCACCGTTCCTGCCGTCTGCGGTTCGAATCCGGCTTGGCCGTCGCGCATTATCTGCCGCTGGCCGTCTATCCAGCATTCACATTCGCCAGCGCTGATGACCTTAAGCGCCGTGGCACCCGCCGGCAGCGGGAAGCGCAGCCAAATCGGCTTGCCAGGCTGAGACGCATCGCGAACGAACGGCAGAGGTTGGGATGTCGGCTTGGCATCCGGCATCAGCCAGCCGACATTCGGCAGCGGATGCGTGCGGCCGGGAAGCCACATCGTCTCCGTCTCGGCGAACTGCAGAACCGCTTCATGCAGCACCTCTGAGCGCTGTCCCAGTTCATTCAACCACGATGGACCGGTGCAGAACATTTGGTTGCTGCCATCCACTCGCTCGATCACGCCGTCCACCATTGCCACACCTTCACCCTCCGGCATGACAAGCTCGATAGTATTGTCGCTTCCCTGCCAATACGGCGTCAGATCAATCTCTTCTTGACCTTGCCGGATATACGGATTGAAATCGCCGTGCTCGGTCATATGCTTGCCGTTCACATAAAGCGCCACGCGCTCCTTCGCGCAGAAGATGACGCGTACGCGACTGACACCAACGCTCTCCTGCTCGGGTATCGTATACGACAACCGGGTTTTCAGATTGGGGCTCGGGGAATAAATCCACTTCGGAAGCTGCTCCTGCTCTTCCGCGCACACTGTAACCCCAATCCGGATCATCCCTTTGGCCATCGCCTCGGCACATAGCAGCAGCGAATTGGTTCCGGCCTTCAAATTCACTGCAGCTGTCTGTTCCTCCGGACCTCCGTTCCATTCGATCGGATCACCGTTTACCCAGAGAGCGATTGCCGCATTGCTCTCCGTGCGCAGCCAGTACGTCCCTTCCTCCGGCGCTGCCACATTCGTCCTCGCCCATACCTTGTCTCCAAGACCCGCCATTCCTAAATTCAAAAATTTGCGAGGAACCCGGCCCATTCGGCCCGCCCATGTCCGGAACGACAGATCCCCCAGCGTATTGCTGTAGACGACCGGCCATACGCTGCCTTCTTCAAACCTCTGATTCCGAGACGCTTCCCAGTACGCGGCCTCGCTCCACAGCCGCTTCATCCAGCCCGAATCGTCAAGGACGCTCGTTTGCCAGTTAGCGGCAACCCCGTCCTCTTCGCTCTCCTCGCGCGCGACAAGCATCTCGCGACGCTCGATAGGCGTAAAAGCCGTTGGTCCGCCATGCAGATCAAAATCGCCATATCGGTTATCAAGTGTCGGTACAGCCAGCACCCTCCAGTCATTAAGCTCGGTCACCGGGACCTGCTCCGTATGAAGCGCGGGTACTTCCGCCGGCAGCGCCAGTCCGTCCGAAGCGAGCGTGGAATTGCTGAACACTTCAGCCTCCGCTTGATCCCATGGGCATACGACGAATGCCGCTGGCCAGCTGTCGAATGTCACCTCCAGCTTGATCCATTCACCGTCCCTGCTGAATGGAAGCGGATATATCTGCCCACTTACCGGATCCCATAGCTGCGGATGTCCCGCGGTGCGCAGACGATAGCGCGCGCTCCGCGGCGGACGCGTCGTCCCGCTCGACGGTTCGTGCATCGGAAGCAGCTCCCCCTCTTCCGGCAGCAACAAGAATATATCTGCGTCCTCTGTTCTGCGCAAAAGCGGCATATTCGGTCCTTCGACCCGTCCCGGCAGCCTCGATTCAAGAAGGTCTAACGCTTCGCGGGAAGAGCTGACATACACAGCTCCCTCCAGCGCCGGATCATCTTCTCCGCACTGTATAGCGATAACCAGACCGCCGGCTGCGATCCATGCTTTTACCTTCGCCAGAGCAGCATCATCCATAATGGTAGTGCCGCACAATAGCAATGCAGAGAACGATTCATCGCCGATTCGGAGCTTGTCGTCCGACAGCTCCGCAATCTCCAAAGCGGAATCGTCTGTCACATCAAAGTCGATGCCGGAGGATCGAAGCGCACCCGGTTTATTACGCTCCTTGCGATTCCACCTTCCGGTCAGCGATTGGTATACCTCTTGAACATGCCCGAGCCGTTCATGCGGCATCATGTTGGCGATGACCATCGGATGCTGAAGTGGCCCTCCGTCTGACAGCGACATCCAGCCGCATGCCGCATGCGAAGGATAATGAACCGCGACATCGGCAACATGCGTTCCTTGCGTTAACAGCCAGCACGCGCGGCTGACCGTATCGGCAAACACGCCGTAATGCTCATAATACGGCTGGCGCCATCCCGTGTCGGGCGGCGCCCACTCCCACCATCCGCCACGCGTGCTGTAGTAGACAGAGTGAGGACTGTAAAGCGTCACGCCAGCCTGCAGCCAAGGCACCAGCCAGTGCATCGTCTCCTCCAGCGTTCCGCCCCAGCCGCTTGTATGGAACGACTCCAGAAACACGCGTTTGCCCCCATGCAAATGAACCATTGAAGCATGCGGCTTGATCTCGCCGTCCATATCGCTGCCGGCCGCATTATACCAACGATGCGTGCGCATGTAATCCAGATAAAGCCGCTGCGCGCCGTGCAGGTCGGCGCGGCGCGCAGGCCCGGCCTGGTCGCAGCATTGCAGCATATTGTAGCGCTTGTGCCATTCATGTTGCAGCTTGAATACCGATTCCTCAGCCAGCTCGGTTGCCAGCTCGTATACGCGCCTGCGGATGAGCGAAGCTCCCTCCACATCCTCGAATAGGGCCGGCAATGCTGTAATCAAGTCCTCTCCATGGCGCTTCGCATACAGCTTGGGAAGGCTTTCGGTCCATAACGGCATTGAAGGAAGCTCATCCTGGAAGCTGCCGGCGATCGTTCGGCCCAGATCATTCGGAAAACGCCGCTCGAACTCCCCATATATTCGGTCATACAGCTGCTCTGTCGCTCGCTTGTCGAGCCAGTTGAAGCCTTGTCGAATCGTTATATAAAGGTAGCCGCCAGTCTCCATTAACAACTCGGCGCCTTCGGGCAGCTCCTCGCCAAGCTCAAGCCTGCGAAGCTGGTAGCCGGCCAATTTCGGCTGCTCCGCGACAAGATGCGCGGGGAAGCTCGTTCCCGAGAAGCCGATTTGGTCGTAGAAGAAAATGCGCATGCCCAGTCTCTGCGCTTCACGCAGAGCCACCTCGAACATAGACCACCAGCGCTCGCTAAAGTATGGCGGATCATCAGCAACACTTCCGTATTGCGGGCCAGTCGGCGCAATATTGAGGATGCCGATATTGCGCAAGCCTCCGCTGCGAAATTTTTGTAATTGCCAGCGTACGCGTTCCGGTGTTATTTCCTCCGCACTCCACCACCAGAATGGCACAGGACCGAAATCCGGATCCGGAGAAGCAAACTTCTCTCGCAGATTGTTGAAATTCATGTAACGTTCCTCCTGGAATTTGTGCTTGATAGGGGTTAATCGCAGCCGCTGGCGGACTTGGGCGCTGCTTAGAACGGAGCCTGCGGCTATACATGACGCAATAGCCGAAATGCTTTCGCATTTCGGCCACGCTTACGTTCATCCTCTTTTGTGGCTTTTACATCAAGATGACATTAAAAGTTTTTTTGATATTCCTTGTACTTCGCTGTAGCCCAATCTTCCAGTTTCGCCAGTCCAAGACTTTCGGCCTTCTCCAGCAATGCTTCGTATTGTGCTTTTGCTTCTTCTTCGGAAGCAGCCATATAGATTTTCAGTTCCTCGGTTGTTACCATGTTTTGAATTTGAGCTTCTATCGTTTGCTCTTCTGTATCCGGCTCTGTAGAAACTAGACCTAGCGCAGGGTTGAACTCAAGCGCGTCTCTGGCAGACAGACCCCATTGCGTCATTTGAGATTCTGGAGCATAGCGCTGCAGTGCTTCGTTAACGCCGCTGCTGCCAATCAAGCCCCACCAAACGACACCCATTTGCGTTTGAACTTCCGTGTTGTTGAAATCGTATTTCATAACCGGATATTTCTCTGCTTCGTTCCATTCCCAATCTTCGCCCTCAAGACCGTACAGTCCGAGCTTTTGTCCTTCTTCACTGTACATGTATTGCAGGAATTTAACTGCAGCTTCTACATTTTTGTTGTTTTTCGTAATGTACATGCCTGCCCAGCCGGATCCGCCCATTGGAATACCTGCTTGGTCGCTAAGCAGCTTCGTCACTTGCGTCATTTCGAAGGTCTTTCCAAGCTCTTTTAATTGAGGGTTAGTGGAGTCCGCATTACCGCCGCCATGGGCGAAAGCTTGACCGTTCAATACGTATTGATCGTCTTGCTGCGCATCCTTGAAGGTGAAGTTCTCAGCGATCATATAGCCTTCGCGGTACAGCCGGTTCATGTATAGGTAGTAATTCAAATAGTTCTCGTCTTTCAGGTAGAAACGCGCAGCTCCGTCGATGTCCACGAATCCTTTGCTTTTCTTCAGACCGTAGTTGATACGCAGATTTTGGCCGATTTGATCTTTATCCCAAACGAGCGGCACCATATCCGGATACTTAGCTTTCACTTGGCCCAAAATCGAAATGAGATCATCCAAGTTGTTCAACGCCGGGTTGCCAAGCTCATCCATAATATCTTTTCGCAACGTCATACCGTTCGCACCAGGAATCGCTTTCGGATTGTCTTTCCATTCTTGCTCCGTCGAGAAAGCATTCCTCACGGTATAGAAGTTGCCGTCAGGCATCGTATTGACGCCAATACGTTCTTGACTAATTTTGAAATCCGGAGCATATTTCTCGATTAATTCATTTAATGGATAGGATACGTCACTGTCGGCCATACGCGTCAGATCGGTAGCCGTATACACCAAATCAGGCAAGTCGCCTGATGCGATCAGAAGCGGAAGCTGCTTATCATCGGCAGCAACCTGGATGTTCAGCTTAACGCCGGTTTTCTTTGTAATTTCTTCCGGCACTTTGCCGCTCCAATCTTTCAGCGGCCACCATGACATATTGACGAATAAGTCCAGCTCTACAATTTCTTTCTCCGCAGGTTCTTCGGTTGATGCATTTGTCGGCTCCGCGCTGTTTGTTGGGGCGTTGGTAGCCTCATTTGTATTGTTGCCTTTGTTGCCGCCAGAGCAGGCTGTCAGCAAAAGCATCAATGCAAGCGCTATCAAACCTGTCGATTTAAAAACCTTACCCATTGAAATTGCCTCCTTTTTTTATCTTTCCGCATTGCATTTATGTGAAAACGGAATACACTCTTTGCGATAGCAGCATTATTCCGCGATCCACCAACGTTATACGCAAGCTGTCTGATCGCTGCTGCCTACCCCTTTACTGAGCCTATCATAATTCCTTGTACAAAGTACTTTTGTAAAAAAGGATATACGAGAAGGATTGGTATAACCGCGATAACCATTGCTGTGACCTGTATCGAGAAGGTTGTTACGCCAGTAACGGCCGCAGCCCGTTCCGCAGATGCCATGTCAACTGGAATCATGCCCTGATTGATTACCTCCATCATACGGTAGGTTAAAGTCCGCAGCGAATCTTTATTGACGAAGTAGGCCGAGTCCATCCATGAGTTCCATTGGCCTACGCCTATGAACAATCCCATTGCCGCAATTAACGGTTTGGATACCGGTATGATCATTTTGATGAAAATGGTTAAATCTGAAGCCCCGTCTATTCGTGCCGATTCCTCCATCTCCGCCGGTATTTCACGGAAGAACGAGACCGCAATAATGAGGAAAAAGATCGTCACCGAGCCCGGTACAATATAGACCCAAAAGGTATTGAGCAATCCTAAGCTGCGCAGTACAACGTAGTATGGGATAAGTCCGCCTGATGTGTACATGGCAATGATAAAAAACGAAAAGTAAAACTTATGAAACACTAGATTGCGATACGCTAGACCATACGCTGTCAAACACGTAAAGAAGATCGTTACAGCCGCTCCGACAACTGTCCTTAGCCCTGAGACACCAAATGAAATAATCCACTTCGGATCGCTCAGAAACTTCGCGTAATTGTTAAAGGTAAATTCCCTCGGCCAAAAATAGATGCCTCCTAGCGAAGTGTCAAGCCCGTTATTGAACGAAACAATGAGCAAGTAGTAAAAGGGGTACATCGTAGCCAGCGCTATGATTATAAGCAAGCTAATATTTACCGTATCCACAATGCGGTCTTCGACGGTTCTGCGATGCATATTTGACTCCTTTCCGCTGTTAGAACAAGCCGTTTTTCGTTATTTTTTTGGATAAGAAGTTGCTTCCGAATACAAGGATGATCGCGATAATCGACTGAAGCAAGTCAATTGCCGTCGCATATGCGTATCGGCCCTGAGCCAAGCCCATTTTAAACGCATACGTTTGTAAAATCTCCGAGCGTTCGTTATTCATCGCGTTACCGAGCAAGTACGATTGCTCAAAGTTGGATCCAACAAGGCCGCCGCCGAGCAGGCTTCCGACTGCCAGAATGAGTACGACTACGATCGTGCCGCGGATGCCAGGCAAGGTGATATGCCAGATGCGGCGCAGCCGGCCGGCGCCATCCATCTCAGCCGCATCATAAAGCGTCGGACTAAGTCCGCTGATCGCGGCTAGAAATATAATGGCCCACCAGCCTGCTTCTTTCCACATGGCCGTCGAAACGGCTAGTCCCCAGAAGTAATTTTTACTAGACAGGAAAGGAAGCGACTTGTCAATAATGCCTATTCCCTTCAAGAAATCGTTTACGATTCCAGCATTGCTTGATAAGAAGATAACGAGCAATCCGGAAACCACGATCCACGAAATAAAATGCGGAAAGTAGCTGACGGTCTGAGCGAAACGCTTAAAGAGCTGATGCCGCACCTCGTTAAACATAATGGCCAATAAAATCGGCATCGGGAACGTAAAGAACAATTTCAGAAGACTGATGGCCAGCGTATTCGTTACAAGAAGCTTGAAATTGTAAGCGCCAACAAATTCTTTGAAATATTTGAGCCCTACCCAATCGCTGGTAAAGATCCCTTTAATGCCGCTCGAGATGGAATAATCTTTAAAGGCCATCAAAATGCCGAACATCGGCAAGTAATGAAAGACGAAGACAATCAGCATTCCCGTTAACACGAACACATGCGCATATTTCTGTTTTATAATTTCACGCCAGATGGATCGTTTTACCGCCGGGAGCTGCTGCGTCCGCCCCGATGTGCTTATCTTCGTTTGCTGTTCCAAACTTTCCTCATTCCTCCCTTTTCCCTTAGGCTCAAGCTGCCGTTTGGAGAATATGACTAAATTGTATAGTCGATAGCATGACATGAATAGTGTTGAAAACTTATAATGCAGCGATCAATTTTAAGGTTTTTGAAAGCGTAATCATTATCAAAAGTAAGAAGTGATTATTCTTAACTTATTTGCTTAATATTTTGATATATATGATTACAAAAGCAGATCGCCAGTATCGAAGGAGGTTCCTTCCGTACTGGCGATCATGTTAATATCGTCACACTTCAACAGTCACTTTTTGCCGGCAAAATGTAAAGCTTCCTGATTCCGTCTCAAAAATAATATAGTCCTTCTCGTCTTGCCGTTTCCTGATTCCTGTCGGCAATACCGCATTCTCCTCTTGCCCGCAGAAGACGACTCGAGGGACGTATACGATCCCCTTCGCATTTGGCGGAATCGTTACGCTCATCGAGGGCTTACCCTCCTCGTCTCTCTCCCAGCGCACTCTCGCATAACCCGGACGCAGCTGCTGCCATGCTTCGGCCCATTTCATATCCTCAGGCATATAAGGTTTAATCATGATGTTGTATCGACCCGTTTCCGTATCATATCGGTAATCAATGCCCGCCAGACCTTGATACAGCCATTCCTCCAGATGTCCCAGCATGAAGTGGTTTTGCGACTTGCCGACTGTCGGTCCATCCCACGCTTCGGTAAGCGTCGTGGCCCCATGCTCGATTTGATAGCCGTAGCTTGGCTTATCCGTTATTTGCGACATTCGGTAAATGACATCTGATCTGCCTGCGCGGCTGAGTGCAAGCAGCAGATAACGATAGCCTACGTCGCCGGCTGTCGTCTGATAGCCGCGTTCAGCAATTTGCTGCACGAGCTTCTCGATCAGCACACCGTGATACTGCTCTGGGGCGAGTCCAATTACGATCGGCATAGCAAGCGCAGTATCACTTCCCGTTGCGTAGCTGATTGCCTGTTCGTCCCAGTATTTCCGCTGAAACGTGGTTCGGATGGAAGCGGACAATAACTCATATTGATGCACATCCTCTTGCTCGCTTAGCAATGCTGCTATTTTCTGCATGACAACGGACAAGCCATAATAGATCGCTGTTTCCGTGAATGGAATAGGCGTATTTTGCGAGTGTCCAGGCCCTGCCGGACCAATGTCATACCAGTCGCCCAGCCCCTCGGTTATGATGTATCCATCCGACTTTTCGGTCAAATACGCCAAATATCGCTTCATGCCTTCATAGTGTTTCTGAATCAAATCCATATTGCCATATCGCTGCAACACTTCCCATGCGGTCAATATATAAGTTCCGCCCCAAGCGGTAGCGTCCCGGAATATTTTCAGCGTATCGTCGAACTTGACATACTCCGGCGCGGTCGTCGGCACCATGCCGTCCTGTAACTGGGCATCGGAAATGTCCTGAAGCACCTTCTTCAGCATCGCTTCCACATCGTAATTGAACATAATCGAAGGTCCCATCAAATGAACCTGCTCCAGCCAACCTAATTTTTCCCGATGCGGGCAATCCGTGAATACGCTCTTGGTATTGCTAAGAATCGCCCAATTGATTATTTCATGAATCCGATTAAGCAGTGAATTGGAACATTCGAATCCGCCTGCGGTTTCGAGCTCAGGGTACAGCATCTGCCCCTCGATGCCATGCAGCACCGGCGAGGAAGATTCTGCTCCAGTAGTGAACGCTTCAGGAACTGCTCCTTCAATCATCACATAGCGGAAGCCCGTATACGTAAACCTCGGACGCCACTCCTCGACTCCGTTGCCGCTTAATGTATAGCAGAACTCGCTTGGAGACCCTGTCCACTTCTGATTAACCAAACACTCTTCCGTCAGCAGCTCCGCACAAGTCAATACAACCCTCGAGCCCGCAGCTCCGCTGACGCTAATCTTCGGCCAACCCGAGAAGTTTTGACCTAAATCCGCCACGTATATTCCAGGCTTGGGATTGGTAATGGACTTGGGCTCGAATGTGCGCATCACTTTAACCGGCGGTGCTGTCCCCGCGGTAAGTTTGCCGGAAGGCCCATCGATCACTACGGCCGGATGCCAAGAAACCGCGTTCTCCTCTTCTCTTCTTGCGTCGTACTCTTCACCTCCGTACATACAAGTGAAGAGCAGAGGACTTTCGCCGGCTTGCCAACTGCCGTCCGTACTGATAGTTTCGCACACGCCATTGGCATATTCAAGGACGATATCGGCCAAGCACGTAGGCGATCCGTAAGAATCTTTAAACTTCGTATATTTACCGCCCGGTATGTGGTAGAACCCGTTCCCCAGCTCAATTTGAACGATATGTTCACCAAACCCCAGCTGCGACGTAATATCATAAGTCGTATACAGAACCGTCCGGTCATAGTCCGTCCAGCCGGGCTCGAGCTCATAATCGCCTACTTTCTCACCGTTCAACCGTAATTCATAATGTCCAAGCCCGCTTATATACACCCTCGCGCGCACAACCTTTTGCTCGATAACGAAACGGCGCCGAAAGCGGGACGCTCCTCTCGATTCTTTTGTCGCATCCGGATTTGCGATCCACTTTCCCTGCCAGCCAAGGCTGTCCGGCTGCCCCATTTCCCACCAGGCTATTACGCTGTTATAATACGTATCCTGTTCATCTTGGGCGGTAACCTTCCAATAATACCGCTTGCTTGGCTGCAGTGCGGCGCCGGCATAAGGAATGGCCGTATGATCACAGCTAACGACAAATCCGCTGTCCCATGCATCCGCATCGCCTTCCAGCAGTCCAGCAAAGCTCGTCGCAACCTGAATCCGATAGGCTTTCTGGCGAAATCCCGGCGTCAATTGTTCGAGGAACGACCAGCTGAGGCGGGGAGCCGTCTCATCGAGGCCGATCGGACGAGGCCTGCCTTCCGTCCGCAGCGAACCGATCGCAAGCGGCAAGGACGTCGCAACCGCAATCGTGCGAAATTCAGGAAAGATATTGCATGTCGCGTCGCCTTCCATCGGACGCCTGCATGCCGTATAGAAATGATACAAAATCCCGTTATGCGTAATAACCGACGGTTTATGAGCGAATACGGAATCGATCCTATTGCCTTCGCCAATGGTAATAATCGGCTCTTCATATTTGCGCCAGTCCAGCAAATTATCCGAAAGCGCAACCCCTTCCTGAGCCGATTTATAGTTAAAGCCAAAGTAAAACATGGCCCAGCGAGAGCCGTCCCGCAGCACGCAAGGATCGCTGACGAAACCGCTGTCCCATCCTTCCGGCGTTACTTGAAGTACCGGATTATGCTCATGCCGCGTCCATTGTACAAGATCCTTCGAAGTCGCTAGGCCAGTCTGCTCGATCCAACGGCCCTCATCTTTATCCTTCGCATTGTAAAACAAATAAAAAGTGCCTTCATGCTCCACCAAACATTCCTTATACAGCCCGCCCTTCTCCCATTCCCCGCCGTCCTCAGGCACGAGAATCGGATTCTCCAGGCGATTCCAGCTTCTGAGGCTTTCGTCTTCTGTCCATGCAAGCCCGATCTTGGCTGATCCCGCTTCATAACCGTCACCCGGATAGGAATGATAGGCCAGCCAGTACTTGCCGTTCCATTTCTTCAAATGGCCTGAACCATGCATATCATTGTCGCGCAGCATCCATGTGCCGGCAATATTGCGCGAATCCCAAGCGTTGCCTTCCTCATCTCTGGTCAATATCGTCGACAAATGCTGCCAATTCAGCAGATCGTCACTTGTAGCGAGTGCCGTCTGATAACCAGTTCCATCAAAGCCGACATACATCATGTGAAAAAGATCGTTGTGCCTAAACACAAACGGGCAATCTACCGCGTGGCTGTCAAATGCGCCTTCGGCACCTGATCCGACCAGCACAGGCTTCTTCCATTTGTACGGAGTCAAACAAGTGGCGATATCCATTATGCATGACCTGCCTCTTCCTATTTTTACTGGTTGTTCTCGGGCCGAATTTCGCGCTGCGCGCGGACAAAGTAGGATTCCCCGCCCACCTGACCACCTTTTAATATAAGCTTCAGCCCGTCTATTGCCCGGCCTTTGGCATGAACTTGGCATAAAGGGCTGCCTGTTTCGAACAATGAGTCGCATCCCAGCGCATCCGCATCAAGCTCCTTCACGATATAACCGGACGTATCTCCGCCGGCAATGACCAGCTTGTTCAAACCGCAGGCTTCGATAAGCCCGGTGGCCAGCTTGCCCAGCATAGGTCCGAGCCTTCTGCTGCTTTCTTCCGACTTGATGCCGAGCTGAGCGAGCCTCTCCCTCGTATTTGCTACTTCCGGATCGTCAGGTCCACTCGCCGTATACAGGATCACGCTTTTCCCCGACTTCAGCAGATTCATTGCCTGTTCACGCACAGCAGCCATGGATGCCTCGACCAGCGAAGGATCGAGAAGCTGAGATACAGGCAGACGAATCCCGCTAAAACCGTGTGCAAGCGCATAGGTTATTTGCTTAGCCGTCACGGGCGAGCAGCTTCCCGATAAGACAAGCACTTGTCGTTGTCCTTGTCTGTCTGCAGCCTGTGCCTCATATTGCGTAACCCGTGCTGGCTTCACGATTCCGGCTGTTTGCCAATGCGCGGCAAGAGCCTGCTCCACCCCGGATGAGCCTATGACGAACAGCGGTCCTTCCGATGCTGCGGCTTCTTCCCAAATAAGGCGACCGACGGTTTCCATCCGCTCGTCATCAAGCGCGTCGAATATAACAATATCCGGCCGCTCTTCCTGAAGCAGCTGCTCCAAATTCATACGCACCGTTTCATAAGAGCCATCAAGCGATACAATATCCATCAGCGATATCCGAAGCGAGGTCTGCTTCTGCAGATGCAAGCGCAGATCAGATTCCTCCATCGGTGTAACGGGATGCCTCGACATCGTTGGATGGCGGTCAAGGCGGTGAATCTGCTCCCTGGCCGCAGCGAAATGATGGCCGAATAGGGTGAAGCGCCGCAAATGAGGAGCACCTGCAAGCAGTGGAATATAACGTCCTCCGAATATGCCGCGGCCAAGCTCGGCCGCCTTGCCGATGCTTCCTGTTTGGGGAGCCGAATCAAATGTGGAGCATATTTTATAATGGACAATAGCCGTGTTGGCGGCATGAAGCCGCTTGAAGATGGGAGTTAGTTGAAGATCCATTTCCTCCGGCGACAGCGATCTGCTGATTCCGGCTACCCCAAATGCGGCCAAATTCGCAAACTGGCCATTAAGCTGCTCTGAAGTCGGAGGCTGTATAAACAAACCCGCATCGACACCTGCTTGAAACAACGTTTCCAGCACATCCGTCGATCCCGTGAAATCGTCGCCATAAAAGCTCAATAATGGTCTAAGTTCCGATCTCTGTTTCATAGCTTATTGACCTGCTTTTCCGAATTTGTCGATGGCCCGCCGCACGACTGGGTGCTGCTCCGCGCATTGTTCCAATGGCATATTGGCCACAGCCGCTTCCCATGCCAGCTTCATGCTCTCGAAGCCTGCAGCCGCGCCATCCGGATGAGCCAACATCCCGCCCCCGGCCAAATGCATGACGTCAACCGTTCTTGTAGCTTCATAAGTAGCATGGGCCGTTCCCGCCCATTGCCCAGAAGAAATGACCGGCATTGCCTTATAACCGCCCAGCAGCGGCGCCGTACAAGCTTTGATCGAGCGAGTTACGGATTCATTGCTTTCGTAAAATTTTCCATTCAAACCGTTCACATGAAGATGATCAGCACCCGCCAGGCGGCATAGCTTCTGGAATGCTGTAAACTCTATGCCAAGATGCGGCGAACGGGTCATCATTCCCCACTGGTTGCGGTGTCCGTGGATCGGCACCTCGCTGTAGCTGTTCAGATGAGCGAGACCGGCAAGGCCTACACTCAATATGCTGACCATCACGCAATTGCCGCCGGCACCGACGACAAGATCATGATTTCTGCGAAGCTCATCCCATTCGCCTGTAATATTGAAGGCATACATTAACTTCTTGCCTGTCGCATCTGCCGCCCGCTCGATCGCCGCCGTCACGGCTGCAACCTTCCGGTCGAGCGGAGCATAAGGCGGATTGGCGTTAAGCTCATCGTCTTTGATGAAATCCAATCCTGCTCTAGCAAGATTCTCTACCATTTGCGCCAGCTCTTCGATAGACAACCCGATGCTGGGCTTCACAATTGTGCCAAGAATCGGACGATCGTACACCTCGAGCAGCCTGCGTGTTCCTTCTATGCCGAATTTTGGTCCCGAATAACGTGTTGCAAACGCTTCCGGTAATTGGATGTCAATCAAGCGCAATCCGGACAGTTGCTGCAATTCATACAAGTTGCCCGCAATCGCCGACATTAAATTAGGAATGGACGGACCGAAGTTATGAAGCGGAAATGAAATCACAATACGTCCGCGATGATATTTGCCGCTATGGTTGGAAGGCAGCACCACGCCCGGCAAGCCAGGCGCGTCATGATCTTCCAACCATTCGATATGCTCTACGATGGCGCCATGCTCTTTCTTCAAACGATCCGTTTCGCCCGGTACATGTGTGAAAGTTCCCGTGGATTGCTCACCTGCAATGATCATCGCTGCTTTTTCCAATGGAAATGGCGTTTCTACCAAATACGTTGCTGCAACACGCTGTTGATCCATACGGCTTCGCTCCCGTCTTCATAATGAAAGATATTCAACTATACGCCTGCGGCAAGCGGAACGAATGTGCTTGAAAATACGAATCGGCCAGAGCCGACGCGGAACTGGAATCCTTCGGCTTGCTCTCCTAGTAATTCGCAGCCATCCCCCGGAGCCGATGCATCGTTGCCGTCTACGCGCACGCTGCTTCCCGGAACGTGAACGGTCGCGGTCGTATTCGCGGGCACTTCGATCTCCAGACGCAGCTCTCCTCCGTCTATTAGCTCCCAAGCAACATGTATGCTGCCGTAAAGCGACTCATAGGAGGCTTTGACATGCGTCAGCTGACCGCCTGGTCTTGGCTTAATCAACACATGGCGGAAGCCGGGCTCCGTCCTGTCCGCTTCGATGCCCGCCATGTAACGGAACATCCACTCTCCCACCGAGCCGAGCGAGTAGTGATTGAACGAATTCATCGAAGGCGTCTGGAAACCATTCTCCTCCGTCCAGCCGTCCCAACGTTCCCAGATCGTTGTCGCGCCGTGCTTAATCGAATACATCCATGACGGGAATGCCTCTTGGGTAAGCAGCTTATAGGCGACACCAAGCTCGCCGCTGTCGGTAAGTGCCGGCAGCAGGTAACCTACGCCGAGAAAACCGGTGGACAAGCGATCTCCCCGCTCGCTAATATTGTCAGTTAGGCGGCATATCGCTTTGGCCTTCAACTCTTCCGTTAACAGACCGAACTGAAGCGCAAGCACATATACGGTCTGCGTATCTCCCTTGATGACTCCTTCATTCGATACGAACTCGTTACGGAATGCTTCCGCGATATCGCCCGACAACGCTTCGTAACGAAGCTGATCCTCGGTTTTGTTAAGCGCTCCGGCGATCATTCCCATTAGCTTCGTGCTGTATGCAAAATAAGCGGTCGCCAGCACCTCGTTCGGCGTATCCGCCTGAATCGACAACCAATCCCCATAGTTGGCGTAATCGGGACGAATCAATTCATTGCTGTTATGTTTCAAATAGTCCACCCATCGTGCCATTGCCTCGTAGTGAGTTTCTAGAATACGTATATCCCCGTACATGAGGTACAGCGTCCATGGGATGATCACTCCCGCGTCGCCCCAGCCGGCGTTATCCGGCGCAAACCAGTTCAGCCGAGTGTTCCACATTTTGTGGCGAATCCATCCGGCATCGGGGGCGACGTCCGTGAATGCGCCTGACGGCTGCTGGCAGTCGATCATATCCCACATAAATTTCGTGAAGAAACGTGAGACGTCCATGTTATATGAGGCGGTCCGGGCGAAAATTTGTGCGTCTCCTGTCCAGCCAAGCCTCTCGTCTCGCTGCGGGCAATCCGTCGGAACGGATAAGAAATTGCCGCGCTGCCCCCATGTGATATTGGCATACAGCTGGTTGATCATAGGGTTGGACGTTTCCAGACTTCCCGTCACTGGGGTGTCGGAATGGATAACTTTCCCCGTGATCGTCGTCAGATCCGGTTCTCCCGGGTAGCCGATCAGCTCTACGTAACGAAAGCCGTGGAATGTAAAATGCGGTTCGTACCGTTCCTCGCCCTCACCCTTCAACACGTAATGATCCTGCTGAACGGCCAGCCTGAGGTTATCCAGATACAGCGTGCCGTCCGGATTCAATATCTCCGCATGACTCAGCGTAATACGTGTGCCGCGCGCGCCATTGACACTCACTTCGGTCCAGCCGACCATGTTCTGGCCCATATCGAAGATGTACGAACCGGTTTCCATACGGCGAACGGATATCGGCTTAACGGTCTGGGTGATCCGAATCGGAGGCTCCATCGCCGCTGTGAGCTGACCATTGTAGCCCGAACGGATGTCCGGAGCCTCCCAAGAAACGGCGTTAAAGTTCGGCCGGTCCCATTCGTCCATTTCCAGCCTCGCGTCGTACGATTCGCCCATGATCATATCGGAATAGCGGATAGGTCCTTCTGTCGTTTGCCAGGAGCCGTCCGATACCACTAGCTCCCTGCTGCCATCCTCATACTCGATGCTTGCCTGCAAGAGAAGAAACGGCCGCTCGCCATAAACACGGTTGCCGAGAAATCCGACGGTTCCCGCATACCAGCCGTCACCGAGGATGACGCCAAAAGCGTTCTCTCCCTGTTGCAAGCTTGCCGTAATATCGTAGGCATGGACTTGAACACGTGTATCATAATCGGTCCAGCCTGGAGCGAACAGATGACCGACCTCATCTCCGTTAACTGTCAACCGGAACACGCCCAGCGCCGTGGCATACACAACGGCGCGGCGGAGGGCAGAACGAACGGCAAACGATTTGCGCAGATACGGTGAGGGTTGCAAATCCGGCGCAGTTCCCGGTCCGAGCTGCGCCTTTCTGCCGATCCATTTCGCCTTCCACTCCCCTCGAGACAACAGACCCATCGTCCAATAAGAAGGCTCGCTCCATTCCGATACATGATCCCGGTTATCCCAGACTCGAACCTTCCACCAATACTCTCTCTCCGATTGAAGCGGTTGTCCGGCGTAAACTACATGTACCGAGCTGCGAGACTCCACCTTGCCGCTGTCCCAACTATCCGCTTCGCCGCGTTCGAGCTTGTCGCGGGAGGACGAGACCAGCACTTGATACGCCTGCTGCTTCGCGCCCCGTTCATCCGATTCCAGCCGCCAGAAGAAGCGGGGAGCCAGCACATCTATACCGATCGGGTTATGTTCGTATTCCGTTTTGCACCTTGTAATTCGCATGGCCATTTTGACCTCCTTCTTCTATTAAAGATATAGCTGTCTGATCGCGTCTAATCGCGACTCATCGCCTGAGAACGGCTTCAGTCGAACCGTAAATTCCGTCGATTCCGAGGCAAGCAGATATGATGGCAAGGTCGGGGCATAACCGCAGCTGTGATTGCCAATACCCGATTGTCTCCAATCAGCATTGATCTCAACTTCGCCTATATCGATCAGGTCAAAATGATGTTTGGCTTCGCTCAATGCTTTGGTTCCATATCGGTTTGCGCCAACTTGCCCGAGCGGCATCCCCGCTCCCGCAATTAGCAGTCCTACGCCGTCGACGTCCGTAACAGCTGCCCAGCGTACATCAGCCTTGCTCCCACTCTCTTGCGGCTTAATATATGGCACGAACTGCTCATCAACAGTTCCTTCGTACACGCCCAGCTTTCCGCTGTCTTTGCGGTCGGCATAACATTCATGCGGACCTCGGCCGAACCAAGAGAAGCGGTCGAATCGATTCGGCATCGTTAACCGAATACCGGCTCGCGGAAGAGGCGGCAGTCCTTCCTTCAGAGGTTCAAGCCGGTTCACCAGCAATACTTCCCCGTTGCTGTAAATCGTGTAAAGCTGCTCCACGTGGAATAGGGGCCGTGAGCCTTTAACGCCGAGCACGGACTCTGTCTTGATCTGAACGGCTGAGTCGTCTTCTAGCGGCCATGACTCGACCCTGCGTACGTAGGCGTCGAGCTCATGATAGCCTGCATCGCGCCACTGCTTCGCTAGATGGACGTCATTGTCGATCGGCGCCCTCCACAGATTGACGCGAGGGCCTTGCGTGAGCAAAGATACGCCTTTATAATCCCATGCGGTAACTTCACCAATCCGTTTGTCCAACGTCAATGTGAAGCTCTCACCGTCGACGCGAATGATTCGACCGTTCTCCGTCGACGACACTTCGGCGGGCACATACGTATTGGAAGCAGTAAACTCCGAACAAGCCGAATGATTCAGCGGCACGTCGGCCCATGCCACCTCGTGGCCTGCTTGCGCCCAAACGGTGCTATCGCGCAGGACGAAGCTGATGTGCAGCCAATATTCGCCGCAGCCATCGGACGGCCGCGTCTGGTAAGGGATCGTGACAAGCTCCTCGCCCCCTGCCGGAATATGCAGCGGCGCAAGCTCCCCTTCCTCTAGCGCAATACCGTCGCGATACACACGCCAATGGACGGCAAGATGCGAAAGCGTTGCCATATCGTAACGATTGCCGATCTGCAACACACCTAGCTCTGGTTGCACTGGATGAACGGTGACCGGTTCAATCGCCTTCTTGAATTCGATTAAAGCGGGCTTAGGGCTGCGGTCAGGGAACAACAGGCCGTCGATGCAGAAGTGGCCGCTGTGAGGCTCATCCCCGAAGTCGCCTCCATAAGCGTATTGGAGACTGCCGTCACTTACTCGGCGGCGAATCGAGAGATCCGTCCACTCCCAAATCAAACCACCGCAAAGCCGGGGGTAACGGTAGACGGTATCCCAATATTCCTTCTGATTACCGAGTGCGTTGCCCATCGCATGCCCGAATTCCACCATTAGATAAGGTCGCGCCTCCTCCTTCTCCCCTTCGGCGATCAACATGTCTACCGAAGGATACATGGAGCTGATGATGTCGACGATCGGCGCATCTTTAGCCCGTTCGTAATGAATCGGACGTGTCGGATCCGCCGCTCTCGTCCATTCAGCCATGGCATCGTGATTGCCCCCATACCCCGACTCATTCCCGAGAGACCAGACGATGATGGAAGGATGATTCTTATCCCGCTCTACCAGCCGAACCATCCGATCCAGGAACGCCTCCCTCCACTCAGGGTCCTCGGCCAACCGGCTTTCGTAGGCAGTCTTCTCGTCGGGATTGTTGATCCACCTGCTGATCTCTCCGAGAAATACGCAGCCGTGCGTCTCCAAATCCGCTTCGTCGATGACGTACAGACCGTATTGATCACACAGATCGAGCCAGCGTTCGTCGTTCGGATAATGAGAGCAACGGACGGTATTAATGTTATGCTGCTTCATAAGCGTAATGTCGCGAACCATTGCCTCCATCGTCGTCACATGGCCCAGTTCAGGATCGAATTCATTGCGGTTCACTCCGCGAAGGATGACCGGCTTGCCGTTGACAAGCAGTCGACCGTCCTTCGCCTTCACGTCCCGGAAGCCGACCATATAGCGATGCGCTTCAGCCACCTTACCCTCCGCATCGTCCAACGTCAGCAAGAGCGTATAAAGAGCGGGCTGCTCAGCCGACCACAGCTCAGGACCGCTAACCGGAAGCTCGGCATGTACGACAGCTTCCGCACGAGGACCTGGCGAAGCGGCGGCAAACGTTGCGCTGGCAACCTGTTCCTGCGACGGCCCGAGAAGAACCGCATGAAGGCCGCAAGCCTCTCCCGATTGGTCGGATCGATTCGTTAAGGTGATGTCCAGCTCCAGTACTCCTTCCCGATATCTCTCGTCGAGCCGAGTCTGAATGCGGACGTCTACCATATGCACGATGGGGATGGATAACAGATAAACATCACGGAATATCCCGCTGAGCCGCCATTTGTCTTGATCCTCCAGATAGCTGCCGGTCGACCATTGATAGACGCGGACCGCCAGTTTGTTCACACCAGAGCGGACATAGGACGTAATATCGAACTCCATCCGATTATGGCTGCCTTGACCAAAGCCGACTTCCACTCCGTTCACCCACAAATGAAATGCAGCATCCACGCCGTCGAAGGCAAGAATGACAGATTTGTCGATCCAGCTGCTCGGGATATGAAACGTCCGCGCATAACAGCCCGTCGGATTCAGCTTCGGAATGAACGGCGGGTCAACCGGGAAAGGATACTTGCTGCTGCTGTACAAGGGTACGCCGTAGCCGTGCAGCTGCCAATTCGACGGAACCTGGAGCGTATCCCATGCCTCGCAGGAAAACGTTTCTTCATAAAATAGTTCCGGGGAATCGAACGGGTTCTCCGAGTAATAAAATTTCCAATCTCCATTCAGACACCGATAATATGGAGAAGCCGATCGATCATTCGCCAAAGCCGCCTGTTCATTTTCGTACGGGATAGCTGCAGCCCTGGGACGCTCTGCGTTCAGCTGCAACACGTTCACATTTTCATAGTCGGGCAAACCTACCATACGAATTCATTGTCCAATCGACGATAATCACCTTCGCGCATCGGTGTCTGATCGAACACCTTGCGTCCGCTGTACAGCGGCTTCTTCGTGCCCTTTGGCGTAATGCCCACGACATCGTCGCCTCGCCATTCCGTCTCGTACGTTTGACCGACCGCGTTCTCCAGCGTCTTGCGATAGCTCAGAGGGAATGTAACCGTAATGGTTTCTCCGGCGACTGCCGGACCCAGCGTAAGGAATTGACGGTTAACCCAGCTGCTTGCTTCGCTGCCTTTGCCCTCGGTCACGGCCCCGTCCCGTTCGCGGATGTACCTGATTTTCGTAAATCCGGCCCACTCCGGAATCCGGATCAAGAGACGCGAAATATCCGAATGTACGTCCAGCACGACTTTACCTTCATGAGGCAGATAGCTGCTGACGTCGAGCCACTTCGAGCCGCGATTCAGCAGAAAATTGACACTGACAGTACCGTTCTTTTCCGTAATCGTGTTGCTCCAACCCATGAACAAGCCGCGTGTGCCCGAGCCGAGACAACAAATTTGCAGGTCACTCGTATGTCCCCGTCCTTCGATGACATCGCTTACGAAATCATTCGGCGCGGAATAACCTGCGAATGATCCGCGGGTACGATCAGCTACTTTAAAGAAAGATTTGTTCGCCGGAATATCATTCGACTTATCGTCCGTTTGCTCTACCCAGTCGAGATCGAGCAACTGAGATTCAGCCAGATGGTTGCGCAGAAACCGTTCAACAATGCCCCAATACTCGACATAACCGCTCTTCGCCAGCGTAATGCCGCAAGCGATCAAGTCGACAAGCGAGCATGTCTCATGCTCATAGGCCTGCTCGTGCAGATCGCCCGGTGTCCAGCCAAACGCCGTGCATTTGGTTAGCGCCCAATCGTAACACTTCTTCACCCAAGCAATCATCGCCGCATTGCCCGAATGCATGCCGAAGCGCGCAATCGCGTCCAGCGTGCCAAGACGGGTGTGGAAGTGACCGCTCCGATACGCCAAGGAATCGTTAAAGCTGCCGTCCTTGTTGAAGACGCCGCTCCGCTCCATAATGAGCGCAGTGAAGAATTGACATAGCTCGTAAGCATCCTCGTTGCCCGTCAGCTCGTAGTATTTCAACAGCGGCATGACTAGCCTTCCGCAGAAGGCAGCCGGATCCGGCGCTAGTCTCAGCTGAATGCCGTTCGCCGAAGGCCAGCCCGTCTCCTTGTATTCCGAGGCGGGATAATACCAGACGTCCCGTTCCTTGACAGCGATCTGCTTCAGCGCGGCCACATGCCGATCCGCCGCTTCCTTCACCTTCGGATCGCCCGACTCCATGAACCAGCTCGTCAGTGACAAAATAACGGCACGCTGGTCGATCAGGTTCGCGTTCGGTTCCCAATTGTGATTGGGATTCATTTGCCGGTAACTCATGCCATCCTCCTTGAAGAATGACAGTAGGTTCGCACGATACCGTTCCTCTACCTCCTTGCCGAACGTCTCGCCGGACATATGTCTTGCCAGAATCAAGCCGTCCACCATCCTCCCGTGAGAGGAGCCGTAATCCCAGTCGCCATGAACCATATAAGCGGGCTTATGCATCAAGTCGGCGCTAAAAAAAGGTATGCAGCCATGGTCGTGGTCAGCCATGCCGATCATCGCATTGATCGCATGGGCCGCCCGCTCCTCCAACATTAACGTATCCGGTATAAGGTTTCTGCGTAGTTGTGCCATCCTATTCCCACTCCTTTATTAGATATCATCACGGACGATGATTCAGCTATCATCATCCCTCGGGTACTGTAAGCTTCAAGGTGTATACCGTGCCTTCTCCTTCACGGCTTTCAATAAGCAGTTGTGTTTGTCCCCCGTAGAACGCGCGAATGCGTTCGCTAACATTATATAAGCCATAACCCGAGTTCTCGGTCTGCAGAGCCTGTCGATCCCGTTCATTGTCAAGCACGCCTCGAATCACGGCCAGACGTTCCTCCGAGATACCTGGTCCATTGTCGGCGATCACAATCACGAGCTCCGTGTCTTCTCGTCTGACGACGATATCGATCTCCCCGTTCTTGCGACTGCGCCCAATACCGTGCTGGATGCAGTTCTCCACGAGCGGCTGCAGAATGAACCGCGGACAGCGAATATCGTCGATATTCGTCATGACTTGGATGGAAAAACTTAGCCGATCCAACATGCGCAGCTTATGCATATCCAAATAATGCCGAACATTATCGATTTCGTGCTGCAGCTTCGTATCGTTATCTCCGGAATTCAGCGTATAACGAAGCAACCGGCCAAACGTGTATGTCGCGCCTACCACTTCCTGATCGTTATTGATCTCTGCCAGCATACGGATGGATTCAAGCGTATTGTAAAGAAAATGAGGCTTGATCTGTGCTTGCAGCACAAGATAATCGGCCTCCTTTTTCATGAGCTCAGCTCTGTGCACAGTATTTAACAGTTCATCAATGCGGTGGACAAGCGAATTGTATGATCGGGTCAGAAAGTCAATTTCATCGTTGGACTTTCCTACCTCGTAATAGGTTAGCTTGCTTTCGTCCACCTGTCGCATATGCTTTGCCAAACCAAGAATTCGGCGAACGAGAGAGGATGCCATCGCGTAATAGACCCCAGTCAGCACAACCAGTGATACAACTAGAGTAAGTGCGAGAATGAACACCTTGATCCGGATGTCCACGAAGACTTCGTCCATTTGACTGAAGAAATAGAACGTTGCGGACAGCTCAGGAATCGACAACGAGTTCACGAGCGTCCTCTGCTTGCGCAAATAGGCGTAGCCTTGATCGCTTTCATCGGCCATAGCCAGCAAGCTTGCCGTCTGTTCGTCGTCCAGCTCTATCCCCTCGCTGTGGTACACCGCTTCGCCGCTTTGCATAATTAGAACTTGCATGTTCTGATTGACATCGACCGCCTTAAGGAAATTTCGCAGCAACGAATCCGTTGTAATAATCTCCAGCACAGCCAGCGGCTTCGTATAGCTGTTATTATAAACACGCTGGTAGTAGCTTAAGTTCGGAAGCGCAGAGGTTTCGGCTTCGCTTCGACGCAGCCAGACGCCTTCATCTACGTTAATTTCGTTTAACAAAGCTAACGGCTTCTCATCCAATTGGTCCAGGTTTTCAAGCTCGCCGGTGACCGAGTGGACCTCGGGCAACGTTTTGTAAAGTTTGATAGAAGCAATCTCGTGATCACGCGATTGCGCATACATAAATAGCGGACGAATGTCTTTGAGATAGTTGTACACCTGCTGCAGCTCTGAATGATAAAAGCCGCTAAGATAATCGATCAGCTGCTGGTTGTTCAGGAACAGAGCATGAATCGATTCTACTTGGTTCAGACTCGACCGGAACCCATCGCCGGCTTGAATAACCAGCTTCTGCTTACCTTCCGAATATTCTGACATCACATCCATGTAGAACTGATTGTACAAGTAACCGCCGAACACAATAATCGGCAAAAGTACGAGCAACAGGTAGCCAAGCGCCATTTTCTGTACGATCCTCAAATTCTTCATTGCAACGGCCTTCCTTCGCATCCGGCAGCCTCATTTGAAGCGCTTTCAATCGTTTTACAACTATTATACGAGTGATCTTCAGTAGCCGACAACATACCTTTCGCTAGATTATCTTGCTTCGATGTCAAATAAAGCAGAACTTATTTTTATTGTATAGACGCAGCTTTAAGATGAATAGTGATGAAAACTTAAAAACGAGCGAACATTTTTAAGAAGTGTGTAAGCGTAACTCCTCTTGCCAAGTCCTGCTTCCGGCGGATCTTTTCATGTTATTTTTCATACATACGCTAGGCACTTCTTTCACCTTCTGTTACAATAACGAAAAAAAGAGGTAGTTGAAACCGCATGCTTGATTCTATCGATAACCATATTTTGCAGCGTTTGGCACAGAACAGCCGCATTTCTTACACGGATTTGGCTAAGGAAGTCGGGTTGTCGGGCGTCGCGGTGAAAGAACGCATTGATCGTCTCGTCAATCAAGGGATCATCGAGCAATTCTCGATCGTCATCAGCGCCGAGAAGCTGGGCAAGAAAATTTCCGCTTATTTGGAGCTTGAAGTGGAGCCCGCCCATTTGGATCATATCGTTGAAGTTCTGAAAGACAATGATCGTGTTGCCGTGCTTTATGAAATGACAGGGCCTTGCATTCTTCACATCCATATTCTCGTGGAGGATCTTGAGGAGATGGGGCGCTTTATGCATGAATCGATTTACTCGCTTGACGGGCTCGTCCGTGTCGAGAATCAGATTCTGTTGAAACGCCACAAAAATCAGGATGGCTTAAATATATAATCGATAGAAGAAACGCCTGCCGATCAATCGGCAGGCGTTTCTGTTCTATTATGATTGGATGATAGCTAACGCAACTACTCCGTCTTTGATAATTTTGCCTTATAGAAGCTAGCGAAATACTCGCTTACTACAACCTTCTTGTTAATGAGTCCTGCAGGGGTTGCCAGCTTTATCTCCTCTCCGTTATACGTTCCTATTGCCTCTCCAACCTTGAACGCTAGAACATTTCCGTTATAGCTGAGAGTGACCGTCTTGTCTGCCGATTCCCAGCCAACCTTCACGCCATAACTTTCAAAGCTGCTGCGTAATCCGACCGGATGCAGCTCCGATTCGCCAAACTGCCCTTTGTCGATCAATGCATGTACGCCCCAATTGCCGTCCACGACCTGCGTAATGCCGAAATCGACGGATACTGACATTAGCGAGTATGCTTCGTCTTCGTTCAAATCCATGCCAGTCATCAAAAACCGTTTCGTCTTATGCGCCGCATCCTTCATCGCTTTATCGATGGATGAGTTTTTGTAAATGTCACTCTGCGCATTCGGCCCTAGCTCTTCCAAGTAGTTCGCATAGCTGAAACCGTGAACAACCCATTCGTTGGCATTCTCGAGCAGCGGAAAGTCCAAGCCGCTCAGCTTTTTGTTCAATGATGCCTTCTTATGAAGGATAACTTGAATATCGCCGGTTACCGATGTTTCGATCGCAGTTCCGTTTATTTCGGAATCGCCTTGTCCCGCATGCGGATCGCCGATCGACAGCAACGCACCCGGTACAGATACAGGGTAATACATTGTCGCGCCTTCGGTAATACGCCAATCATCAATGTTGCCGCCATAGTAAGACGGCGGAACGGAATCGACGATATCCGCTTCCTTCGGAGCGACGCCCATCGTACCGAAATGGAGACGCACCGGGATCTTCACGCCTTCGAGCACATCGAAGTTTTTCTCAATCGTATTATGATCTACGACAATGCCAGGATAGTCGATCGTTGGATGCACTTTGCCATCTGGATCCGTTTGCGGTTCCCACTTAAAGCTGTACAACGCAGTAGCATAATCCGTCGCGCCGTCTGACTCCATCTCATAAATCGTTACAACCTCGCGCTTCTTCGGTTCCTCGACCATATCGCCGTACAAATAGCCCCAGTTGGCTGCCGCATTGACGCCGTACGTTTTACCGGCATATTCCTCATTGCCGTTAGGCCTCAGCTTCATGTCCAATATCTTCACTTCCAGCACATCACCAGGTTCTGCCCCTTCTACAGCGATAGGTCCCGTCATAATATGTACGCCTGGCCCGCGGAGCGATTCCGTCTTCTCTGCTTCGTTCCAATGGAAAATATCTTCTACCCCTACATCCCCTTTGATCATCCGTTCATAATCATCTCCGGAATGATGCGTGATCGCCTCTACCGTTACGATATCTCCCGAATTTACAGTTAGTGCCGGGTCGCCTTTGCCAATATTGCCCCACCGGACATTGTCTGAATTCGCCTCCAGAACATGCGTCTTCGGCTTAACCCCCTCCTTTTCGATGTCAGCATACGCTACATAAACTGCCGAATTCATCGCTAAAAATACCGCTAACGCAGCACTTACCTTCCATACCGTTCGTTTTTCCATCATACAATCTCCTCCCACATCTATTCGATGTCAAGTTTTATGACATCTTGTGTTTTCGAGTATAGCAGATGAATAATAGATTAACAATATAAATTTTTGGCGATATTTTACTTAGAATTATTAATTAAAATATTGAATTCGGTTAGTAAAGTTAATAACAGCCGAAAAAACCCTCGCGATTACACCGTTCAGCCCCAACGGCACGTATATTTGACCCTTTTGATTATATCCCCAACCAACGACGGGCCATCATTGTGTCACATTTTACATTCCATTTACTTTCCAATAATACTGGTCATACTAACCACATCTATACTGTAGAAAACTAGGCTTGAATAGGGAGAGGGAAACATGACTTCGAATCAGATATCGCAATTTGAAAAGAAAGTCATTATTCGCAACATTGAACCTGAGGATTTCCAGAAGATAATCGCACTGCAGCATATCTGCTTTCCGAACATGGATCCTTGGAAATTAGAGCAATTGGAAAGCCATGTCCGCATTTTCCCTGAAGGACAAATTTGCGTGGAGCTCGATGGCGATATTATTGGTTCTTGCTCCAGCTTGATCGTCAACTTCGACGATTATTTAGAGCAGCATACGTATTCGGAGATTACGGACAAAGGCTATATTCGCAACCATAACCCGCGCGGCGCAAACTTGTACGGCATGGAAGTAATGGTTCATCCCGACTATCGCCGAATGAAAATTGGCAGGCGTTTGTATGAAGCGCGCAAACGATTGGCCGAGATGTTGAACCTGCGAAGTATTATCGTCGGAGGACGAATTCCCGGATATCACAAGTATAGCGATGCAATGATGCCGAGAGAGTATGCAGAAGAAGTGCTGCAGCAGAACATTTATGATCCCGTGCTCACGTTCCAGATGATGAACGGATTCACGTTGAAACGAATTATTACGAACTACTTGTCCGATGACAAGGATTCGCGAAACTTTGCAGCGTTGCTCGAATGGAACAACATCGACTATAAGCCTAGCAACAGCAAAACGCACTATAAGTTGTCCTTTCCCGTGCGAATTTGCGTCATCCAGTACATGATGAAAAAAATCGACTCCTTCGAGGAATTTGCCATGCAATGCGAGCATTACGTCGATGTTTCTGCCGATTACAAATCAGACTTTGCCGTCTTCCCGGAAAATGTGACCATGCAGCTGCTCTCCTTCCTGGACGAACGATCGCCCAGCCTTGCCGTTCGGAAGCTCACCACGTTCACGGAGCAATATATCGAATTGTTCACTGAATTGGCCGTTAAGTATAATGTAAATATTATCGGCGGTTCTCATTTTGTCGAAAAAAACAATCGTATTTATAACGTGGGCCACTTATTCCGCCGTGACGGTACGATTGAGCAGCAGTACAAACTGCATATTTCGCCGAACGAGCGGAAATGGTGGGGAATAAACGGCGGATCGGAGCTGGAAGTATTCGATACAGACTGCGGTAAAATATCCATTCAGCTCAGCAGCGACATCGAGTATCCTGAAATTTCGCGGATCGTTGCCGAAGAAGGCGCCCAAATCATATTCGTTCCTTTCTGTGCGGAAGACAGGCAAGCCTTCCTTCGCGTCAAATATTGCGCGCAAGCCCGCGCTGTAGAAAATCAAGTATTTACGGTTACCTCCGGCACTGTCGGAAACCTCACGCATGTAGATAACGTCGACATTCAATATGCGCAGTCAGGCGTATACACGCCTGCCGACTTCTCCTTCCCGCGAGACGGGATCGCGGGCGAATGCAGCGAGAACACGGAAACGGTTATTATGGCCGAGCTGGATATGGAAATTTTGCAACGGCATCGCAAATCGACGGACATCCTTACATTTAAGGATCGTCGGACGGATATTTATACGTTACAAATTCGTTCCTAGATGAAGGAGGCCCTATGAAATTACTAACTGTTGCAACCGCTCAATACGGTCTCGCAGATATCCATTCGGATGGAGTTTTTTGGTCTCGACTAGAAACGAAAATATGCGAAATGGCCGATAATGGCGCGGATCTCATTATTTTCCCTGAATATATGACCGCACATTTACTTGGCTGCCGGCCAGTGATGACGCACGAAGAGGCTTGCTGGCATCTGAGCAGTTACACAGATGAGTATATAGCTTTTTTCCAGCGTTATAGCCGAGACTATGACGTCATCATTTTGGGCGGAACGCATATATGCAGAGAAGGAAACGGCTTTGTGAATAAAGCCTTTCTATTTTTCCCCGATGGCCGTATCGAGGAGCAGAATAAAATTCATTTAACGCCTGAGGAAAGAAACCGCTGGTCGCTTACAGAAGGAACGAAGCTAAACATAATCGAAACGCTATGGGGCCGCTTAGCCATTCTAACCTGTTACGATATTGAATTCCCTGAGCTAGCCAGAATGGCCGCCGATAGCGGCGTGGAGCTTATCCTATGTCCTTCTTATACAGACACGGCTGCCGGATACTACCGCGTGCGCATTTGCTCCCAAGCGAGAGCGATCGAGAATCAGCTATTTGTAGCGTTAAGCGGCATGGTCGGCTCGTTGACCGAGGATCGTCCACAGGTAGATAATGGCTACTGCCAGGCAGGCTTATTTACTCCCTGCGACGTTCCCTTTACGGAAAATGGCATCCTCGCTGCGGGCGAGCTGAATGGAGATTCGTATGTGATTGCGCAGTTCAATTTCGCTATGCTTCAACAAAATCGCAAACAAGGAAACGTAGCGCCCTTCTATGACCGAAGAACCGATTTCTACAACGGCGAGCTTGGCAAAATATTAGTCGGGATTGTGGAGTGACGAAATGAAGAAGCACCTCAACTAAAAAGTTGAAGTGCTTCTTTTTCTATCGATATTTGTAAAGAAATTAGTTAAAATTTAAATGAAAGATGATCCAGGCGGAGGAGTTACATGACATTGATGAAAAAAAATTTACATTGGTCAGCAGTAATTGGAGTGGCATGTTCATTTTGGCTATTATTTTGGCTTTTCTGTATGTTAACAACGCTTTATGATCTCAAACACTATACCCTTGATGATGCCGACAGCTCAGGTCAAAGTACATTCTTGGCTATCGTTGGCGTATTTGCTCTATGGACGGCATACCGGGCGAGGCAACTTCTAGCTCTGTTAAGATACGGGGAATTCAGCAATGCGAAGATCGTTAAGCGAACGGAAGATAGCTTTGATGCTTATACGGGCATTACGAGCAAGATGACCATGTTCCATTATAGTTTCTTAGTGAACAAACAGAGATACACAAAAACACTTTTTTGGACATTTGGTCTTAAGAAAAAGAATATGCTAGAAATCGTCTTCAATACTCAAAATCCGGGTAACAATGCTATTGCCAGACGACTTCGAGCCCGCTTCGATGACTCCACAAATCAATGGCGATCCTCCATGTGGCATGTCATTCCTAGACTAATTTTCTTAGTTATTACGGCAGCGCTCATCTTTGCTATATTGTTTATGGATACATTGCCTTGGGGCTTAGATGGGCTGATGTCCGAATGAGGTGGCTGCCGTTACAATAAGTCGGGACTCTGCAATGACCCGATGTATTCGTATTTGTATATTTTACCGGCTGAACCCGTTGGAATGACTCGGAATTTACCTCTTTCTACAAGGCTTCGGCAGTACTTGATGACCGTTTGCTTGTGAACCTCCAGTTCAATCGCCGCTTTCGCCGGGCTAATGATACGATTGTGCCGAATCGCTAAACGCATTAACTGGCGTTCGATTTTTTGATATTCGCGACGAGGCATTCTATTTTTTTCATCCGTTGCCACTAGATAAGGGGCTAGTATGCAGCGAATCATAGTTCGAACGAATAATGGATTTTCTTTCATTTCATCTAAGGGTATTGAAATCACATGGCATTCTTGTGACTGCAAGAACAAAGCTCTATTTAGATCCATCCGATATTTCGAACGATCCGTGCCATGTGAACCATAATCCATAACTTCGAATACATAACGTAGATTGCCCATGATCCAAATAAAATCCGCAAAATATGACCGACCACGCCAGTCTTGAATCTCATATTCGGATGCAATCCCGCAAAATGACCCATGAGAGGCCACCATATCTTTTCCGCGAATAGATGATTGCCGAATCCATGCCCTCTTTTCAAAGCATCCTTTCGTTCCCCTTGGCGTTTGGACAAGTGATCGTTTATCCACTTCGCATGCTCGATCTCAAAACTCAACCGTGTCACCCTCCCCAGGAAATATAAAACGCCTCGACTTCCCTTACGTTAGAAGGGATATCGAGGCGTTCTTCGCCACACCATATTTAAGTAAATCAATAATAATTCATTTACAGCCAAGTATCAATAGGTTTTAGATCGGCGTTTTTAGTCTGGTACCAGCTTTGTGTGATTTTTCATACTAAACCCATTGGCTAGTTCTCGCTATTTTCTCGATTATACGAATTTTCATACAAATATTAGCCACACTTAGCAGAAGCGTTCAACTTTGTACGATTTTTCGAATAAAACAGCCGTATTAGGCAGATACACTGACGTATTGTATGATAAATCGAACAAAGTCATCGATCGGAGTCACCTAGAGTTCTAGTTTTATTTTTCGCGAATCCAAACCAACATTTCGCCCGGTTCCCGGTTACCCCAGAATGCGTATGGAACGGCCGTTATCGGAACACTCTTCTTCTTTCGCGTAACCGGCCTGTACAGTTCATCTTCCCAGGAAAGATCAGATCGCAGCCCCTCTCCGGACAAAACGACGATACCGCCTAGAACGTCTTCCCTATCCACCGCTATAAATTCAGAATCCTCGGAAAGGCAAATATCCGTGAGGTCTGAGCCGTTGTCCGCTTCCTCCAAGCAATAAACGAGTGGACCGTATTGCAAAGCGATTTTACCGGCATTCTCGTGCACTTTGGGATTCGACTCGATACGCTCGACGACCATTGGGAAATGCAGCTTGATGTTATCGCTATCCATCCACTTTCTGCCGATAGATGCATATCCGCGCTTGACGATCGCATCCAGCGCCAGCGACTCCCCATTCACCGCAATGGAGGGTTGCCTGCACCAAGAAGGGATCCTGAAAGAAAGCGTGCAATCGGTTGGCTCATCCGTTTGCAGCCGGATCTGGATCTCTCCGTTCCATGGATATCGCGTTTCCGTATGCAATATTACTTTTTTCCCTTGGACGTCGAATGTGCTCTCATTGGAAGCATAAAGATGCATGGCGATCTCCGCCCCGTTTTGCGTAAAGAAGTAGGTATCCAAAGACGTCATCAGTCTAGCAATATTGGGTGGACAGCAAGCGCATCCGAACCAAGGCACGCGTTCTGTTTTGACATGCTGCATATCGTAACGGTACTCCGCGACAGCAGGATGAACCTCCAATGGGTTGACGTAAAAATAACGTGTGCCGTCTAGCGACATCCCGCTCAGCACCCCGTTGAATAGAACCCGTTCCATCACATCCCCGTATCGGCTGTCATTTTCAATTTGAAGCATTCTGAATGCCCACATGACAAGTCCGATGGACGCGCAAGTTTCCGTGTATGCCGTGTCGTTAGGCAGATCGTAATCAATCGTAAACCGTTCGGCATGGCCTTGCGAGCCGAGCCCTCCCGTAATATACATCCGCTTGGTGGTCACTTGATCCCATAGTTTGCGAAGCGCTTTGGTTAGCGTAGCGTCTCCGTAAGCAATCGCAAGATCCGCCATAGCCGTATACAGATACATGGCACGGACAGAATGTCCGTCTGCCGTTTCCTGCTCTCTCACGGGGGCATGGGCCTGATGATAATCCAAATCGAACCAGCGATCATTGGATGGGCTGCGGAACCCCGGATCCTCCTTCAGGAAACTCGGCTGCTTGCCGCGCTCCTCCACGAAGTATCGGCTCAACTGCAAATACCTTTGTTCTTTCGTCGTCCTGAACAGCTTTACCAGCGCGAGCTCAATTTCCTCATGACCGCAATACACGTGTATTTGGTCAGAATTTGGCCCTATAATCCGGTCTATATAATCAGCGTAGCGGCACATCATGTCCAAAAAGGCCCGCTTGCCAGTGGACTCGTAATAAGCCACTGCGGCCTCGATCAGGTGACCGGCGCAATAAAGCTCATGCCCGAAAGAAAAATCGTTCCATCGTTTTTCCGGTTCGGCGACCGAATAATACGTATTCAAGTAGCCGTCCGGACGTTGAGCCCGTCCCATCAAATCAACAACCGCATCAATGACGGCTTCGAGCTGCGGATTAGGAAATTGCCGCAGGCTGTATGCGGCAGCTTCGACCCATTTCGCTACGTCGCTATCCTGGAAGACCATGCCGTAGAAAGTTCCCGTCTGTTCTCCTGCCGAGATGCGGAAGTTTTCTATGGCGTGACTCGGCTCAGCGCCTTCGATTTCATCGTTCAACGCCTTCCACTGATAAGGAATCGTTTCCTGGACAGTCTGCCTCACCTTGGGCTGCCAGAATTGATCAATAAGCTTAACATGCATATCGATAATTCTCCTTTCAATAACACGACGACCGGATTAGTTTTTCAACCCGGTCATCGTGATTCCCTCTACGAAATACTTTTGACCGATCAGGTAGAAAATGACGCCAGGAGCAAAGGACATGCACGTGGCTGCCATCGTCAGCGACCAGTCTGACTTTAATTGACCTCTAAAGTTGGTAAGCCCGAGCGCTATCGTATACTTATCACTCGAATTAATGTAAATCATTTGTTGGAGCAAATCGTTCCATAGGCCGATGAAGATAAACAATGCGACGACGATCATTGCGGGCTTGATCACCGGGATAATAATGCTGAACAAGATGCGGAAGTATCCGGCGCCGTCGATCGTAGCCGCTTGGTCGAGCTCTCTCGGTATGGATAGAATAAACTGCCGAATCAAAAAGATATTAAAAGCGCCGCCGCCGCAGAAATAAGGCAGAATCAATGGCAGATAGCTGTCGCTGAGCCCGAGACCCCGCGTCCACCCGATATACAGCGGGATCAGCGTAACCATGGCAGGCAAAAGCATAGAACCGACGCAAAGAGCCCAGATCAACTGTTTACCTCTAAACCGCAGCCTTGCAAAGGCATATCCGCACAAGGTGGCCGTAAACGTTCCCGCCAAGCAGGAAGGAATGATGATTACCATCGTATTCCATAGATACTTCCAGAATTTAAATATTTCCAGTGTCTTTTCATAATTGGAGAACAGCCAGTTGTCCGGCAACAAAGATGGAGGAAATCTATAAATCTCGGCATTCGTCATTAGAGACGTTCGGAATATCCACCAAATCGGAAAGAGTACGAGAATGGCAAAGAAAATAACGACGACAAGCGTTAGGATATTCATGATTCGATCATTGCGTTTCTTGCTTTTTAGTCTGCTGTATGCGGCTTCGCTCATTTCTCATCGCCTCCTTCAGAGAAGATCCACCGATTTGACGTCTTGAACAACACGCCAGTAAAGGCGGCAAGGATGGCGAAAATAATAAAGGTCGTCGCACAGGCATAACCGAGCTTGTAATTGACAAAGGCTTGATCGTACATCAGATAAGTCATGAACCTTGAAGAGTTGCCCGGGCCGCCATTAGTCAGAGCAAGGGCTGGCGTAACGATTTGGAGATTGGCGATCAAGCTCATCAACAAATTGTAAAAGATAATCGGCGTCATGCAGGGCAACGTGATATGCAAGAAGCGTTTCCATCCGTTCGCGCCATCCATTTCAGCCGCTTCGTAATAAACGCTCGGAACGTTTTGAAGCCCGGCCAAAAAAATAACGATCAAGTTCCCCGACAGCCAAACCGCAATCATGGAAAGAGATGGGACCACATAGCTGGAATCGGCAATAAACAGAACTTTATTTAATCCCATTTCAGAAAGGATATAATTGAAAAATCCAAAATTCGCTTCATACAGCCAAGACCATCCTACGTATATGGCGACGGCAGGCAAAACAAACGGCACATAAAAGATGGCTCTAAAAAAACCTCTTGCCGGAATTTTCCGGTTCAACATGATCGCGATAAAAAGCGAATAAATCATGCTTCCGACAACAGATAAAATGGCGAAATAGATCGTCGCGATAATCGAATCTTTGATATAAGGATCGGTGGTAAACAGATTGATATAATTATCGAAGCCGATGAATTCCGGTTTGGCCAACCCCGTCCAATTCGTCAAGCTGATTCCGAGCACCCCGACAAGAGGCGCGTACGTCAGAAAGAACAACCCGAAGAATGCGGGAATCAAACAGATATAAGCAACGCGTTGCTCGCTCGAATGTATGCGGGAACGACGTTTTAGCTGACGTTTATTGATTGTTTCCATAGCTCGCTCCCCACCTCATGTATGAAGGATGACCGCCACGTAACGTGATTTGGCGGTCATCCCTCAAACCTTTATTTTTCGCCTTTATTTGCCGCTTTCAAAGCATCGAGATTTTTGGAAATGGCGTCCTTGGCGGTTGTCTTTCCGGTCCAAACATCGCCGAGAACAGATCCGAGCAAGGTGTTAAATTCCGTCGTATTATTCGTAAAGAACCAGGAAGCCGGTCTCGCTGCGGAGGATTGCGCATAATCGACTACTGCAGACTTATATTCCTCATACGGAGGGAAGTTCGGATTCTCGACCCACTTGCGGGTGAGCGTCTCGTCCTTGTACCACTTATCCAGCACCGGCATCCAAATGCCCGATGAGATGAGTCCCCAGTTGTTTTCTTCGGAGCTGTACCATTTGAGCCATTCCATCGCTTCTTCCGGATGCTTGGTCTGGGAGAATACGACATTGGCGCCGCCAGTGTTAAGGGTAACCTTCTCCTTCATGTAAGGCAGTACAGCTACGCCGTAATTAAGCCCTGCTTCCTTAGCCGTGTTCAAGCTGGTTCCTACGTTCCACTGGCCGTTCGTGGCCATAGCGACCGTTCCTGCAATAATGGTGCGCTGAATGCCGTCATCAGTCTGACCGACGGACAACGGGGCGACATGATCTTTCAAGTACAGATCCGCGACTTTCTGAATCGCTTCTATGCTGGCGTCTTCCCCGATTTTTACCTCTGCACCGTCAGCGGAATAGTAACCTCCGCCATTGCTGATCGTCCAGGTTTCCAACTGCCATGGCAAGTTCTCGATAGATGCGCCGTACTGAACGATGCCCTGCGAATCGAAGCCATCTTCGCCAGGATGTTTGCCGTTCTTGTCGTTCGTCAGCTTCTTGGCTGTTGCTACGAATTCATCCCATGTCCATGCTTTATCCAGTGCCGACGGAGGATAAGGTACACCCGCTTTGTCGAACATGTCTTTGTTGTAGTAGAGAAGGAGGATTTCATTGGCAGCCGCATAGGCAACGGGTTTGCCTTCGTACGTGTAGGCCAAGCTATCCAGCGGCTTGCTGTCGCTTCCCTCGTACATTGCGCTTACGTCGTTCAGCATGCCTTGGGAGGACCACTGGATAACGCCGTCTTCCCGCATCATCCCCGTATCAGGCAGTTGCTTTGCCGTTGCAAGCGTATTCAATTTGGTCATGTAGTTCTCCCAAGGAATGGCTTGCACTTCCACTTCGATTCTGTCTTGGGTTGCGTTGAATTTGTCTGCCACTTCCTGCGTTTTGCTTCCTTCTTCTGCGCTTCCCCACATCGAATAAATAATTTTGACTTTCTCATTCTTGGAAGTCGTTTTTGTATCGTCGTTGTTGCTGCAGCCAATGACCCCGAATACCAATGCAGCCGAGAGCAGACCAACACCAAGTCTCTTTCCTGCTTTCATTGTCTCGTTCCCCCTTCATCATTTGAAATGATATTTATGTCTAACCGTTTCACACCGCTCCTTGGACATTCCAAGTTATGAAGTTAAACGTTTAGCATCAACATGACTGCGCTACCCTCAGGCTGTATCCGTTATACGAGGACACTTTTTCAAGAAAGCGCTTTAATTGAATTGTGCCATGAAATATCTACAAAAAAAACAACATTTTTCAACCTGATTTTTAATATTTTCAACCTTAGTACGACTGCCTCGGAATTTCGTTGGGCTCCACTGATCACTCTATCTGCAGGAAACTCTTTCTTTAACTGATGAGTATGTTGTATCATAAAAATAACAACATTTTCTAGATTTATATTCACTTATACATTGGGAGGAACGAGTGTGGATTCTGCGATTCTTCACTTTATCTCGCCACCGATTCCCTATTTCGTGGATTGCGGGCATGCCCATTACGGGGTAGGAGATACCCATATCGACCGGAATTGCATCAGAGTATTCGATCTGATTGTCGTCCGCAAAGGGGTTCTCCCGATCGGTGAGAACGGCCATACCTGGGAAATCAATGAGGGAGAAGGACTCATCCTTCTTCCTGACGGACACCATTACGGCAGCGCCCCCTGCAAAGTAGACACAGAAATTATCTGGATTCATTTTCAAACCTTCGGCAGCTGGCAGATGTGCAGTGACATGGACGAATGCCTGGGTAACCAACTGAAATTGATCGAGGAACACAAAAATTTAGCGTATCTCAACCATGCCGATGTCTGCTCCATCTTCATTCCGAAGCATATGAAGCTGTCGACGAAGGCCATGGAGGCGCTGGAGACCTTTTTTCAGCAGGAGCACGAGCCGCAGTCGCTTCGGAACTGGAGACGACAAGCTTCCTTCCAGTTGTTCCTGCAGCACCTGGATCGCGATCTCGCTTCCCCCACGAACGTCACCGCGATTCAGCTCGCCGAGCGGATCGAGTTGTTCATCCGCCAGAACTATGCCAGCGATATCACGAATTCCGTTCTGCAAAAGAAGATGAACTATCACCCCAATTATTTGGCTAAGGTGATGCTGAAAGTGTACGGTATGACTCCTATGACCTTTCTCCTGTATTACCGGCTTGAACAGTCCAAACGGCTGCTATTGCAAACCTCTTGGTCTATTGCCCGGATCGCAGATGAGGTCGGCTTCCATCATATCTCGCATTATTCTACCTGCTTCTCCAAGAAAGAAGGCCTCTCTCCCTCGGGCTTCCGCAGCAAATTCGCCAAGGAGCGCTAAACACCTTGAAACAAGGATGACGTTCTACGACAGCGGTACGAGAAGAGCGTACATATTCGATAATGCAGATCGCAGTAGGAGGGGGCGCCTTGCCCCCTACCTCGCCCATGCTGGGCGCACCAAAAAAAAACACGCCCTTGCTTGGCGGCGTGTTTAAAATTTAAGTATGGTGGAGCCTAAGGGATATGCCATGCAAGTGCTCTACCTTCGTGGACGGTTTCACATTCCAACAAACTTTTTTAATTTCAACCGAACACGACGCGGTATTAACTTGTAAAAAGCTCTAACGAATGTTTTTAGAAAACCTTCGCCTTCCAATTGAGCTAGTCTGTTGGAAGTCATATGATGATTTGCATGAAACTCATTAAGTTGACTCGTAAGTAGCTGTATGTTAGCCATATTTTCGATATCTTTATGGAATAACTCATTATTTCGATCTTCTAATTGTTGCGAATGAGCCAAGTTTTCGTTATAACGTTTTCCCAATTCATTAGAACGAGCTTCTAATCCGTTATAGTGTTGAGCAACTTCCTTAAGTTTCCGTTGCAATTCAAATTGGAACTGAATTAAACTTTCAATCGTTTGTTCATAATCATTATTTAGCTGTTGCTCCGCGCTCTGGTATTCAGAGTGTAAGAAGAGTCTTCGCTCCATAAGTTCGTCCGCCAGTTCGTTATTTTCAACGATTCTGTAAATCACATCAGTTATTTTATGCCTGGCGACAATCTCTTTTAGCTTCTCCGTATCATGAAACAACTCAACTAATTCTTGTTCAGAATCCAATACCAGCCCATTTTCAAAGTGCCTTGTCTGATCTGCAATATTGCCGCTGTCTTTGTAGGTAATAACAAAACAGTTGGCAGCAAGGCTTTCGTAATAAGTGTAATTATAGGTGCCAAACCAATTTGACCATAGAAGTATAACGTCAATTTCATGTTCTATAAGCTTTGAGGTGGTATCCTGCTTAGCCCCATTCTGAAAGCTCGTGTCCACGAATATCGTCCCAGGCAACGATTGGTCCTCGTAAGAAAAATGATAAAATTCATAATCGGATTTATTCGAAATCCCATTCAACTTTACCCATGCATCCCAGCCCTTATATTTGGAAGAATAGCCGGGATATGCGACTCTTATTCTACGATCCGCGACTGAATGGCTAGGAAGTATTTTATTCGTTTGTAATGCATTCTGATGGGGAACAATGCGAACGCTGTCCTCTAAATGCTTAAATATTCGTAGAAAAATGCGCTTCCCGTTTTCCGATGGCGCCACGATAACTACCTTATGTTTAATAAAAAGTTCGTTTACACTGTCATAATGCGCTTCGCGGTTCTCCCCATGGCGACAGGTCGCACATCGCGGCGAGCCAATGGGAGCCGGACCGCAAAATTCCTCATCGTTATAAAACAAAAAAATATTTCGACAAATGGAATAATAATCATGTAAGATGTGAACGATCTCTGTATCCTTTTTCTCTTTTATTCTGCTGATGATTTCATAGATCATCGCAATATTCATTCCGTATAGACTGTTGATAAAAATGCGCATGAGATTGATTTTATTGGCTGCTATAAGCGTTCCGAAACAAAATCCTACTTGCCATGCAGCTAAAAAGCACGTTGTTACGCCATCGATCACAACTTCGACCAGCAAATGTTTAGGCTCGATTTTCGGTGCGTATTGCATGCTGACAGGGAACAATGCAATGTAAGAAATGTTGCGGTCATTCATCATTTTTTGTTGCTCTATTCCGTATTTCTGCGCACCGCCGGCTTTCGCGCGATAGTCGTCATGAGAAAATGCAATTACGCAATCCTTATCTTTTAAATGATACAAAATCTTCTCGGCGACTCCGCTATGCATCAATTCTCAAGCACCCTCTTTTTGAATCATCAATAAATTTCATCAACTTTGAGAAAATCTCACATTGTTGAAATTGCCTCATAAGCTGCACTCGATCTTCATCATTTAAAGAAGGATAGGAGCATTTTGCCAATGCATTAAGAATCTGCTCCAATTGATTAATTTGTTCGCCGGTGTAACCTTGTCTTTCCAAGCCGACTTTGTTTACTTTTTTAATCAGAGCAGGGTTGCCGTCTACCAGCAAATAGGGAGGAACGTCCCGCACTACCTTAGCCATGGCGCCGATCATGACATATTGGCCCACTCTAGAAAATTGGTGCGTGAACGCAGACATGCCAAGATGCGCAAAATCATCGACTTGCGTGTACCCGGAAATCCGTACGTGAGCGGATAATATGGTTGAATCTCCGATGATCGCATCGTGTCCCAGGTAAGCGCCGTGACCAATATGATTGTTATTGCCTATAATCGTGTTGCTGTCTGGATCTTTTGACCTCGCTATGACTGTATGATCATTAATCATATTATTCGAACCGATACGAAGTCCGGATTTGATTGATTTATCAAATCCTTTGAGATTAGGCAGGGCGCCTATCGAACAAAAACTGCCTATGTATGTTCCGCTGCCTATGGATGTGCCGGTATGAATCTTTGTATGGCTGCAAATGGTTACATCATCTCCGATAACCACGTTATCGCCGATGATCGTAAATTCTTCGATGCTGACCGCATTCCCGATAATCACGTTTTGACCGATATACGCGCTTTCATGAATCACTTTTTAGCCATCTCCATTTTCAAAAGCTTTTCGGCTTTTTCAATTAATCGAATACCCCGGATCGCTTGTTCCGGTCCTGCGATTGATTTGCTATGACGGTGCACGCAGTCCATAAAATGGGATAAGCTGTTCGATAATGCGCTTGGTTCAGCATAGCGCTCTTTCATTGGGTTGCTCAAGCATCCATTAATGTCCTTCTCGTAGATCGTGAATATCTTTCTCTCATCCAGTTCATTAAAGTAGATTTCTTTGTCGGCAAATTTAATTAACGTGTGCCGATCTTTGGCCTTAGCGTTGTGGCCAACTTTAATTCGACCTATGAACGAATTGCATCCCAGCGTTAACGCGATTTCATCCGAATGATACGCTACATCAATAAGTTCGATCTCTTGACCATTCAACAGATAGTCCAATACGGCCAAATCATGAACCGCCAGATCCCAAAGCAGCCCCTCCGACTTGTTTGATCGAGCTGAAGTTAGTCTTGTCGCCTCAAAAGCTATCATTGCATTAGATTCAGTTATACTGTTTTTAATTTTTGTTATCGCCGGATGGAAAACCATAATATGGTCCACATGAATCGTAAGCCCTCTTTGATCCGCGATACGATGAAGTTCCGCAGCATGCTCGGTTGTCATCGCGAACGGCTTTTCAATAAATAAGTGCTTGTTCGCAAGCAATACGTCTTTGGCTATCCCGAAGCTGTTTTCCATACCCACGGATACTACGATTGCATCAATCCGGTTGGTTAATAACGTCCGGTAATCCATATCGAAAAAAATACGATTGTCCTTCGAATAAAGCTCTTCGGCAACTTTAAGACGTTGAATATCGATATCGCAAATCGCGGTAAGCCGCAGGTCCTTATTTAAGGTTATTTCCTTTGCGATGTTCGGTCCCCATTTTCCATATCCAATTAATCCGATATTCAAAAGTTCCACCTATTTTCTGAGGACGATCCTCTTATACCAACGCTTAGAACCGGCCCGTTATCCCCAATATTTTCGCCATTTCTAAGGAGCTGGCCACCTCGCAACCTAAAGTTTGAATCATTGCGGCTGCACGATTTACAAATTCCAAATTATTATTCACCGGGATGCCTTTTAGAAAATACCGATTATCTTCCATTCCCGTACGAATCACATCGCAGCCATTTAAAATGGAAATAAAATTAACCGGCAACTGCATTCCTGCAATCCCGGCCGCAGACCAAGTGAATCCTTTTGGAACAGCGTCGAGAATCCATTGAATATTTTTATAGTCTGGCTTCATCCCGCCGATAGAACCAATGACAAATTGAATATAAGCATTGTCGTCAACGACGCCAAGCTCAACCAAACGCAGTAGTTCTTTTAACATTCTTGGATTAAATATCTCAAATTCCGGTTTGACTTCATTTTCCTTCATAGCCATAAGCATATCGATGACGAATTTTTTGGAGTTTTTAATGCCTCCGTCAGGACGGTTGAGTGAAGTTACTTCTATGGATGCTAAATCAGGTTTTAATTCCATTAATTTGATTCGGTTCTTATCCGATACATCAACAAGATGATTAGAGGTGGAGATGCACACTAAGATATCGCATTTTTCACGAATTCCGGATAGCACTTCCTCATACAAGGAGAAATCCAACGACGGTTTTTCTTCTTTATCGCGAACATGGACATGTACCATAGAAGCCCCTGCTACAGAACACTCATATGCACAATTAACAATTTCATCAACAGTAACAGGCAGACCGGGCATTGTTTCTTTCTTAGTCATTGAACCGGTTATCGCTGCACATATGCCAATTTTCTTCATTGCACTCCTTTTTGGTGTAAAAAAAACACCTTCACAAAAGTATAGACAAAAGTAATTTTAACTTATTTATTCTTATCCGACAATGAAACAAATATATAAGTAGGATTCCCCCGAGGGGAGACCACACAAGTGATGACTTCAATACTATCTTCCTTGCCAGTGATGTGTTTTATCGTCGTTGAGTGGTTTACATTCAAAATTTTTTCACACTCCCAAATCAATAAAAACGGAGACGTTTCTAGAAAAATGAGAAAACCTCTATCGAGGCCGTTCAGTGATGAGCGCTTCAACAGCCATTTGATTCAGGCGCCATGATCGATTACATTCTCACATTCTCATTGATATAGACAAAACCTGCCTGAGCAGATATTTCTCTGTTCAAGCAGGTTTTTCTTATATCCTTTTCTATTCAATTGACCCTAATGTTTGCAGCAGTCTGATGAATACGACCGCCGCTTGCGCGCGTGTTAACTCGCCCTTCGGATTGAAGGTAACCTCGCTCATTCCTGTCATGATGTTAAGCTTAACCATCAAACGCACGTCCTCAAGATAAGCCGAGTTTACATTTCCGATATCCTTGTAGCCGTCCAAGCGGACGAATTCCTTCGTCGTCGGCAGCTTTTCAAGTTCAATGACTGCCGCCAGCATGCTCGCCATTTCCTCTCGGGATAGCGGCTGATCGGGGTTGAAGCTCGAGCTTTCCACAAAGTCTAATAGTCCAAGCTCCTTGGCAATTGCTACTTCGCCGAAATACCACGCGCTTTGATTTACATCCTCATATGGCGCTGTGCTGCTGGCAGCTGTACCTCGTCCAAGCGCTCTAACGAGCATAGCGGTGAACTCCGCTCTGGTAACCGCTTTGTCTGGAGCGAAATTGCCGCCTCCAATCCCTTCAACAAGCCCTTTCGCCGCCGCCTGTTCAATAAACGATTTGCCCCAGTGCTTAAGCACATCAGTAAAGTTCGCCGCATTCTCCGCAACTACGTACACGCTGTTCGTGTGCGAGTTAATCGAGATATACCATAGGCCCTCTATCTGTACTCTTCTAGCCGGTACAAATTCGAATTCCTTTAGAGCTTCGTTGTATCGGAACGCTCCCCATAGCAACGGCATGATCGTCACGTTCTTCGGCATCGGTATGATTCTAGTCAACGCTTGACTGAATTTGTCCGCCGTTCCTATCGTTTGCCCGGTCTTCGGATTTATGATATCGATTCGGAAATCGACGATCGCGCCCAATTCGATACCATTAGGCAATCCTTTAGCAAAAGCCGTTAGGATTTCCTTGTTGTTCGATTTGTCGGTCAACGTGATCTTAAAGCTGATCTCATCGACCTTGAGGTTGCTGTCTGCCAGCAACTCCGGCAATCCCGGTATAAGCGATGCCAGATTGACTGGAACTTGATAACTGCCGTAGGGAGACTTTATCTCTATGACGAAGGCCTCGTTTTTACTCTTCCAGCTGGCTAATACTTTTGCCGGAATAGTCACAAAAGCTGCGCCTTCCTTAGGCTTTACCTCCAACGTAACGGAAGGCTTCGACGCGTCGATAGTCGACGAATCGAGCGGTTGCCCGTTCAAGTCGATTAGATGCGAGTCGTTTGACGTTGAGCCGTCCGGCGTTACTGTAATGAAATTGCTGATTGCGATAATCTCGACCGCTCCGTTGCCGGCTTGATCCTCCGTGTATACTGTATAGGCTCCGTTTGAAGTTATGTCAAAGCTGTCTCCTGTCAACAGCGTACCCGCGCTTGCGAAAAAGTCTACTGTCCGCACGCCTTTCGTCCACTTCGTTACCGCAATATCGCTACCCGTTCCGTCGGTTGCCACTGTTACCTTCACCGATCCCTTGGTCGGCGTTGTGCTGTCTGGCGTCTGAGTCCATGTTATAGAGGGCTTGACCGAATCAATAACAATGCCGTTCGCCCCCGTCGCCGGAACATCCAGCGGAACATCCACGCCAGACGCAGTAAGGGCTGCGCCAACCGGCAAATCGATTTCCGTTCCGATTTCTATGCCGTCCGTATCCAACAATCCGTCTTGCACTTCATAAGCGAATACGAGCTTGTTCCGTTCGCCTGCTGGCTGTTCCGTATAGAGGGCATATACCGTTGACGTATCGGCCCCTTCGCCAATCACGATTGGCAGTCGCGGCGTACCGACTGGAGCATCCACCGACCCTTCGTAGCTTATGACGAATTTCAAGGTATCGCCAGTTCCGTAATATCCGCCTGCGGGAAAATTCACATCGTTTATTTCCGGTGCGGGAATCTGAACGTTGAGCTTGTAAATTCCGTGAGCTTTCCCGTTCTCGTCCTCCGTTTCAATCGTGATCTCATTATCGCCGGGATTAACGGAGACCGTTGCCGATGACGCTTCTGTTCCTGAAATCGAAACCTTGGCATTCAGATTGGCTAGAGCGACGGTTATATCCACAGAATCAATATAACGGTTCGATGTAATCGTATATAAGCCTAGTTCGGAATCGAAGTCAGCCGGAGACCTAGTTAATACGGCTCCCGTTGCTGATACGCTCAAGCTCGCAAGCTTCGCGGGTTCTAATTCGTGCTCGAACATCGGATAGGTTGTTCCCGATATCATCGCCCAGGTATTTGTAAAATCCCAGTCTACGCCTGCTGCAGAATAGGTCGACTTTGATTTCATCTCTGTCGATAATTTTCCAATGGCACCACTTCCTCCGGCAGAAGTCGGTTGCTCGCTCGTTTCGATATCCCAGAAGGAATCGGTTACTGCCGTATCGATGCTGGCGCCGATTAACCCTCCTACTCCGGTGCTTGCAGCAGACGTTACTCGCCCGGCGGCAAAGGAATCCGTCACGATTGCATGAGCCGATTCGCCGACAAGTCCGCCTATGTAATCGGATCCGCTTAATCCAATGGCGTCCGCCGTGGAAAACGTTTCATTCAATTCTCCTTGCAATTTCCCAACCAATCCTCCCGCTCTTTGAACGGTTGCCGTCACCGTACCGGTAGAATAGGCGTTACTAATGATGCCGTCATCGAGGAGCGATCCGACAATCCCCCCCACTGTGCGCTTTCCGGCAATCTCCATATTCGTCATACCGATCTCTTGGATGGTACCCGACGCCACTCCGAAGAATCCAATATCCTCTTCGTCTATGCGATCAATGATCAGGTTATTGATGACATGACCGTTGCCGTCGAAAGTTCCTGTAAAAGGTTTAGCTGCGTCCCCAATGGGAACCCATCCTTTGGCTTCGTTGTATCCCCCGCCGGAATCGCTCAAATACTCGGACAAATCAATATCGTTCATAAGAATATAATCATCATTCAATTGATACCCGTCCGCGACGCCCGTTCCGATCGCTGCCAGTTGTTCGGCAGTCGAGATCGTGTGAGGGAATGCGTTGCCATCCTCCCGGTTGATTTGAAGGGTATACGTCAAAACGTAAGGATCAGGCAACGTACACGGTTGTATGCATGAACTCGGAACCGCTGCGCCGGCGCTCGAAACCTTAATATCGATAAGATTTTCTCCTTCGTCCAAATCGATCGTTTCCAACGCGGCTCCGTTATTGATCGAAGACTCGCTATCTTGCGCGTCCACGTGTACGGTCACTTGATCTACCTCATTCGGTACGATGCCCGAATAAAATACTTGATCTTTTGCGAAAGACGGCCCGAGCTCCACCGGATCGCCGTTATCCGGATCAGTCCCTGCCGTAACCTTCAACGCATCCAAAGTAATTCGATCGAACGTCTTGCGAAGCATAGGGTAAGTTAGCCCATCGATTATTCCCCATTCGCTGCCATCCCCGTCCTCGTTGGCGAAATACCAGTCTGTAAAGCTATCGCTAAGTTTCATGTTCACTTCCGTTAAAGGCTCTCCGCCTGCTGAAGAGCTAGTCAAGGTTGAATTATAGTAACTATTTTCAACCGCCAAATACCCTTCAATCATGCCGTTCAATCCACCTACGTTATTTGATCCAGTTACATGCGTAGAAGAGTATGCATAGCGTATATCATCGCCGGGATTCCCCGATGCATAGCCGGTCAAACCGCCCACCGATTCATCGCCGATGATAGTTCCGGTTACGTACACATATTCGATTAGAGAGTTTTGGCTATACCCGATCACCCCGCCGATATAGTCGCCGGTGTAAGAATCGATAAACACGTTGACCAACCCGATATTTCTAAATTCGGCATTGGAAGCGTAACCGAACAACCCGAGGTTGTTTGTGCCGGCCCCGTCCGTGTCTATCGTCAAATTCGCAATCGTGTGCCCGTCTCCGTCGAACAGGCCAGTGAAAGGTTCAGATCCCCAACTCCCGATCGGCTCCCAGTTTTCCCCAGACAAATCGAGATCCGCGCCTAACCGATAGGCTGCATCCATATCGTCGCTTACTTCTTTTAATTGCTCAATGCTAGCGATAATATAAGGATTCCCAGGAGAACCGTCCCCTGCGCCAGAGAACGCGGCATACACTTTGCTATCTCCGCCATACAACGTTGCCGATGACGTGAAAACGACCACAACAAGCAATAATACCAACCATCTACGATTGAACAAAACCCGACACTCCTCTACTTGTAACTATGAAAATCTGTTAATTATTGTGATTTAATATAAACACATTATGAGCCAAATTTCTATCCCTCATTGCGAGAATTGCTCTTTTCCTGAGCTAATGGGAGAGTTAGTTAAAGGCTTTTTAAACCTTAATAGAATCAAGGGGGATATGACTCCGAATCTTGGTTGAATGGCTGACGGGGTTTAGACATTTTTCAGTCTGCTTGGATTAGCCTGCAAATTTTCCTGAGCTGATGGGAGAGTTTGCTTAAAAGCTTTTAAACCTTAGCGGAGCCTAAGGAGATATGACTCACTCTAGCTCGTCTTTCCATTTAGGGATGTCCGAATCTTTATTGAATGGCTGACGAAGCGTAGTCGACGAGGACTTTTAGCGGTGGATTCAGACGCCGTGCTCCTCCGCATTCGCTCCGTCCGCGCGGGCTGAACCCCGGGGTTCGCCCCCTTATTGTTTGGTGGAGCCAAGGGGGAGACGACTCGCATTGGCTCGTCTTTCCATTATGGGATGTCCGAATCTTGATTGAATGGCTGACGAGGCTTAGTCGACGTGGACTTTTAGCGGTGGATTCAGACGCCGTGCTCCTCCGCATTCGCTCCGTCCGCGCGGGCTGAACCCCGGGGTTCGCCCCCTTGATGGGCTCCACCAAACAATAAAAAAACCACTTCGGATGAAGTGGTTGAATTTATTGTTTGGTGGAGCCAAGGGGGATCGAACCCCTGACCTCTTGCATGCCATGCAAGCGCTCTCCCAGCTGAGCTATGGCCCCAAATGACGACAAGGTTGATAATAGCATGATGTCGCCAAAATTGTCAATCTATATCTCTTAAGCTGTTCAATGGACTGTTCAAAGGGTGCTTGGACAACAGATTGTTAAGCTCCTTCATGAACATATCGATGTCCTTGAACTGGCGGTACACGGACGCGAAGCGAACGTACGCCACCTCGTCTACAGGGTAGAGCTGGCTCATGACGATCTCGCCGATATCGCGACTCTCAACCTCGGCCAGCGCCGTTGTACGAAGCTCCTTCTCGACCTCGGAGACGATAACCTCGAGACGCTCGACCGGTACGGGACGCTTCTCGCAGGCGCGGATAAGACCGCGCAATATTTTGTCGCGGCTGAACTCCTCGCGGCTGCCGCCTTTTTTGATGACGATAAGCGGTGTTTCCTCAATCATTTCGAACGTCGTAAAGCGGCGGTTGCACTTCTCGCACTCGCGGCGGCGGCGAATCGATTTGTTCTCGTTAGCCGGACGTGAATCTAACACTTTTGTGCCTGCGTAATCGCAATAGGGGCATTTCATTGGATTGTTTCCCTCCATTCATCCTGATGCTTTATTTATCATACCGACATTGACTTTAGCTTAAGTTATTCCCATACCTTACCTGTAATGAACTCTAGAATAACGCACATAATACAGTTACCAACCGCAAGGAGGTGAACATACATGAGCGCAAACAGCAACCAATTGGTAGTACCACAAGCAACTGCAGCATTGGACCAACTGAAATATGAGGTGGCACAAGAGCTGGGTATTGCCATTCCGCAAGACGGATATTATGGAAACATGGCAACCCGTGACGCAGGCTCGATCGGTGGTTCCATTACTCGTCGCCTGGTGCAAATCGCCGAGCAATCTCTTGCCGGCCAATACAAATAATGATTCATTAAGTTTGTATGAATAACAGAAGCCTTGGGAAGCTCGTCCATGAAGCGGCGAGCCTCTCAAGGCTCATCTTATTTTCTAAGTTAAAAGTCAGGGTACAATTCCTTGTACTTATTATAATAATAAATGACGCGTTGTACATAGTGGCGGGTCTCACCGTACGGAATTTGCTTCACCGTCTCCAGCTTTCCATCCCACTCTCCCGTATTCAGCCATTCACTGACTCTCGTCGGTCCGGCATTATACGCGGCAATTGCCGCGATTGAGTTCTGATCGAACCTTTGATGCAAGGAGCTTAAATACCATGACCCAAGCTCTATGCTAACATCCGCGCGTTGCTTGAGCATGTCCTCCGTCACTTCAGTGAATCCTGCCCGCCGAACGACATCCTTAGCCGTATTCGGCATCATCTGCATTAATCCAACAGCGCCCTTAACTGACTGACTGCTTGTTTTGTAGTTGGACTCCGTTCGAATCACGGCGGCTACCAAATGTGGCTCCAATCCGTAGTTCGAAGCGCTGGCACGAATATCGTCCTTATAATACACGGGATACATATACTCGCCAAGCCAGTCCGACTTCAAAAAAAGGATAGCGATAAGTCCTAGCAATAATACGAGCACAACTCTTTTGCGCAAAAGTACTTTCATAATATTCCCTGACTGCGCCAAAAATCATCGATCTGGCGTTCCGTTTCTGCGAGCGGGCCGCTATTGTCGATCACCCAATCTGCGCGTCTTCGCTTCTCTTCAATATCCATCTGCAGCGATATACGCCGCTTCGCTTCTGCCTCGTCCATCTGATTACGCTCCATTAACCGCGTAAGCTGCACCGTCTCGGGTACATAAACGACCATAATGCCTTCATACAAGGCTTGCTGATTCGTCTCGTACAGCAACGGGACATCGGCAACAACTAGCGCTCCCGGATTCTGCTCGGCATACGTATGTATTCTGTGCTGCATGCGCTGTCTGATCGCGGGATGCGTGATCGACTCGAGCTTCGCTAACGACGCCTTGTCCTGGAACACAATAGCGCCAAGCGCGGAACGATTCAAGGAGCCGTCCGCCTGAAGTACAGCTTGTCCGAAAGAAGAGGCGATCGCCTCAAGTGCCGGCTCTCCCGGCTGAACAACCTCTCTTGCTACTTGATCGGCATCGACCAGCAGCGCGCCGCGGTGGGCGAGCAGCTGAGCGATGGTGCTTTTGCCGCTGGCTATACCGCCGGTTAATCCGATTATCATTCCATTCACCTCGAAGTTATAACAGCTTCATAATACCCATGATGATTAATAATATCCCTGGAAGAAAGGACAGTGTCTGCATTCCTCGCCAATTCGAGCATTGGAACCCAAACCGGATTCCCCCAATGAGAAAAATAGCACTGAATGCAGCGATAATAAGCGCCGTCATTAGAGCAGGCAGACCTATCATCGCGGCGCCAAGTCCTGCGCCGAAGGCATCAAGCGACAAAGCGACACCGAGCATAACTGCCTCTGAGGCCGAGATCGTACCCGACTTATCGACGTCGGCTACCTGTGGCGTACGCAGGATCTGGATGACGAGGCCGAGCCGTTTAAGCTCCACCATCACTACAAGCGCTGTGTTGGAAGCAAGAATACGCTCCGTTGCAGAACCGGAAGCCGTTTCCACTACCTTATGCTCGATAGCTGGTGCCACTTCCTCTGCATCGGCTGTTGCGGTCTGATCGTCACGCCCGCGCCTTAATTGGAACAATGCGAAACCGCCAATCACGATGAGCACGCATGCGCCGATCAAGCGAGCGGCGAACTCGGATAAGTACCCCGACAGCCAACTGCCAACCTGCATCGATAGCCAAATAATAAGTCCAGAGCAGCAGGCAATAATAAAAACCGATAAAAACGGAATTTTGATTCGCCTCAGCCCGTACGTAACTCCAACGCCAAATCCATCCAAGCTAACTGCAAAAGCGATCACTAACAGTGGAGCCAAATGCGCGAACAACGAATTCCCTCCCCGCATCGCGACTGCCCGGTGAACGGCCTATGTCTAGGACAGAAGCCGTTGATACGGGCGATCGCCTATGTTCTCTTAACAAGAACATCATATGCGGATAGCGGATGACGGTGCATAGCTGTAAGCCTAGCCGATTAAGCGGCTTATGATACTTCGGGTGCAGCTATTCCTTAGGAACGGGCTGACACTTCTCGCAGATATGCGTTCCTCTGCCGCCCAGGACGAACTTCTTGATCGGTCGCGAGCATACTTTGCAAGGCTCGTCCTTCCTGCCATATACAGAAAATGAATGCTGGAACATGCCCATCTCGCCTTGCCCGTTCACGTAGGATCTGATCGACGAGCCCCCGGCTTCAACAGCGCGTCCAAGCGTTGAACGAATCGCTTCATGCAGCCGTTTCCACTCTGCTGGCTTCAGCGAATTGGCTGATCGCTCCGGATGAATCCGTGCCAAAAACAGCGACTCATCGACATAAATATTGCCTAGCCCGACGATATGCTCTTGATTCAGCAGCAACGGCTTAATGCTCATCTTACGTTTATCCAGCTTATCGCGAAGCGCCTGCAGGGTGAAAGCCGGCTCTAACGGTTCGATTCCCAGCTTGTTAAGCGGCGCCATCTCGAAGTGCTGCCCCGGCTCGAACAGATGCATCGTTCCAAACTGCCTTACGTCCTTGTAGCGAAGCTCCGTTCCGTCGTCAAAGTGAAAAATGACATGCGTATGCAGCGGAGTCGGTTCATCAGCCTTATTCACGCTATAACGCCCCTCCATGCGGAGATGCGATACGAGTACTAGACCGTCGAGCATGATCAGCAGAAACTTCCCGCGCCTTTCAACGGTTTGAATCGTATGTCCGGCTAGAGCGGCAGCGAACTGCTCCGGCTCTGCAGGACGTTGTATAATACGCGGCAGCTTAACGGTTACGGATTGAATACGTTTGCCCGCGACTAGATCGATTAATGTGCGTCTTACGGTTTCTACTTCCGGCAATTCCGGCATTTGTCCTCACCTCGCCATCTATTATAACGCAAATGGAGAGCTAGCGGGTTACTTTGCCTCATACCAATTGACACCGAAACTGACATCTGCTTTCAGCGGAACATGCAGCTGCAGCGCTCCGGACATCACTTCCGGGACAAGCGACTTCATGAGCTCCAGCTCATCCTCTGGGACTTCGAATACAAGTTCGTCATGTACTTGGAGCAGCATGCGGCTCTTCAGGTTACGCTCACGCAGCGCTTCGTCCATCTGTACCATGGCCAGCTTAATAATATCGGCGGCCGTCCCTTGAATCGGCGAGTTCATTGCTGTTCTCTCCGCGAACGAGCGCAGATTGAAGTTCGACGCCTTAATCTCCGGTAAATAACGTCTTCGTTCGAGGAGTGTCGTTACGTAACCGTCGCGTCGTGCCTGAACGACGATATCCTCCATGAATTGGCGTACGCCCTTGAACACTTCCTTGTACTGCTCAATGAACTTAGCTGCATCATTTCTTGTAATTCCCAAGTTCTGCGAAAGGCCATAATCGCTAATGCCATACACGATGCCGAAGTTAACGGCTTTCGCTTGACGGCGCATATTGGAATCCACTTGTTCAGCTGTGACGCCAAAAACGTCCATCGCCGTCTTCGTATGGATATCCATATCGTGAATGAACGCTTCCTTCAAGTTCTCGTCGTCTGCTATATGAGCTAATACACGAAGCTCGATCTGCGAATAGTCGGCGGCAACGATGTACCAGCCCGGCTCAGAAGGGACGAATGCCTTACGGATCTGACGGCCTTCCTCCAGCCGGATCGGGATATTTTGCAAATTCGGAAATTGGCTGCTAAGACGTCCGGTTGCCGCTATCGTCTGACGATAATACGTATGGATCTTACCCGTCTCTGCGCGTACTTCCTTCAGCAGACCTTCGACATACGTCGATTGCAGCTTCGCAAGCTGGCGGTAATGCAGAATAAGCGGAATGATCTCGTGATACGGAGCCAGATCCTCCAGCACCTCTGCATCGGTTGAATAACCGGTTTTCGTCTTCTTGCGCGCAGGCAGTCCAAGTTTCTCGAACAATATATCGCCCAGTTGCTTAGGAGAGCCGATATTAAACTCCACGCCCGCATGCTTGTATATATCGCTCATGATCGTGACCAACTGCGACTCCAAGCTGCGCCCCAAATCCTCAAGCTCTTGCTTCTTCACCGTTATGCCTTGAAGCTCCATGCCCGCAAGCACACGAGACAATGGCTGCTCCAATTCAAAATACAGCTTGCTCATACCGCCTTTCGCAAGCTCAGCCGTCAAGATCGGCACAAGCTTCCGAACCGCGTCAGCGCGCAGCGCCAAATGGCGATACAGCGTATCCGGCTCCGGCACCTTGAACTTCGCTCCCTTGCCATAGATCGCTTCATCGGAAGAGATACCAGGCAGCCCCTGCTTATCCGTAATTGCGCTAAGCGATAACGCTGTATCGGTCGGATCTAGCAAATAAGCCGCGAGCTGAACATCGAATGCCGTTCCTGCATACTTAATGCCGCTCCATGCAAGCGCAAGCTCAACCTTATGTAAATCAAAGCCATATTTCGGCTTACAAGGCCCAGTAAGCCATTCGACTACCCCCGCTGTGAAAGGCTGCTTAAGCGCGCTGTAAGGAAGTACGTACACGGCTTCCGCAACAGCTACAGATACGCCGATGATCTCTGCTTGATGCGGGTTCTCGCCGATAGCTTCGATGTACAAGCCATGTTCCTCGTTCGTCTTCAGCGCAGACAGCAGTTGCGCCAGAGCATCGCCATCCGATTCGGATGCGATGATCGAAATATTCAGTTCTGCAGCGGACTGTTTCGCCGCCTCGGCGGAATCGACGACTGACTCTCCGAAATCCATACGCTCGAGCAGCGATTTGAACTCCAGCTTGCGGAACGCCTCAGCCAAGGCAGCGCCATCATAACCGCTATAGCGCAGCTCCTCCGTTCCGCTCTCGATCGGAACTTCGCGGAAGATCGTCGCAAGCTTCTTGCTCATAAGCGCGCTGTCTTTGTGCGTCTCGATATTTTCCTTCAGCTTGCCTTTCAGCTCGCCTACATTTTCCAATACTTGTTCTACCGAGCCATGTTCATGCAACAGCTTAAGCGCTGTCTTCTCGCCTACGCCGGGCACGCCAGGAATGTTGTCGGACGTATCGCCCATAAGACCCTTCAGATCGATAATCTGCTGCGGCACTAACCCGTATTTCTCTTGAATCGCTTCCGGCGAGTACATGTCTACCTCGCTTACGCCTTTGCGCGTTACCGCAATCGTAACTTTGTCCGAAGCAAGCTGCAGCATATCTTTATCGCCGGATACGACAACCGTCTCTACCCCTTGCTCATCGGCCCGCTTGGTGAGCGTGCCGATAATGTCGTCCGCCTCATAGCCGGACAGCTCGAATTGCGCGATGCCGAAGGAACGGATCAAATCCTTCAGAACCGGGAATTGCTCGGACAGCTCCGGCGGCGTCTTCTGCCGTCCGCCCTTATATTCGCTATAGCCTTCGTGACGGAACGTTACCTTCCCCGCATCGAAAGCAACAAGAACATGGGTAGGCTTAAGCTCGTCCAATAGTTTAAGTAGCATCGTCGTGAAACCGTACAACGCATTCGTATGCTGACCCGCTGAATTCGTCAGCGGCGGAAGTGCGAAGAATGCGCGGTACGCTATACTGTTGCCATCAATTAACATCCATTTTTCCATTAACATCAACACCTCGCCTAATGACCTGCTTGCCATCTATCATACCATAAAATGCCTAGCGCAAAATGGGCTTTCCCAAAGCATCGTCCGCTTTGAGAAAGCCCATACCTCCAGCCTATCCAATCACAGCACACCTTGATCTTCCGGCATCGCAGCCGGCCGTCCAAGCAAGTACCCTTGCGCGTATGAAGCGCCAAGCTCTCTAACCTTGGCAAGCTCTTCCTGCTGTTCAATGCCTTCGGCTATGATCGATATGTCCATCTTAGCCGCAAGCTGAGCTAGTGTATGAAGAATGTGAGCCTTCATCTCATCGAGATGAATATCTTGAATAATCGACCTGTCGACCTTCAGGTAATCGGGTCGCAGCTCGACAATCGATTGCAGGGATGAATAACCGGCGCCTACATCGTCGATGGCAATCTGATAGCCTTGGCTGCGGTAATGCTCCAGCGCCTTCTTGACGGCTCCGAAGTCCTCGATCGAATTGCGTTCCGTTATTTCGAATACGACGTTATGCGGCGACAAGCCGCGCCGTTCCAATAAGTTAAGCGTCTGACCAGGCGAGAACTCCGGGTCCTCGATAATTTGAGCCATCACGTTGATGAACAGCTTCTGCTCACGCTTAAGACCGCCGCAGCCTTCGATCGCCTTCTCTCTCGCCAGTCGATCAAGCGCATAGGCTGCCCCTTCCTGCTCAGCGAACGAGAATAGCGCCAGCGGTCCTTCGAACCAAGTTCGCTCCCGCGTCCTCGTCAGTGCCTCGAAGCCGAACACTTTATCCTCGCCGAGTGCCATGATCGGCTGGTAGACAGGATCAATCGACCGCTGCTCCATCAGTCGATCGAATGCCCTGCGCTTGATGCTCCGCTCCATGCCGCCCGCCGATTGCCCGTGCAGCATCGCTTGCTTGACCGCTTCGTACCAAACAGATTCTTCGTCCTCGCTGCTCTTGATCTCGGCAACGGCTACGCCTATGTACAGCTTGCCGCTCCAGTTCTGCTCGGTCTGCTCCCGCATATGCGCAGCGAAACGCTGTTCCCAATTCGACGTATGCTTGAACGCAGTCTCCAGCAGCCAGCCCTCCATCGTTTCTCGACGGCCGCCCGGAAGACGCATATAGATGAATAGATCGTCATGAATCCAATCCATCCCCTCGAACAGCACAGAGCTCTGGAACGCCGCTTCGCTCTCGCGCTGCGCGAACTGCTTCCACTCCGCGCGGAACGACTTGCTGCTGCCGCTCTGTTCCGGTTCGCCAGATTGCTGCCATGACAAATAAAGAACGCCGATTAATCCGGATTGACCGGCTAATACGCCTGACATCGTCCATATTCCGCTTCCAAACTGGCTGATGCGCTGACTTTCACGTAGACGTTTCACGTATATTTTCGATCCTCTCCATGATGCATTCCTGTTATATGCTCCAGCACATAGACGCTGCCCTTGCTCGCCTTCGCCCGCTTCTTCAACTTGGCAGCAAGTCTTGATATATCCTCAGGCGTCAAGGGCACAATGCCGTCCCAGAGCATGAGCGATAAGGATAACGTGACGCCCTCCTGCTCGACGATATTGCCGTGGCGGTCTTCTACGGATGTAACCTCGACCCCCCCATAGAAAGCTTTGACACCTTGCTCGAACCTCATAATTAACGATTGGCAGATCAACTCTGCTTGGCCGGCTCCCGCTACGATAATGAAATCATCACCGCCGATATGACCGACGAAATCACCCTGCGTTCCTTGCATCTCCAGCTCCTTGCATAACGTCTCGGCCACGTATCGAATCATTTCATCGCCAAGTCCGAAGCCGAAGCAGTCATTGAACCATTTGAAATAGTCCAGATCCGCATAAATAACAGCGAATGGAATACCTGCCTGAATTCTGCGCTGAAGCTCTGACTGAATGCCTTCATTGCCTGGCAGGCCCGTCAACGGATTGGCCTCCCTAGCCGCTTCCGTTCGCATAGCTGTCATACATTCCAATATCGACCGAATCGAGGCCGCACCAGCCAGTTGGCCGTTCTGCGTAATAATAACGACATCGTACAGATGGGCATAATGCCTGCTCATCGCCAGCTGCGACACTTGCTCCACCGGCATCTGCTCGTCCACGATAAGAGGCTGATCATTCATGATTCGTTCCACCCCCCTGTTCCAATAGAGCGGCAGACCGAACTGTCCCGCCAGCAGCTGATGCAGCTTTTCCTTCATGAGCAGCCCGACTGGGCGATTGTCTACGACTATTATCGCGCCAGGCGCCTTCGGATTCGTATCGAACATATAAGCGACCTCCGATACGAGCGTCTTTGATTGGAAAACGGGAAAAGGACCTGCTAGCTGTCCGATTGCAATAGGCTTACCTGTATGGTAAAGCTCAATCGGCTGCTTTCTTGTTTTCTCGCTCGGCTGAACGGTTAATTCAGCCGGCTCCGCTGCTTCAGTATGTCCGAAGACGTATGGCACGGCTGCCGTGTATGTATTCAACAGCATAGCGTCCCTCAGCAAACGGTACACGACCGTCTCAGTCGAACGGCCAGCGGAGGAAGGGAATGCCACGGCGAAGCCGATGTGCGCTTTCACTGCGTCCTTCCTTGTCGGGGATTCGCCTATATTCATTCGATTGTTCAATTGCTCGGCGGCCGCCTGCGCTAGCTGCTCGATTGGCTGATCGCCGGTTTGTCTGGCAAGCAAATAATAATATTCATTCTCTAGCCTTAATCGCCAAAACATCCTTCGTTGGTCGCTCTCCCATAGCAGAAGCGACGGCTCGGCAGCCGCCTGACCGCTATCAATGCGGATATAAATCGCGCCGATGCCACCGTTATTCCAGCGCTCCTTAATGCTCCGAATCATATCCCTGTTGAACAGACCATAACCAATCTCTTCCATTAGGATCCCCTCAATGTTTACATGTCGTTAACGCTCACTTTAGTCTTAACACTAACAAACATTTGTGAAGTAAGATGCCTAATAACGTTAAATTTCGGTAAACTTCTACAAATTGTGACATTAGAAACCGACAAGAGCCCGTACTAAATCACCAAAAAAACGGGATAGATCAGATAGGTTATCTGCTCCATCCCGTTTCTATTTAGGTCTATGGCCGCTGTCTAGGACTACGACCGCTAATATTATTAGATAACCAACTAACTTTAGTCGGCTATTAAGCCCGTTGCGGACAGAGGCATCTTTATCTATGGCATATGATTCATTGTTCGTTCATTACGGACCGAAAACGCCTTAATAATCCCATTTCAACAGTAAATTCGGTTTTGTTACCATATTAGAGCTATCTCCGTCCGCAACGACTTCAAACTGTCCGCTTCGCATCGTTTAGAGCACATATAGTCCGTAACCAGCCGCAATACAACGTTCGCCTTCGACATATTAGTGTTTCCATGTTCAGTACTATCCGGTCTACCGATTAGTAGCTGGCAGAAGGATTTAAAACGGATTCATGACGTGGAAGAACACATTCGGGCTCGCCATCCGGTAGTAATGGCTGCTCCAGCCGATGCCTTTGCCATTGAACCGATTGACGGTGCTGAAAGGCAGCCTCTCCTGCTCCAATTCCTCGATCCGGTCGAGTTCTCCGCTCGCATAGGCGAGCAAACGGACCGCTGCGGTATCGAGCCTATTGATGACGCCGCCGTAGCGAATGTCAAGCACCTCCCATCCGAACGGCTTGAACATCTTCATCCATTGCGTGCGGTGAGCGATGCGAAGCTCATTGACCGCCGCTGCGATAGCAGGAATCGCCTCGGTCGCCGCATGGCGCAGCGTTGCCATATCCCCGTTATCATACGCTCGCTTCAACCGCAAGCCTAATTCGCTCTTGTGCTTCAGTACCCCGCTCAGTTTCTGTGGAACGTCGAAGATCCAATCAAGTGACGCGCTTTCGACTCTCGCATTCTGCAATTTCTCTTCAAGCGCCGCATAATGCGCATTTAACGGCAAACCGTCGATCTGGAAGTCGAACAATCCGAGTAAAACGTCTTGATACAGCAGAAACTTCGAAGGGTTGCTCTGCTTCCGGTTGTCCGGCTCGGAGCCGGGCACTTCGTCCAAGTCCTTCATCAGCAGATATGCGTCCGCCTCGATGCCGGTACAGAACTTCGCCCGTTCGGCAACGACGCTCCAGTCCGGCTTCTCTTCCGAATAAGCGTGCTCCGCGTAGAGCTGCAAGCCTAGCAGCGCCGCGAACGGATTGCCTTCGTTGCCGTCGTCACCCCACATCGTCGCGTACGCCTCGCGTATCCCTTCGCGCTTGCACGCCTGCAGCGCGACATCGGAAGCGTTCAACGACATGCCGTAATTGACGCCGAATGTATTGAAGATCCACACCGCTCCGGCAAATACAAGGTTGCAGCCGAGCGGGCGGTGATTGGCGATGACGCTCGCATAATGCTCCGGCTCCATATGAACATAATCCCAGTACACCATGTCTACGTCCTTCGGAATTCGACTGGCCATCTCTTCCGGAATCTTCGTATCTGTATTGTAATAATCGCTTTCGGTGCCTCCGTTGCCGACCGCGAGCTTCAAAAACATATCGCTCCACATCATCGACTTCAAGCCAAGGCGACGAGTGACGCCCAGCGCCTTATTCAGATGTCCGGTCATGATGTCTATTCGGTCAGCATATCCGTAGCGATCCAAGTACTTGCCCCGTCCTAGCTCCTCCGCCTCGTCCATTCCGATATGGATCTTACGGCTGCGGAACGGCGCGGAAGCCGAATGAATCATCCGCTCGACGAGCTGGTCCACCCGTTCATCGCCGACGAGCAGCGCGCCCTTCGTGTCCTTGTACCCTTTCACCGGCTCCCATTTGAGGAACTCCTCCAGATGCGCGAGCGTCTGGATGCTCGGGAACGCTTCGATACCGAACATGTCGGCGTAATCGTCGATTTCCTTCAATTCCGCCGCCGAATAGCGCCCGCGCATGTATCCGAAATAAGGCTCGCCCTCGATCGCGTAAGTATCTTCCATATACAGCATGACCGTATTAAGCCCCATGAGCGCCATTCGATTCAACATCGTTTTGAATGCGTCTACCGTCAGCACGCCGTTGCGGGATAGATCGAACATCGGCCCAATCGTATCGAACTGCTGCTTCTCTACGCGCATTAACGACTCTCCCTTGCGCGCATGCTGCACGACCAGGCCAAGTCCGCGATAGAATTGATGCTTTCGCTCATAACGGATACACGCCGTCCTCTCTCCCGGCATGTATCCGACCTCCAAGCCGTCCGATGCGCGGCCGACGACCACCTTTATCCCCTCATTCTCTTCGAGCGCATGATCCGATTCAAGCTCTATGCCTAGCTCTGTAACGATGGCCCGAATGCCCGGCAGTAACTCCTCGAATAAACCATCAAAATACAATTTCATAAGGAACACTCCTCCCCGAATATGACGCTGAGCCCGCACCACCGTGGTACGGACTCAGAGAGAATGGCTTAACCTTTGACGGCGCCTGCGACCATGCCCTGCATGATCGATCGTTGGAATATCAAATAGATAATAATCGTCGGCACGACCGCTATCGCCAGCGCGGCCATCGTCAATTCGTAGTCGGTCATATAGCCCGTTGCGAACTGCGACAGACTCAGCGGCAACGTCTTAAGCGCCGGCTTGCTGATGAACACGAGCGCGAAGGAGAAATCGTTCCAGAACCGCAGGACAGCTAGAATACCCACCGTCGATAACGCCGGAGCAGACAGCGGAAGCATGATTTTCGAGAAAATCCCCCAGTATCCCAGGCCGTCGAGATGTGCCGCTTCTTCGATTTCTTTCGGAAAAGTGTTCATGTATGCCTGGATGATAAAGATTGCGATTGGCAGCTCGAACGCAACGTACGGGAATATAAGCGCACCGTATGTGTTGAGAAGATGAATCTTGTTCATGACGATGAACAGCGGAACGAGCGTGCTATGGATCGGAATGAGCATGCCAAGCAGGAATATGCCCATGACAGCTAACTTGAAACGGAACTGGAACCTGGACAGAATGTACGCGGCGAGCGCGCCGATCGCGAGCGTAAGCACGAGCGACACGCCTGTCACGATGACGGAATTGAGCATGCTCGTTCCCATATCGGATACTTTCCACGCACGGGCGAAGCTGTCGAACTTCCAACTGGTCGGCAGTTGGAACGGACGGGAGTAAAATTCCTCGTTCGACTTGAATGCACTAATGAACAACCAGTATAGCGGATAGAGCGTGACGAGCGCGTAAAGGGTCATCAGACCGTTCGCGAGTCCGCTGCTGAAACGGCGACGCAACATGTGAGGTCCCCCTTAACGGTTTTTCGATTTCATGAGATATTGGCTGCCGGCGACCAGGATCAAGCTGATGATGATGATTGCGGTCGATACTGCGCTGCCGTAACCGAAACGGTAAATCGCGAATGTATTATTGTACATATAAGACGCGAGCAATTCTGTCGAATGAGCAGGACCGCCTCCGGTCATGATATAAATCAAGTCGAACGACTTGAGACTGCCGGAGATACAGAGGACTACAGCGACTTTGATCGTGTCCCATATTAATGGCAAAGTTAGTGAGAACAGTTTGCGGGAGCCTTGGGCTCCGTCGATTTTGGCTGCGTCGTCAATCTCGCTTGGAATGTTGTGAAGCGCAGCTATGAACATGACCAAGTAAGGACCAATGTAGTTCCATATAATTGGGACCATGAGCGAATACATCGAGATGTCCGGGTCGCCTAGCCATTGACGCTTCCAAGCTCCGAGGCCGAGACTATCCATCAGGAAGTTTAAGATACCGATTTCCGGGTGATAAATATAGCCCCAAATGATACCGACGACAACCGACGACAACACCATGGGCATGAATACTGCAGTTCGGATGAACTTATGGATCCAAGAGTTTTTGAGCAGTAACAATGCGAGCACGAGCGCGATCGGCACTTGGCCGAACACGGATGCGACAACGACGAGCATGTTGTTTTTTAATGAACGCCAGAACACTTCGTCATGAATAATTTCCGAATAATTCTCGAAGCCGATGAATTTCGCGGCGCCGATCCCTTTCCAATCGAAGAAACCATAATAGGCAGACCATATAATCGGGACAATGACGAAGAAAGAAAACAAAAGCAGCGCAGGGAGAAGACCGATAACGATAAATCTTCTGGTGCGTACGGCAGACGTCATAACGCCCCCTCCATTTCGATCGCTAGTAGAATGGTAATCCGTTCTCCCCCCAGCCTTACGCTAAAGAGGAAGAACGAATCCCTAGTGAATTGTTGTTGTGTGAAGATTATTTCGATTCCTTCTCGATTGCTGCCTGAACCTTCTTCGCGATTGCTTCCGGCTTACCGCCCATGAGCAGCTCTTGCAAGCCATTGTTCAGTTCGTCGGCTACTGCGGAGGACAAGACACCGTCATATACTGGAGTACGAGTAACGCTGTTCACAAGCTCATATACTTCGGCGAAGATCGGAGTAACCTTCGATTTATCAAGATCAACTTTGTAGCTTACGAGTTGGTTGCTTTCCAGAACGCGTTTCTGAGCGTCCGGACCAGCCATCGCGAACATGAGATCGTATGCCGCTTGCTTCTTCGCGCCATCTACTTTCGCGCTCATGCCGATACCCGTTCCAACGACACCGGAGATCGTGTTCGGATCACCTTTGCCGCCGGGGATGGAAGGCAATACGGTCGCACCCATCTGATCAAGAGCTTCCTTCGAAGCCGAAGCCGCTAGATTCGTCAATGCCCAACCGCCGTCGATCATCATAGCCGACTTGCCTTGAGCGAAGTATTGTTCCATTTGCGTATTGTCGATGGAGTTGAAGCCTTCTTGGAATGCGCCTGCATTACCGAGCTCTTGAAGGTAAGCGAGCGACTGCACGAACTCAGGATCCGTGAATTTCGCGCCATCTTGCGCTGCCGCTTTCAAGAACCATTCCGTACCCGTCACGCGGTCGGCCAGCGAGCTGAAAATACTCGATTGCGCGAGCCATGCCGCTTTGTTGCCGAGCGAGATTGGCGTAATTTTCTTTTCTTTTAGTACGCTAACAGCGTTCATGAGATCGTCCCACGTCTTCGGAGGCTGCAAGCCGTTCGCTTCGAGAATCGATTTGTTATAGAACAGAATCGAAGTCGGAGACAACGCGATCGGTGCGCTGAAGATGTCTTGTCCGATCGTGAAGCCATCAAAGGAGCCTGGGAGGAATCCTTCTTTCCACTCCGGCTTGCTGTCCAGCAGCTCGTTCACCGGTTGAAGCAGGTTGCCAGCTTGGAATTCCTTCGTCATAACGCCCGGCCACATAACGAACAGGTCGGGCATTTCATTTGCTGCCGCAACCGTTTTAAGTCGCGTGCGGTAGCCGTCTGGCGGAATAGCCTGAACGTCCAGCTCTACTTCCGGGTGATCCTTCTGATACTGCTCGATGATGGAGCGCATCGTTTGGGCGCGTTGATCGTCGCCTGTATAGTTGTGCCAGATCGAAAGCGTTACTTTCTCCTTGCCGCTGTCATCGGATGAGCCCGGAGCCTTGCCCGCTTCGTTGTTATTGCCGCAAGCGGCTAGTACGAGTGAGGCGGTGACGAGCGATGTAGCAACTATAGAAAGCTTCTTGTTCATCTGAAAATCCCCCCAGATTAATGTTTGTAGTCTTCTGCAACAGTGTTGCGATGGAATACCTTAAGTATAAGCCCGTCTATTGCGGAGAGGCAGGGGACACACTTCAGATCGAGGGGGGACATCGATCAGGTCTTATTGCGGTATTCGGACGGCGTCTGCCCTGTCGCCTTCTTGAACAGCTGCCCGAAATATTTGACGTCCTCGTAGCCGACACGGCCCGCGATATCGCTGATCTTGATCGGGGTGCTGTCCAGCAGCTCCTTGGCGCGGGTAATGCGTTCCTTCGTTACAAACTCAATATAGGTAAAACCGGTCTCCCGTTTGAATACTTCGCTGAAGTGGTTCGGATTCAGATGAACATGCTTCGCCACCTGCTGCAGCGTTAGGTTTTTGTCCAAGTGGTCGTTAATGTACGCAATCGCTCGTTTGATATACGATACCCGCTCTCCAGACATCATTTCCGTGTACAGGTCCATGATCGACTTCAGCAAGCGGAACAATGACTCGTGCACATTTTCCGAACGGTTGAGCAGGTCTGTGCGTAACTGCTCGGCCATGGGAGTCGGCCCCCCGACCGTTGCAATGACCCTCTCCAGCCAACGTCGTCCAGACAGAACGATCGATTGTAAATACGCGTGCATAGTGTCCGGCGTCACTTCGGGATCAGACAGCTGGGCGGACACCGTCTCGTCGACCCAGTGGCGCAGCTGGATCACGCTTCCGGACTTTGCGATGGCAATGAACTTCGTCTCCTCCTCTTCTGAGCAGACCGTCTTGCCACCCGCCCTGTCCTTCACCATCTCGTACCGGATGAACGCGTCTTCTTTGGAAATAGATAGGTACGTGAATGCGTGCTCGGCTTCCTCAAATGATTGCTTCAATTCGTCGATCGACCTTGCGGCAGAGCTGGCGGCCACGAACAGTCTGCACTTGAGCTTCCTGCTGACTCTTCCGAGCTCCTTCTCCAGCCTCTCGGAGGCTGTCTCACCGCCTGCCTTAAGGTTCACGACAACGAGAACCCGATCCTTATGCAGCAGCGTCTCGCAAGGCAATATCTCCTGTACCATGTTGGCGACGGCAAAATGCGCTAGCGACAAGTCCTCCGGCCGTCCTCCCCAACCGCTCGCTGACAGCAGCAGCACCTGCAACGACAGGTTCTGCTCCGAAAGTCCAAGACACGGCAGCAGAACGCTGGCCGATTCGACCGACTGATCGCTTAGCGTTCCTTCTCTGGCCAGCTTCTCGAGCAGACGGTCACGGACCGCCGATCGGCCGCGGCTCTCCTGCTTAATGGACTCCCAGCGCAACTGCAACCGCTGCTTCGCCTTCATCGCCGCTCTGATGATTTCTTCGGGTCGGCTCGACTTCAGCAAATAATCACTCACCCCTTCGCGGAGTGCTTGCTGGGCATAGGAGAACATATCGTAGCCGGTCAATATAATAATTTCCGTATCCGGCCATCTCTTCTTTATCTCGGCCGCCAAGCCGATACCGTCCATGCCCGTCATCTGTATGTCGGAGAGTACAATGTTCGGCTGTTCGTCCTGGAACCGGTCCAACGCTTCCTCTGCTGAAGCGGCGGGCGGGAGAAGCTTGAAGCCAAGCTCCTCCCAATTGATGACGGTGCTGAGTCCGTTGCGGATGATGACCTCGTCGTCCACGATCATGATTTTCATAACATTGAATCCTCCGTTACCGGCAGCGCGAACGAAATTTTCGTCCCAACGCCTACCGTGCTTTCGATTTTTAGCCCCGCCTCGGCACCATAGTGAAGCAGCAGCCTCAGGTGCACGTTCCGAAGTCCGTAATGGTCCTTGGACTCGCCTCTCGTATCTTCCGGCTCGCTCAACCGGGCGAGAATAAGCGCTAGCTTGTCCGGCTCGATGCCCGCCCCCAAATCTTCCACGGTGAACACCATCGACGACGCTTGCAGATTCGCGTACACGCTGATCTCCCCCCTGCCCGGCTTCTTCAGCAAGCCATGGACGAGCGAGTTCTCGATGAGGGGCTGGAGCAACAGCTTCAGTATCTTCTTGCGGTACAATTGCGGATCGATCGCGAACTCGATGTCGAACTGATCCGGGTAGCGGATCGCCTGAATGTTCGCGTAATGGCGTACGTGAGCGATCTCCTGTTCGACGGAAGTGAACTGGGCGCCCTTGTTGAGACTGAAGCGAAGAAAATCGCTTAGGTTGCCGACCATATCTGCCGTCTGGTGATCCTTGCTCATTAGTGCCATCCAATGGATAGACGAGAGCGTATTGTATAGAAAGTGGGGATTGATCTGCGCCTGCAGCGCCTGCATATCGGCTTCCGTCCTTATCGCTTCGTTGCGCTTTACCTGGTCGGTCAACGCCTCGATTTTGACGCTTAGCCTGTTGTAGCTGCGCACAAGCTGACCTACCTCATCCATCGATTCCACCGGATACATGCGCATCGGCTCCTCCGGGTCGGTCTTGTTCAAGAAATTCGTCAGCATGCGAAGCGGACGGGTGAGCCGTTGAACGAAGAACACGACGAGCACAACGATGGCCAGCAGCGAGACGCCGACTGCCGCGGCGGTAAGCGTAAGCACGTATCGGTTCTGCGCCTTGTAGTCGGCGAATGGAATGACGCCGATTAACGTCCAGTCGGCCTCGGACAGCTTACGATACAACACCGTCTTCTTGTCTCGCCCGATTCCGTAGTTGACGGAGCCTGCTCCTTCTTCAAGGCGCGACAGCTCCGGCAGAATGTTCGCGATGTTGTTCGGAAGCGGGGACATCGAGCCCGACAGGACGTTGCCCTTCCCGTCAATGAGCAGCATGAAACCGTTAGCGCCGATACCTGATTTCTTGAGCGTATTCTCCACTACCCTCTCATCAAGGCTGATAACGAGCTTACCCAAGTTTTTGAACGAATTCACGTTGCGGATCGGACGAATGAGCGAAATGATGTTCTTCTTCCCCGCCGCCGTATGAATCGGATAAAGCGACGTCCACCAGTAGGGATGATTGGCGAAATAATCCGGATCGTGAATCGTAATGTCGGGTACGCTTACCTTGAATATTGTCGTGTTGGACACTGGAAGCGCCTCACTGGCGGGATAAATCGTAATATCCGATATATAGTTTTTGGAATACATCAGGTTGGATAAAAATTCAGTCATACGATTCTGCCGCATGTTCGCTTCTTCCTCTGAGACGTTCAAATATAACTGAACATCCTTGTTGCCGATAAGGAACAAAGAACTGTTCTCGATGTCGCGCATAATAAACTCGAGGTTAGAGGCCATCTGCTTCATGATGCTCATGCCCGATTCCTTCTGTTTTTTCTCGGTTATATCGGAAGCGATAAAATAAGAAAACAAGCCTAATGACAATAGAGGCAACAAAATCGAAATGAGGAGCAGGAACGTGATTTTGCGCTTCAACGATCTTCTGAACCAGCCGTTCATGCCGTCCATACGACCTCCATCCGTTCACATTTATGTTCATTCATATAGCAGCTTTACTACATATACTGAGCAATTAAGCCAAAATAAACTCCCTCTCAGAAGAGAGGGAGTATACCGTTCATTCACACGTCGTAATTGACGACGTAATGATGCAGATCCGTATCGTACAAGCCTTCGCTGTATTCGACCGGCTCGCCGTTCTCGTCGTAGGAGTAGCGCGCTCGCTTCAGCAGCGGTTTGCCTGTTCGGAGCTCGAGCGCCTCCATTGCAATTTCAGAAGCGCTGGCGATAACGGAAAATTCGTCGCGGTACTTGTCCAGCGTCACTTGACGCTCTTCGAGCAAGTCGTACAATGATTGCTCATTCAAGTCGTTAGGTTCGATCCCGGACACCTTGTCAGTCAAATAATGCGTGTAGTAAATGTAAGGCGCACCGTTAAGCCGGTATAGGCGCTCGATCTTCACGCATCGATCGCCAAACAATTGCCTGGCGACCGAGCCTTCCTCGGTCAGGATGACTTCCGCGGCAAGCAGCTCCTTGCGGATGCGGTATCCTTCGTCGACGAGCACCTCCGTAAACCGCTTCAGCTTCGACAGCTTCGAGGTCGAAGTGCTGCGAATGACCTTCGTGCCTTTGCCGCTTCCTTTGTCCACGTAGCCATCTTGCACGAGCTCCTTGATGGCTGCGCGCACCGTAATTTTGCTGACGCTAAATTCCGCTTCCAGTTGCGGCTCGGAAGGAATCAACGTGCCTACCGGGTAAGTCCCGTGAAGAATTCGGTCCTTCAATACGCTCATGACCTGCAAGTAAAGCGGTTTGTTGCGAGAACGCCGCACAGGCGGCACCTACCTTTCCACGTCGCCAATGGCTCCCGTCATGGCGCGAATAATATCTTGCTCACCCGACAACGGCGTATCTCCGCTAATCGTATGAGCGAGCATGGCTGCCGCGACCGCGAAGCGGACCGTACGGTCCGGCTCGAATAAGCTAAGCTCGCCATGCAGGATACCGCTTGCGAACGCGTCGCCCGCTCCAATTCTGTCGTGTACGGCGAACGTAACCGGATCAGCGAAGAAGAAGCCGTCTTTGTACAAATAACCTTGCAGCGTATGCGTGTTATTCTCGTTGATGGTTCGATGTGTCCCCGCGATCGCGGAGATGCCGTATTTACTTGCGACTTGAGGGATCAGCTCGGTCAACTGCTCGTACCGCCCTGTTTGTTCCGTTGCCATTCCAAGCGTTCGTATGGCGTCTTGCTCGTTCATCAGGACGATATCGGCCAGGGAAAGCATCTCTTCGTAATAAGGCCGCGCCTTCACATGACCGTCTTCTCCCCAATGACCCGGACGATAGTTGCAATCGAATACGATCCGGCGGCCCTTCGCCTTAACCGCCCGTGCCAATGCGATCAGATGGCTGCGGACGAGGTCGTTCATCGCCAGCGTTATGCCGCAAAAATGCGCGATGTCAACGCGCTCGGCGATTGCATCGTAATCGTATGTTCCGGCAGGCGCCGTGTTAAAGCTGCTTGCCTGACGATTGGAATAAGTGACCCGGCCAGGGCGTGCGCCGAAGCCGTTCTCGAGAAAATACATGCCGACGTATTGCCCGGACCTGACGACGAAATCCGTCGACATCCCCAGCTTGCGCGCGAATGCTTCAGCCGCGTCTCCAAGCGGATTACCCGGCAACGTAGTGACGAGCTCCGAGCGATGCCCGAAGCGAGCAAGCGCGGAACCGACGTTAACGCCCGTTCCGGAGAACGAATAATGCAAGCTGCTTGCCTGTGTCAGCAGCTCGTAACCCGGCGTCTGCAGCCGCATCATCACTTCGCCGAAGACGGCCACTGCCTTACGATCGTCACGGTTACGTTCAGCCATGGGCGTCAACCAATCTCTTCATCGTAGCCAGCAGCGTCTGTACGTCTGCCACGTTCGTCTTGCCTGTCGCCTTGTCGATGATCGACGAGTAGACATGGGGAATGACCTGAGGGACGCCTGCTTCCAGCGAGATGCGCAAGATCGGTTCGAAGTTATCCATGTCAATGCCTCCCGTAGGCTCAAGCGCGAAGCCTTCCTCGCCGCATGCTTTCGCTACTGCCCGAAGCTCGTCTTCCCGGCTTAATCCGTTCATCGGGAAATACTTGAGCGCGTTGCCGCCCATGTCCCGGACGAGCGCGATCGCGGTCTTGACCGGCACGATTGCTTGCTCCGGCTGAGCAGCGCTGTAGGGTCCAGTCGAGATGTTGACGTACCCGGCTTGCCCCGTCGGCGAGACAAGGCTGTTGATCCAGCTATCTTGGCCGTTCAAGCCCGCTCGAGTGGCGCCGACCGCCGGGAATACTTGGTTAATATGCGTGCCCGGATAATATTTCGCAATCTCCGCTACGACCGCCGCTTGCCGATTGTCTCCCGCTCCGAGACCGATGGAGACAGCGTCTTCGATAGCCTCTCCATACTGCTTCATCGCTTCGACGGCTGCTTCGACAGTAGAATAGTCTTTGGACAGAACGCCAACAAGCACATGCCCTTCTGCGGCATCGAACACTTCTTTGGCATTCTCTACGCTGTTCGCAAGCACATTCAGCGCTGCGCGGCTATTATACAATCGTCTGTTCATGTTGGACATATTAGTTGCCTCCCGTTAGCTTGCTAATAGTTGCTGCAATCACGTCAATGTCGTCGCCGAGCAGCGGACGCGGATCGATGTCGAAGTAGCCCTGCTTCACGCCGTAGTCGCGCGTATAGATAGCGATGTCGCCGTTCTGCAGCCGCTGAACGACTTCTTTGGCCGATGTGCCCGTCAGCGCCGGATCGATCTGAATTCTAGCTCGGAATATCGCCCGCCCCGCCTCGTCCTGTACGATCGTCACTTGAACGCCCGGTTGTTCGCCGAGCGGCATAAGCGCTTGAAGCGATGCCTTCTCCCGCTCGCTGTTATCCGGTTTGTCCAGATACTCGTCCAGCGCTTGGAGCAAGCCGAACGTCGTCTCCTTGCCGACCTTCATGCTGCGGCCGATACCGTGCAATTGGACCTTCACCATCTCTACGTACTGGCGTTTGCCGCCGACAATACCTGATGTCGGCCCTTCGATCGCCTTGGAGCCGCTATAAATCGCCAAGTCCGAGACCTTCACGTACTTGCGAATATCCTCTTCCGCTGCCGCATCGACGATGAGCGGCACGCCGCTCTGCTGCGCTACCTCCCATGCCTCCTCAATAGAAATCATGTTCTTCTGCACCGTGTGATGCGATTTCACATACAAGATCGCGGCCGTACGTTCGCTGATCGCATCCATGATATGCTCGGCTTTGCCTTCGTTCGCATAACCGACTTCCAGCAGCTTGCCACCGCCGAGGAATACCATCGTCTCCACCGGCGCTCCGTATTGAACATTATGACCCTTCAAAATAATGATTTCGTTCTTTTCGATCGGATCTTGGTGCAGCCGTTCGCTTTTCCGCCGATTGCCTTGCGTTACGACACCGGCCACGCATAACGCGATGCCGCTGGAAGCAGAGTTGACAACGACTGCCGCTTCCGATCCGAGAATGCCGGCGATATGATCGCCCGCCTTATCAACGAGATCGGCGATTTCCACGTAGCTTTGCCCCCCGCGTTTCATCGCATCCATAACCGTGTCGGTTGGTGCCGATACCCCGAGGATGCTCATGCGTCCGCTTGCGTTAATGACACGCTTCAATCCATATTTAGCATTCAACAAATCTGCCATTGACGATTACCCCTTTTGCCTCAATATGTTGATCTCCCACACGCATCTCCCCTTCGGAGTCGATGAACTCCGTCTTCTCATGCTTCACGGTGAAAAAAGTAAGATGCGCTTTGTCGCCGACTTGGATACGTCCGAGTTCGGGCTTGTTCAACCAGTTCGCTGCCCGAACGGTAACGGCGTCAACCACATCGGCTAGCGGGTAGCCCAATAATAAAAACTTGGACATAACATGCGCCAAGCTGTGAACGGGACCTCTCAGTCGGTTGCCTCTATAGATATCGGAGCTAATGGTGTCGAACCTGATCCCGCTCTCCTTCGCGGCCTCAGCCGTCTTGAACGAGAAGCTGGCTGTGCCATGTCCGACGTCCATACGCACCCCTCTGGCGATTGCTTCCTTAAGCTCCGGCAACGGTTGCCCGGCATCGTCGAACAAATTGTTGCTCTTCCCGTTCAAATAATGCGTTACGACATCGTTCTCCTTCAACAACGGCAATATATCCTGGATCCGAGGCGGCGCCGAGCCAATATGAACCATAATCGGCAAGCTCATCTGATCCGCCATTGCTCTAGCTATCCGCAGCGGCTCTATGCCGCATTCCTTCACGACGCTCCCGCTCATTCTTGCTTTCAAGCCGACGATGAAGTCTGGGTAGCTGCGAACGGCTTCTACCGCGAGTTCGCGGTCGATCCAGCCGAGGTCGGACAGCTCGTCAATCCGATGCAAGCCGATCTTCGAGACGTTCAGCAGCGCGAGCACGTTCGTGAGCGCTTGTTCCCGGCTTGACGCCAAGTCGCCGATCCGATCCGCCCCGCAGCTTCCAGCGTCGACGATCGTCGCGACTCCTTGCCCCACGCCGATCTCGTCGATCTCGTCTCCGTACGGGCTCAGCTCGGCGAACGCGTGAACATGCACATCGATCCAGCCGCTGGAAACAAACAGTCCAGAGCCGTCTCTGACGTCAATCCCATCATTCGCGCGGCCGGCAGCCGTTACTTCCGTAATGATACCGTTCTCGACGGCAATATCGATTGCTTCGCCATTCGCTCGCTTAACGTTGCGCCATACGATCCGTTCTTGCTTCATGCAGCTCACCTTCAATCCAGTTAAGATTATAACGTTATAATGTTTAAAGTACACTGATTTTAGGCTCAGGTCAACAAACATTATAATGTTTGCTTGTTCAATAGAAAAAAACCGCAGAGGAAGTCCAGCTACGGCGCGGACTTCCTCTGCGGTAAAGTTTATTGTTCGATCATTTTTAATTATTGATTCAAGTCCGGACGGTTGCCCGTAACCAAGTAAACGACGCTTTCGCCAATATTCGTCGCATGGTCGCCGAAGCGCTCCATATAACGGCCGACGAAGCTAAGCAGCGACGCCTGAGCGATATTGCGGGGGTTCTCCATCATGAGCGAGAACAGCTCGCGCGTGATTTGACCGTACAACGCATCGACCAGATCGTCGTCCTTCGCCATTTTGTAAGCAAGATCAACATTCTCGAGCACGAAGGATTGGATCGACTCATACGTCATCGTCTGAACGATCTCCGCCATGCGCGGCAAATCGATCAATGGCTTAATAAGCTCTTGACCTTCAAGACGCAAGACGACCTTCGCCACGTCAACCGCAAGATCGCCCATGCGTTCCAGATCGCTGGCAATCTTGAACGCCGACAAAATGCGGCGCAAATCCTTCGCAACCGGCTGCTGCGTCGCAATAAGACGCGAGCCGATCTCCGTAATTTTTTCTTCCATTTGATTCAATTGCGGATCTTTCTTAATAACAAGCTTAGCCCGCTCTACATCAACGACCTTGAGCGCTTCTATGGAGTCAACAAGCGCGCCCTCTACGAAGCCGCCCATCTCCACAAGCAAATTATGAAGCTGTTCCAGTCCTTGATCGAATTCCTTGCGTTTCGTCATCACAGCTAGTTTCCCCCTATTAGGTATTCGTTCAATCGCGAATACAGTTGCGGCTTAGCCGAAACGTCCGCTAATATAATCTTCCGTGCGCTGATCGGTCGGGTTGGAGAACAGCTTCTCCGTATCCGAATATTCAATGACCTCGCCATTCAAGAAAAATACCGTTTGGTTGGAAACCCTTGCTGCCTGATGCATATTGTGCGTAACCATAACGATCGTATATTTATCCTTCAGCTCCTGCGCCAGCTCTTCGATCTTCAGCGTGGAGATCGGGTCAAGCGCCGAAGTCGCCTCATCCATGAGCAAAATATCAGGGTTCACCGCAAGAGCGCGCGCAATGCACAGACGCTGCTGCTGGCCGCCGGATATGCCGAAGGCGGAACGCTTCAAGTGGTCCTTCACTTCATCCCAAAGCGCGGCCGACTTCAGACTCGTCTCAACGATTTCATCGAGTTGCTTTTTGCTCGATACACCATGCAGGCGCGGACCGTAGGCAACATTATCGTAGATCGACTTAGGAAAAGGATTCGGCTGCTGGAACACCATGCCCACCTTCTTGCGGAGTGTCTCGACATCTACTTCGTTCGAATAAATTTCCGTTCCGCCGATGGCGATGCCGCCCTCGATGCGCGTGCCGGGAATCATATCGTTCATACGGTTGAGCGTGCGGAGCAGCGTCGACTTGCCGCAGCCGGACGGGCCGATGAAGGCGGTGATCGCTTTCTCCGGAATCGTTAGCGATACATTTTTGAGTGCATGGAAAGTGCCGTAAAACAAATTCAACTTGTTAATATTAATGAGTGCTTCCATTTCGCTCGTCTCCTCCAACCGTTATTAAACGTTTTTGCTATATTTGTTGCGAAGCAGTATAGCCGAGAAATTCATAAGCAGCAGCAGCGCCAGCAATACGATAATGCCGCTTGCCGCAAGCTCCTGGAACTCCACCTTAGGCTTGGACAACCAGTTGTACACTTGAATTGGAATAACGGTGAAAGAATCCGTAATACCCTTCGGCAAGTAAGCGACGTACGTTAGCGCGCCGATCATAACAAGCGGAGCCGTCTCCCCGATCGCCCTCGACATTGCGAGAATAACGCCGGTAAGGATGCCGGGAATAGCTGACGGCATTACCGAGCGCGCCACGGTTTGCCACTTGGTCGCACCTAGCGCGAACGAGGCGTCGCGGCGAGACTTCGGCACGGCGCGAATCGCTTCCTGCGCCGACACGATGATAATCGGCAGCACGAGCAACGTCATCGTAAGCGCGCCTGCGATCAAGCTCTTATCGAGCGCCAGAAGCCTTACGAACAAGGCGAGGCCGAGAATGCCGTATACGATCGAAGGAACGCCGGCAAGCGTACTAATGTTAAGCTGAATGAGCCTTGTAAAGCGGTTTTTGTTTGCGTATTCCTCTAGGTAAATTGCTGCTCCAACGCCGAAGATAAAGGATATCGGCGCCATAATGAGCAGCATATAAATCGTTCCGACAAGCGCGGACTTCATACCCGAGCCGTCCGCCTTGCGGGACGGGAAGTTGGTGAACAAGTCTGGTTGAAGACGTGCAACACCGTCGATCAGTATGTCGATAAGCAGCGCGCAAAGCGCGATTACGCCGATCGAGGTTGCCGTAACGAACAAGATATGCAGCAGCCAGTCCGTTCTGCGGCGGCCGGCAATTTGCTTGCGGTTCGCATCGTGAAAGATGTTCATATTAATACTCCTCCCTGAATCTTCTTGCTACGTACTGGGCAAGAATATTAAGCAAGAACGTGATGACGAACAACGTCATGCCAACTGCAAATATCGAGCCGTATTCGATCGTACCGTGCGGCGTATCGCCTAAGCTGACTTGAACGATGTAGGCGGTCATGGTCTGAATGCTGTCCAGCGGATTCACCGTCATGTTCGGCGTCGATCCCGCTGCAAGCGTCACGATCATCGTCTCGCCAATAGCCCGTGAGAATGCAAGTACAGCAGATGCTACGATACCCGACAGTGCGGCAGGAACGACTATCTTAAGGGCAACCTCGAACCTGGTAGCTCCAAGCGCATAAGCGCCGTCGCGCAAGCTGCGCGGTACGGACGACATCGCGTCCTCGCTTAGCGAGCTGACCATCGGGATAATCATGATCCCGACGACAATTCCGGCGCTGAGCGCATTGAATATGCCGGCGCTTGGGAATACGCTCTGAATAATCGGCGTAATCAAGCTTAGCGCGAAATAACCGTATACGATCGTTGGAACGCCTGCGAGCACTTCAAGAATCGGTTTAATGACCTTCCTTACTTTTTTGGGCGCATATTCCGATAAGTAGATGGCACTTGCAAGACCGATAGGCACGGCAACAAGACAAGCAATGACAGTAATCATAAGCGTTCCGGTAAGCAGCGGCAGCACTCCGAAGCTCTTAGGCGGGATTAGCGGCGACCATTTTGTTCCGAACAAAAAGTCCGTGATCGGGATCGTTTTGAAAAACTGGATCGTTTCGGTTAAGAGCGTTACAACGATTCCGATCGTTGTCATGATGGATACGGACGCGCATAGAAACAGCAAGATTGGCATTACTTTGTTCATGATGCTGACGCGCTCGTTTTTGAATTTATATGCATTGACTTTTGCAGATGCGGTTTGCCCTTTATCTTTGCTTTGCAGAGCTTCGCTTTGCATGCCGGCGGCCTCCTTCTTGCCATTTACAATTCATTAACATATGCGGCGTGAAAAATGTGATGTCTCGCGAGACATCACATATTCATCACCAAGCGTAAACGGCTGTTGCCGTCCATTGGCGGCATAAGCATCGTTTCGCGGATGAAATATAGGCCAGTATAACAAAGAGCATTTTATACTTTCCTATATTTCAAGTACGAGCTTATTTATTATTGGATTTTGGCAGCTTCTGTTGCGTATTGCTCATCTGGCAGCGACACGTAGCCAACTTCACCAGCCAATGCTCCGATGTTTTCAATGTAGAACTTAGCGAATTCTTTCACTTCAGGACGCTCAAGCTCTTTGTTGTTCACGTAGATGAAGAGCGGGCGGGACAATGGCGCGTAAGTGCCGTCTTTGATCGTGTCGTACGAAGGCTCGATTGGACCGGAACCGCCGTCAACCGGAACGACTTTCAGCTTATCGGCGTTTTCTTCGAAGTATGCGAAGCCGAAGTAGCCGATGCCGTATTTGCTGCCTGCTACACCTTGAACGAGTGCGTTGTCGTCTTCGCTGAAGCTGATTGCTTTATCGTTGCGAATGCCTGCTTTTTCAAGGATTGCTTCATTGAAGTAGTCATAAGTGCCGGAATCAGCGCCTGGCGAGAACATAACGATCGGCTCTGCAGGCCATGTGTCGCGAACGTCTTTCCAAGTAGCAACCGTGCTGCCTGTTGTGAAGATTTTGTTCAACTCTTCAACAGTCAGGTGGTCTACGAAATCATTTTCTTTGCTAACGACAACCGACAGACCGTCGAATGCTACCGAAAGCTCCGTGTATTCGATAGCTGCGTCCTTACAAGCCGTTGCTTCTTCGTCCTTGATTGGACGCGATGCGTCTGCAATTGCAATCTCGCCAGCGCAGAACTGCTTGAAGCCGCCGCCTGTGCCGGATACGCCGACTGGTACGCGTACATCCGAATGCTCTTTGTTGAACTCTTCAGCCGCTGCTTCCGTTAATGGAAACACTGTGCTGGAACCGTCTATTTTAATTTCGCCCGACAGCTTAACCGCTTCTTCAGTTGGCGCATTTGTTGCCGTGTTGTTCGTAGCTGCTCCGCCGTTATTCTCCGAACCGTTATTTCCGCTATTGGCGTTATTGCCGCAAGCTGCTGCGAATACGATCAACATGGACATCATCAACGTTAGTACAACTTTCTTTTTCCCCTTAAACAACTCTACCACTCCTCTTAATTTATCTAGTATGGGTTTCCCCTTGCAAGATCAATACTACTAGCCGTTTGTAAATCCGGTACTTGCTTTTTGTAAACTTCATGTTAAAAATACGACTGCCGCAATTTCTCCATTTCATCGGCGACATGGATCGACTGGCGATGCGCTTGCTCCGACAGCTCCCCGACTTGCTTCGCGCTTCCGCGATTATTCGCGGCCGCCTGGAACAAGCGATTGAACGCTTCAACCGCAGCGAGCACGTACGCTTCGCTATCCTTCGTCTCCGACCGGCCCGAGCGCGTAAGCGCCGCGGTCTCGCCGATCGCATCGACGATTGACTTAGTCAGCATTGTAATCTCTCCGGCCAGCTGCTTCGTCTGGCCTGCCAGCTTCATGACCTCGCCGGCCACAACGGCGAAGCCGCGTCCTTGGTCACCCGCACGCGCTGCTTCTATAGAAGCATTGATCGCGAGCAGATTGCTTTGATCCGCCAACTCGCGGATCACCTTGGTCACGCGGCTGATGGAGCCCGCTTCTACTTGAAGCTCGTTCATGCGCTGCTCTTGACGCTGTGAAGAAGTCGCTATCGATACGAAAGCGTTGCTTACTTTGTCCAGCTCATTCTTGCCGCTTAACGTCAGATCAACCATCTCTACGGACAGCGATTCCCCTTGTTCGGTAGAGCCTCGGACGGCGCTTGCCGCCTGCTCAATCTGTCTTACCCGCTGTTCCGCCGATTGAATGATGCGGCGCTGCGCATGAACCGCTTCCTGCTGCAGCTCTCTCGACATCTTAAGCATGTCCGATACGGTCAGCACGCCAGCCAACAATCCGTCCTGCTGCGTCACGATGACGCAATCATAGAGGATGCTCTCATCGCGGCTGAGCGCGCTGTCAATGATCTGCTGCGGCGCATCCGCTCTATGTACCATTAACGGGCTTGTATCCATCAGCTTCGTTACAGGCTTCTCATAGTACAGATCGGCGCTGAACCGATGACCCAGCTTTAAGAAAAACCGGTTACGCATCATGAGACCGACCGGGATCTGATCACCGCTTCGTACGACGACTACGCACTCGCAATCGGGATGCTGCTTGAACACGCTTATCGTCTCGCGGCAGGAGCGCTGTTCTTCAACGGTTGGTGCTCCGCGCATATAATCGGCAATCCGGACGGACCGCTGCTCTGTCATTTCATCTGCTGTTACTTCATTAACTGTTAACAAGGTTTGATTAAGTTCTCTTTCAATAAATAGGAGCTCCGATTGTACCAAAGCTTCTGTTGCAGCTTCGGAAACGACCTCTGCGGCAGATGGTACAACTTCCGATGCAGCCGCTGCCGAAGACTTTCCTTCTTCGTGCTCAACCATTTCTTGCTTCATTTGCTTATCCAGAACGGACACCGTCATTCACGATCACCCTTCCTTCCATATCCTCTCAGAAACACTATAGGTCTCAAGCATCAACTGTAGAGGCGCGAAATGTTATCGGAATGTTAAATTCGACAATAATTGATAAATAGACTTAAGAGTTGCCAGGTTACTTGATCGAATGTGAGCTGTAAGTGCGTATGTGCTTTTATGGCGAAGGAGTAACTTGTCGGGGTGGCGTGTAAGTGCGCATGTGCGCTTACAGAGCCAAGGCGCACAGGCTACTTGTACGAATGTGAGCTGTAAGTGCGTATGTGCTCTTATAGCGAAGGAGTAACTTGTCGGGGAGGTGTGTAAGAGCGCATGTGCTCTTACACGCTTGCTCAACCACAACGAAAAAAAACTGCGCAGCACGTACGGCTTTCGTACGTGTTGCACAGTTTGTTAGGAATATAAGAATGTTACTTCGATGCGCGCTTCAGAAGCTTAATGCTGTGGCCTTCAAGCTCGATTGACGAGCCTACAGCCGCACCTGTCAGCAGTTCCGTGTATACGCGGCCGTCCAGCTCTACCGACTTGCTAGCATCCGTGAAGTTCGAGACGAACACAAAATCCTGTTCGCCGTCCGTACGAAGCTGAGCGGTTACGCCTTCCGGCAGCTCGGACTCGATGACACGTTTCACGCCAGCCTGCTCGATAACACTCGCTGTCAATTGTTTAATGAAATCATTGTCATTGCGCGACGCAATATAATACGCTTTACCCTTGCCAAGCTTGTTAACCGTAACGGCTGGACGTCCTGCATAGAAGTCTTCACCGTACACCGCAAGCGCCTCAGCGCCTTCGAGGTGAATGAGGTCGCAAAGCTCACGAGCAGTAAACTCGCCGCCGAAGCCAAGCTCATTGCCATCGTTCATCACGACGCGGTTCGAGTCGTGATCATGAAGCGAATCGATTTCCTCCGACCAAATGCCCAGCGTCTTGCGAAGCGGACCTGGGAAACCGCCAAGGAAGCAAAGATCGTTCTCGTCGACAATGCCGCTCCAATAAGTCGCGATGAACGTACCGCCGTTCTCGACGAAACGTTCAATGCGTTCGCCAACGCCCGGACGTACCATATAGAGCATCGGAGCAATAAGCACTTTATAGGAATCGAAGCTGCATTCAGAATCAATTACATCAACCGATACCCCTAGATCCCATAGCGGACGGTAATGGTTGTGCAAGGTTTTCTCGTAATGCAAGCCGCCATTGCGCGGTCCTTGCGAATCTTTCACTGCCCAGCGGTTTTCCCAATCGTTAATAAGCGCTACTTCCGGCTTCACCGATGTGCCGACGACTTCCGTCAGCTTCTCCAGCGTTTGGCCAAGCTCGGACACTTCGCGGAAGACGCGTGTGTGCTCGTTGCCAACATGGTCGACAACCGCACCGTGCAGCTTTTCGCTCGATCCTCTGCTCTTGCGCCATTGGAAATATTGAACCGTGTCCGAGCCATGCGCAACCGCCTGCAAAGAAGACAAGATATGAACGCCCGGACGCTTAAGCTTGCTGACCGGCTGCCAGTTCGTCATGCTCGGCGTGCTTTCCATCAGCATGAACGGCTTGCCGCCTTTGAGCGAGCGGAATACGTCATGGTTGAACGCAATCCAAGACGCTAGCGAACTGTCGTCGCCAAAGTTGTCATGCCATGTCGGGTAAGCGTCCCATGAAATCATATCGAGCAGGTCGCTGAACTTCCAATAGTTAAGCGGCTCGAAATCAAGCATGAAGTTAGTCGTAATCGGCAACTCCGGATTAGCTGCACGCAGCGGAGCAATCTCATGACGGCAGAAATCGACCGTTTGATCCGTTACGAAACGTCTCCAATCCACGTTTTGACCATGAACGGCATTCTCGCCGCGCGCAGTAGGGGATTCCACCTGCGTCCAGTTCGTATACGTGTGGCTCCAGAACGTCGTCCACCATGCATCGTTGAGCGCTTCGAGCGAGCCGTATTTATTTTGCAGCCAGCCGCGGAAGGCGTCCTGACAGTAATTACAGTGGCACTCGCCGCCGTATTCATTGGAGATATGCCAGCCGATAACAGCCGGGTGCTGCGAATAACGTTCAGCCAGCTTGCTGTTCATAATCTCTACCTTCTCGCGATAAACCGGCGAGGAGAAGCAGTGGTTATGTCTTGCGCCATGCAGATTGCGAATGCCGCTTTCGGCAACGCGCAATACTTCCGGATATTTCTCCGACATCCAAGCCGGACGCGCGCCGCTTGGCGTTGCAAGCAGGGCAAAAATACCGTTCGCGGCGAACTTGTCCAGCAGCGTATCCAACCACTCGAAAGTGAAGCGGCCTTCCTCAGGCTCTAACGCCGCCCATGCGAAGATGCCTACCGACATCACATTGCAGCTAGCCAGCTTCATTAAACGTATATCTTCCTCCAGCACCTCGGGATACTTCTGCCATTGGTCCGGGTTGTAATCTGCTCCGTGCAGCATTTGCGGTACCTTGCCGCTGATCGGCGGGAACTTTGTTGTCATGAAATGAGCCTCCTATATCTTCTTGTGAATCGTCGTAGTTGGGTAGACTATAATGATATTCATATTATAAAATGAAAGCATCTCCATTAAAATAACAGTATTTTCGCATAGATAACAAAATATGAAACAGGAGTGCTGCATAAAGATGGACACGATGGTCTTCCCTACGCTTACGGAAGCCGATACAACGCTTCCCCTCTACCTTACGAGCATCGGTCATTGGAACAATCAAGAAACGATCGACCGCCCTGACGGATATCCGCATTTTCAGTGGCTGCAGGTCATGAACGGAGCAGGCATTCTTCAGGTCGGCGAGCATAAAATGTCTGTTCAAGCCGGACAAGGCTTCTGTCTCTTACCGGGCGATCCTCATGCTTATTATGCAACGGAAGAGCCCTGGGAAATCTTCTGGCTCAGCTTTCGCGGCGATCTATCGGAAACGATGCTGCGTCAAGCAGGGATTAAGCAATCTGGCGTCTACTCGACAGCCGATCATGATATGATGATGACACATATGAAAAACATCTATGCGATGACGCAATCAGGCCGCTCATTTCTCGGCTTGGAATGCTCTAAGCTCGTTTACATGTTTTTGCTTGATTTGATGAAAGTTATTCTCGTCAGCTCGCAATCGGCAGAGCATCATATATTGAAGCTGAAGCCGGTGCTGAAGTATATTGAAGATAATTATGACAAGCTTATTACGATCAAGGACTTAGCCGCTTGTATCGACATTACGCCGCAATACTTATGCCTGCTGTTCAAGAAAGCGCTGAAGATGCGGCCGCTGGAATATGTGAACCGCGAGCGCATCAACCGCAGCAAGGAGCTTATGTTCCATGAAAGCGATATTAAGATGAACGAGATCGCAAGGCGGGTCGGCTTCGACTCCCCAAGCTACTTCAGCTCGGTATTCAAGCGGCTTGAAGGCCTTAGTCCTGAGCAATTCAAAAAAATTCACGGCATGCGGTAAAATGAGACTAACGATATGAGGAGGTATATTCTCTGCTATGACGAATAAACAGACTGTTTTTAGTACCATAGACGAGCACTCCGAAACTTTCCGCTCCATTTCCCGCTCGATCGGGAGCAGGCCGGAGCTTGGCCATGAGGAGTTCTTCGCTGCGGAGCTGTTAACAAAGGAGCTTGCGGGCTTCGGCTTCGAGGTTACGCGCGGCATTCTTGATATACAGACTTCTTTCATCGCCGTTTACGATTCCGGCAAGCCTGGTCCTACTGCGGGTTTTCTATGCGAGTATGACGCTCTTCCGGAAATCGGCCACGCTTGCGGACATCATCTCATCTGCTCGATGAGTATTGCGGCGGCCGTTGGACTGAAGTCGGTGATCGATCAATTAGGCGGACGAATCCGCATCTACGGCACGCCTGCCGAAGAAACGAAAGGCGCGAAGGTGCCCATGGCTGCAGCCGGCTTATTCGACGATTGCGACTTCGCCTTAATGGCGCATCCCTACTATACCTTCGAGCGTTCCGGCGAATCGCTTGCGCTTGACGCCATTCAATTCGAATTTACGGGCGTTGCCGCTCACGCCGCTGCAAGCCCGTACGAAGGCGTGAACGCGCTCGATGCCGTGCTTATGCTGTTCAATAGCATCAACGCGCTTCGCCAGCAATGCCGCAGCGACGCTCGCATTCACGGCATTATCGACAACGGCGGCAAAGCGCCGAACATCATTCCCGATTATGCTTCGGCCAAGTTCTATGTGCGCTCCGCTTCACGCGCCTACACGAACGAGCTAGCAGAAAAGGTACTGCGCTGCGCCGAAGGAGCCGCTCTGCAAACGGGATGTACGCTAACAACGAACAAATATGAGTTTTCGTATGACGAGCTGCTTACGAACGAAGTACTATCGGCTCAATTCAACCAAAATCTGATCGACGCCGGTATCCTTCCCGAAGAGATTGCATTCGGCAAGGACCACGGATCACTCGATCTCGGCAACGTATCCGTTCGCTGCCCGGCCATTCATCCCTACGTCAAAGTAGTCGAGGAACGATTCCTGCTGCATACGGAAGCGTTCCGTGACGCAGCTATGACAGAACGAGCGTACGACCGCATGTTGTTCAGCGCCAAAATGCTTGCTGCGACGGCTTATGACGTATGCGCCGATCCCGCCCTGCTCGCTCGCATCCGCGAGGAGTTCGAGCGGCAGACGAAGCAGCCATGACGGCAATCTCACAGCCTCCCGACGATAACAATCGCTGCGACATCTCGCAGCTCTGCTTGCTCGCGGGTAAGATCATCCTCCAGAACGGCGGTGAAACCTACCGCGTGGAGGATACGATGGTTCGCATCGCAGCCGCCTGCGGCGTCTCGCAATCGCAAAGCTTCGTGACGCCTACCGGGATTATTTTCGCCATCGAGGGCACTGCCCATACGACAAGACTCATCCGTATCTCTGAGAGATCGACCAACCTGTTGAAGGTGACGCTTGTTAACGATATTTCGAGGCAGATTAGCCGCGGAGAAGTGACGCCCGAGGAAGCCTACCTCATGCTTCAGCGCATCGATTCAGGCGACAGCGGCTATAGCTACCCGAACTGGCTGAGGGTCGTCACCGCCGCAATTGCCAGCGGCTGCTTCCTCATTATGTTTCAAGGCATTTGGTCGGACTTTTGGCCCGTCATCGTTTGCGGCGGCATCGGCTATTTATTTTTCGTGACGCTCCACCGTATCGTCCCGATTACATTCTTCGCCGAATTTCTGACCGCTGTCCTAATCGGCCTGCTTTCCGTGCTTACCGTCCATGTCGGCTTCGGCACCGATCTGGACAAAATTATTATTAGCTCCGTCATGCCGCTCGTTCCCGGACTTCACTTGACGAACGCAGTACGGGATCTTATGGCCGGACATCTTGTATCCGGTCTGTCAAAGGGGGCGGAGGCTTTTCTGACCGCCTTCGCAATAGGGGCCGGCATCGCAGCGGTGCTTTCATTTTATTAACGGATATTGAATGAGAAGCCTGAGAGGAGAAGGTACGGAGTGGACATATTCGCACAGCTCGTAACGAGCTTTATCGCTTCTGCTGCATTCGGCCTCATATTCAACGTGCCAAGAAACGCGTTGCTGCAGTGCGGCGCCGTCGGCATGCTCGGCTGGCTTATCTATGTAATGGCTACCGACCTTGGCATGGATGCGATACCGGCTACGCTGATCGCCGCCTTCATCGTCTCTGTCGTCAGCCAGCTGTTCTCCAAGCTCTATAAAATGCCGATGATCGTATTCAGCGTGTCCGGCATCATTCCGCTTGTGCCCGGCGGCATTGCGTACGACGCCATGCGCAATGTCGTGGAGAATCAATATGATGCCGCTGTAGAGCTAAGCGCCAAAGCGTTCATGATCTCAGGCGCTATTGCGATCGGTCTTGTATTCTCGGAAGTGATCGGTCAAATGATCAAACGATCGGAGCGCCAACGGCAATAATCGGGGGAGGTATCGGGGGAAGATGGATACGTCATGGATTGATCAACACGGCAATATTATTGCGTCTCGGATTGTAAGCAGAGACATGTTATACAAAGGTATGAACGGGAAGTCGGTTGAACGCATTAATCCAACAGACGCAGGCAGCTTCATCTTCAAGCCGCTTACGAATGACGGCCAATCCGGTGCGGAGGCTTGGGTGTATGAGCATATTTTGCCTCGCTTGCAGCCCATCTACCCGATGCTGCTGGCGAAGTCGCCAAAAGATGTCGCCCCCGAGCATAGCTGGACGTTATTTGAGGATCTTGGTCCACTAAGCCATCAGTTCGAGCTCCGGGCGTCATTAGCACTAATCCCGCATATGGTCTCTTGGCATGCGTTAGCGATCGATATCCCCGCATTCTCTTCCTTGCAAGGCCCAAAACCGAATGCTGATCATGTTGCAGCCGAACTTCTGGAGGATCGCGCAAGCTGGTTTAGCCTAGCCTCCCAACTTCATCTTCCTCAGCATGGCATCAGCCTTGTACTCGATACGTTAGAGCGCGAGGGGCATAAGCTGCTGCTCGATCAACCGCTCGTTTTGTCGCATGGCGATCTTCATCTCGGCAACTACGCTATCGTTATGGGCAACATAAAAGTGCTTGATTGGGAGCATGCTCATCTGAACATCCCGTATTGGGATTTATATCATGTCATCGACATGTCTCATCCGACATTTCCGAAGGAAATGACCATTCCTCACAGAGAGCGTCTGCTAGACGAATATGTAGCTTTGACTGCAACGACGCCTGCCGAATTCAAGCGAGGTTATTATTTGTTCGCAGCCGTCTACTCGCTATGGATGCTCCGCCTCATCGCCAAGGATATCGAGTCGGATGCCGGCATTTGGCCGCTGCACCAATTGCGACGACAGCTGGACGAGACAATCGCCAGCTTCCTCCAATGCGCCAAGCAGCTATGAGCCGTTGCTAATGCGAAACGCTGGCATACCTGGCTCGCAGCGCCGCAATATCCCTCTCCAGCTCCTCGGCCGTAGGCATCGCGAGCCGTTCGGCAGCGCTTGAGAGGCCAGCTTCTGTCTGCCCCTCGCTCACGATTCGCCGCAGCTGCCGCGCGAACGCTTGACCGGCCTGCGGCCCTAGTCCCGCGAGCTCCTCCAGACTGGCTGTACTGCCAGCCTCCACGAGCGGATATTCGCTGACATTGCCAACCTCATCGGCACGTGCAGCACCAGCAGCCCGCTCATAGAAAGAACGCACAAGCTTCGCCCGCTCCGCTCCCGAGCCTTCCGCGACAACGAATGCCTGCACAATGAACGCATGCGTCTGCCTTCGTTGCGCAATGCCGCAGAACTTCAGCCCTCCAATGCTCAGATCGTAATCGCCTGGACAATAAGCGCCCCCGATTTCTCCCTTGTCCACCTGTTCTCCCGTCATTCGCAGCGCTTCCTGGATGAAACGATACATCAGTTCAAAGTCATTATGGTAATGCATGTGGTTCACGCTAGGCTTCGGCATAATAAGAGATACGTTGACGACTCCAAGATCTAACGGGACGGCCGCTCCCCCCGAATGGCGTACAGCCGTGCGCCAGCCGCCAGCTTCAAGCCACCCGCGCGCCTCGTCCGCATGGGGAAGCCTGCTGTCGCGCATTCCGAGGATGAATGCTTGCGGATGACGCCATAGATGGCATATCGACGGGCCGCCTTGCCCCGTTCGTCGACATAACCAATCGTCAAGCGCGAAGGCGTGCAGCGGATCAAGCTCCCTCACCTCGTTCATTCGATCGAGCAAGAGCATACCGCTCATCCTATCCTTCAGCTCCTGTTGCCATTCCATAATACTTACGTCCTCCCTTTCCCGTATTGCCTTTGATAGATTTCAGCACTAAAATATAAGTATTGCAGGCCGCGCGCCAAGGAGGACAATTTGATTGGAAGCCTTTAACGAGAAGGTAGCTTATGAGAACCCATTGCTATCGATACGCGTATTCCGCTCCATCCGCAATGAAGAGGGGCTAACGAATTGGCATTATCATAAGCAGTTGGAGCTGCTGCTCGTACTCAGCGGCGAGCTTGACGTCTACGTCGAGGAAGAGCACTTCCACATCGCTGCCGGCGATGTCGTTCTTATCGGCGCTTCAGAGCTCCACCGCGACCGCAGCATCGGCGTTCTCGACTATATCGTGCTTCAATTCGATTTGGAGCAATTTTACGATCAGAGCACGATTCCTTATATGCGTTATTTTTCCGAGACACAGATGCCGTTAAGCAAAGCGAACTATATTTTCCATCTCAATCATAGCATTAAGCAGCAGACCGCCTCATTAACGAAAGAGATTCTTGAAGAGGCGACCCGCAAGGATACCGGCTATGAGCTTGCCGTGAGCATACTCATTAAGCAGATTCTATTGCTGCTGCTGCGCGGCGACAGCCGTAAGGTGCTTACGCTGCAAGAGGATTTCGACCGAACACGGCTGCGCCCGGTGCTTGATTATATCGAGATGCACTTGACCGACCGCATTCAGGTTGAAGAGGTGTGCAAGATCGCCAATATGAGCTATTACTACTTCGTAAAATATTTCAAAAAAACGATCGGCCTCTCGTTCACCGAATATGTCAATTATCGCAAAGTCAAATGGGCCGAGCGCATCCTGCTTACGAAGGATCTCAGCATCTCCGAGGTCGGCGAGCGAATCGGCATGCCCAACATGGCCCACTTCTACAAAATGTTCAAGAAATACAACGACTGCTCGCCGAAGCAATTCCAGCGCAAGATGCTCGTATGGAATAAGCAATAGGCGAACCCCTCGCATCATCTCGGCAGACAAAAAAAGCTCGTCCACCCTATACTTTGGGGGAGGCGAGCTTTTTGGGCATTACGAGCTTGTAGCCGACGCCGCGGATCGATTCGATCTGAACCGATTGCTGGCCGAGCTCCAGCTTCTTGCGCAGGGAGCTGACATGAACGTCAACCGTGCGTTGTCCGCCAATGTAATCGAAGCCCCATACGACATTCATGAGATCATCGCGCGTAATAACCATTCCGGGACGCTGCACGAGGTACAGCAGCACTTCGAATTCCTTCGGCCTAAGCGGAATCGACTCCGCATTCAGCACGACTTCGTACTTATCGGGATAGATGGACAGATCGCCAGCCGTTATTACCTTCTCCGACGTCTCCAGCGGCTTCACATCGCCCTCCTGCGTGCGGCGAAGGACGGCGGATACGCGGGCCAACAGCTCGGCAACGCCGAACGGCTTCGTAATATAATCGTCCGCGCCGTGCTTCAACCCTTGCACGACCTCTTCCTCTGCATTGCGCGCCGTCAATATAATGACCGGGGTTCTGACGCCGTTCTGGCGCAGTCGGTTCAGAATTTCGAAGCCGTTCAAGCCCGGCAGCATAATATCTAGAATAACAAGGTCGAAGCTTCGCTGCAAAGCCGTCTGCAGACCTTCTCCGCCGTGATCAATGACCGTTGTTTCATAGCCTTCCTGCGTCAGGTTGTACGACAACAATCGCGCTAGTGTCGGTTCGTCTTCAATTACGAGCACTTTATGCGGCATACTTACCTCCAACTTCGCAAACGGAAAATCCGTCCGCATAGTATCGAATTCTCCTATAGTTTATCACGGTTTCATAAAGAATAGGTAAATGTTTTTGTCATCGTCGCGCTAACATGCTCCAGTTCCTAGTGCAGAACAGGCAATTCAATATCAAATGTCGTCCCGACGCCAACGGTACTCTCCACCGTAATCGTCCCTTTATGCAGCTCAACGAGATGTTTCACGATAGACAAACCAAGCCCCGTGCCGCCTGAACTGCGTGAGCGGGCCTTATCAACGCGGTAGAAGCGCTCGAAAATGCGCGGAAGATCTTTCTTCGGAATGCCGATGCCAGAATCGCTAATTTGGAAATGAATATGCTCTTCGCCGCGGGCATGTACTTTAATCGATACGCGGCCGCCCTCCGGCGTGTAGTTGATGCCGTTCGCGAGCACATTCATCATAATTTGCCGCAGCCGATCCTCGTCCGCTTCCATGTAGAGGCCTGGCTCGATCTGCATATGGAGCTTAATATTTTTGCGCGCCGCTTCCGATTCAAGCAGCGTTACCGTCTTCGAGACAAAGGAATCGAGCTCGATCGGCGAGAAAATAAGCGGCACTCGGCGCGACTCAATCTTGGACAATTCAAGGATGTCGCCGATTAACCGATTCAACCGATCGCTCTCGTCAAAAATAATTTGCAGGAACGATCTCGCCGTCTCCTCGTCCTTCACGACACCGCCAAGCAGCGTCTCCGCGAACCCCTTCACCGCTGCGATCGGCGTCTTCAGCTCATGAGATACATTCGCTACGAATTCGCTTCTCATCCGCTCTAGCCTGCGGATCGCCGATACGTCCTGCAGCACGAGCAGGACGCCGGTGAACACGTCCACCTCCCGGTGAATCGGGACGACGTTCAGCTCCAGCAGCCGCTCCTCAGGGAAGTAGAACGTAATCTCCTCGCGAAGATGCTCCCTCGTATCGAGTCCCTCTTGAATCATTTGCGCCAGTTCATACTGCTGCTTCGCTTCCGCGAAGTGACGGCCGACAAGCTCGCGCGCGGAGAAGCCAAGAACTTCCTCTGCGCGGCGGTTCATAAGCAGAATACGCCCTGTTTGATCGATCATAACGATACCGTTAATCATATTGTTCAATACGCTCTCGAGCTGTCCCTCATTCTCTCGAATGCGCGTCATTTGCTCATTCAGACTGTCTGCCATCGCATTAATGGCATAGCCAAGCTCGCCTATCTCATCCTGCTTCGTTACTTTGACGCGTGCGGCGTAGTCCATATTTTTGATCCGCTTGGCTACCTTCGTAATTTGCTCCAGCGGTCTCGTCAAGCTGAGCGCTAAGCGATAGCTGATCAGCGCTACAATAAGGAACAGCACGAGCAAGCCCATGATGAGCACCGCCGTCATCCTGTGGATGCTCTCATCGACCTGCTGCAGGCTCATTGCCAGCCGAATAATATAAGGCTCCTCACCGGGAATAACCGACACCGGTATCGCGACATAGATCATATTTTGACCGATCGTTTCGCTCTCCCGGATCGACCTTCCCGTGCCAGACTCCAGCGCCTCTCTTACTTCCGTCCGGTCTAGATGGTTGTCCATCTTCTCCGGCTCGGTATCCGAATCGCCAAGCACAGCGCCGTCGCTCCGTATGAAAGTGACCCTAGCGTCCGTATAACTCTTCAATTCCTTCGCTTCTCTATTATAGAAGACGTACAGCTCTTCGAGGCTGCCGGACCTCCAATCCATCTTCGAGGATATGATGCGCATCTCGCGAATCATATTTTCCTCCAGCGCTTGGATGTGGTTATCCTTGAACGTCTTCGCCATAAATACGCCTGCCGAGCTGACGGATATAGCAACCATAATGATCATAATAAGCGTAAGCCGATTGCGAAAGCTGTTCATCTCTTTCTCTCTCCTTCATCTTCGTGCCTGCACCTATCGTACCTGCGATGGCTTAGGTTTGCCAGCCGTCTTATTGTTAAGTTTTTGTAAAACGTAATGGTGAACGGTCGCGAGCGGCTGCTGAATCAAGATCGACAGCACGACCGGCACTGCCGTCAAAGGACTGAAATAACCAAGCGCCAGCACGATGCCGAGCGAGATATTGCGCATGCCGGTTGCGTACGACACCGTAACTTGCTGCTCGCGGTTGCGGAGCTTCGCCGTTCCGATGAAGCCGAGCGCATAACAAGCTCCTACCAGCAGCACGGTGAGCGGTATGAGCGTTGCCATATCCTCCTTGAGCTTGTCCATATGAGGCGCGATGGCCGAAGAATTCAACGCAACGACCCCTACGAAGCAAAGCTTGGACATCGGTGCGGTATACGGCATGACGATGCCCTGGATGCGCCCTTTGCTGAACTGATTAAGCGCGACCCCGATTATAGTAGGCAGAACGATTAAGATGAAGAGATCGGCGATAAGCGGTCCTGCTTCGATCTCTACCGCTGTATTGAAGAACAAATGGATGCCCGCCGGAACAACAAGCGGACTTAGGGCCGAATCAAGCACGACCATCGCCAGCATAAGCGGCACGCTGCCGCCCGACAGCCCTACCCATAGCACCGTTGAGACGCCAAGCGGTATGATGGTGAATAATACGAGCCCGATGACGTACGGCGAATCCGCTCCGTATAGGAGCGTCCCTGCTCCATATGCGAGCAGGGGCGATACAATGTGAGCGATAACGAACGTAAGCGCCATTATCCCCGGCCGCTTCGCGACCTCGCGCAGTTGAGTCAAACCGCAGCCGATAGCCATCGTCAGCGTCACATAAGCGAACATATACGGCACAGCCTTGATTAACGGCTGCAGGCTAGACGAGAAAATGAAGCCGAGAATAAGCGATCCCGGTATGATAACGAACATCCATTTTTCAAAAATCCGATTGAAAGCAAGTCCTAGCTCTCTCGTAAGTCATCCCACTCCTTAATGGTTTGCGCAGCATACACGCTTGTTGAGCATATCCCAGTTATATCTATTCGGTTCAGATGATAAGCATTATAATAGCATAGTCGGGCATGTTGCAGCCCGTATAGATGCGCCGCTGCAATGAGGCGCTGCAAAGGAAGTGTTGATATGAAAAACGGTAAATTCACGAACACAATTATCCGCATGCAATACGTTCCGCGATGGAGCGAATACGCGCCGAGATTCGAGGACAACGCGGCAAGTCACAGCTTCAGATGCGCTGCGTTATCGATCGTTATCGCCACAGCCGAAGAGCATCTATACAGCAACCCCATCGACAAGCTGAAGCTGCTCGGACGCTGCCTATGGGGCGATCTCAAAAACACGGGCACAGGCTCCATTAAATACGTTACGAAAAAAGAAACGCTCGTCATAAACCATATCCGCTCCTTCGAGAAGGAGCTCAGCAAGGAAATCGTCTCCTATTTGTCCAAATCGCTGCAGCCCGCTGCGGCCGACTTTATCGTGGACGCGCAGGACGACTCGTTTGTCGGACAATTGGTCGAGGCCATCGATACGTTCGACGCGATGCTTTTCTGCCACCGCGAGGCGAAGTACGGCTCGAACCCGTTTTTCCAAGCTAAGTACGAGGAGCTGCGCCAGCTGCTGGCAGGCTCTAAGCAGCCATCGATCGTATGGCTGCTCGCCGAATACGAAAAGCAGGAAGGCGTTGCCGCCTTCCTCGGCTATATCGTCGATCTCGATACGGTGAAGCGGTGGAACGGCAGCTATAACCTCGTGCCGGATAATGATGCGACACATTCCTTCCGGGTCGCTTCGCTTGCCTTGTTCAACGGCCTGCTCGAACGGGATCGATTCGGCCAAGCCGAGTTCGACCTGTATGAACTGGTCGCAAAGGCAGTTCTGCACGATCTGCCGGAGGTGCTGTCCGGCGATGTCGTGACGAACTTTAAGCATAACAATGAAGAGATCAAGCTCGCCTTCGAGCAATATGAGAAGGAAACGGCCGCGACTATCGTTGAATTGCTGCCTGCTGAATTCCGCAGCGAGATGACCAGCTACATCGTCGACAGCAAATCAGATGATTACGCAGGCGAAATGGTCGACATCGCCGATAAGCTCGACGCGTTAATCAAGGCCGGTCTGGAAATGCGCAACAATCCGCATTATGCGGAGACGTACTATCAGCAGTTGATCAAAATTCAGCATCGGTACGAGAACCCTTGCGTCATCTTTTTCCTCGCTTATATTTTGCATGACTTAACGTATTCGAATCTCATTGGTCAACAATGATTCTCGGCACAGCTTACTAGCTGTCCAGAAGCACCGAGCCGGTAAACGACAGATCGTAGCCTTGTATAGACCGCAGCTCTTCTTGATAAGAGGGCGAAGCAACGATCGATTGAACGAGCTCGATCCATGCTTTATTTTGGGGCGTTCGCAGCATGACAAGGTCGCAGCGCTCCATCGCAAGCGGTATGAACCCGCTACGCCTAAGTGATTCGATTCCTCATCCTCATACCCTCTCGCACTGTTGCGTGATAGACCATGCAGCCTCAGCTGCTCATCGAGCAGTACCCTAGCTCCCGAACATCCTGTCCTTTGTATAGGTCATTTCGCGTTGATTACTAAACCAAAGTATATCGCAATCATGGATTTCTAGCATCATATTGCGTCCATTCCTAATTATTTATTTCTATTTATATTTTGAAATAAAAAAACACTAATTTATACTCAAACACATGTTAACATAGATAATAAAACTTCGGAGCATCCTGCACACTGCAGCAGCAAATCGAGCAAGGCGCTCCCGCAAGCTTATTCCTATCTGCTGGTACGAAGCAAATGATTGCCTTAGTCGACAAGCAGCTTATCGAAGATGCTCAGCAAGTAAATGTAATCGCGAATGAACTCGTAGCCGCCGCACCAACAGATTCAGAACAAGCGCTCGGCACGATGGAGGATTTGTCCGGGCATAACCGATATCCCCATCCCATCAGCCAATCTCCAAGTTGCGTCACCATTGGTCCTTCCACCACACACCGCTTCCTGACAGCTGCCATTCATCCTTCACACACCTTTGCTTAATTAAATGGAAAAACTCCCGTTATATTCACGTCCAAGACCAAAACCTCGCTGCTTAACTGGAAAAACTCCTGTTACTTCCGCCGATTCAGCCCTACGCAGCCATTTCGAGTAAATATAACAGGATAATTTCCCGTTAATGGTTTCTGCAACTTGTCCAATGTACATTCGGCTTCATACTGCCTGACCCGATGGGATAGTGAGCAAAAGGAAAAAAGATAGTTTCATACGAGCCTTTATAAAAAGTCAAATAACTAGTAAAAAACGGCTGCCTCACGAAGCATATAGCTTCGTGAGGCAGCCGTTTCCATATTATTGCGCCAATGAGCTAGCGCTCCAGCCGAACGGGTAGGTGCTAGAAATGTCGAGGGGCAGCTTGCCTTGCGGCTTAAGCTCACCGACGAGCGCTTTCGCCGCAGCGGCTAGTGCCAGCGGTCGGCATTCGTAGACTGCGATGTACGCAAGCACGTCCGGATAGAGCAGCAGATCAAGCGGGTTGCGGACGGATACCGCAACTGTGCGGTCGCCGGCAAGCTTCACAACCTCGCGCGAAATGTCCCGTTCCAGCGGATGCTTAGAGGCGTCATAGGTAACGACGACGATTTGCTCGAATGTATCGAGCTCTGCCAGCGCATGACGATCGCTCAATCTCCGTTCTACTTGATTCGAATGAAACTGACCAAGGAAGTCGCCAAGCGTACCTTGACCTGACAGCATCTCGTCGGCTACCGATACCGGCACGATGTCCGGCCACAGGACAAGCGTTCTCGCCGTTCGGCTAAGCGGGAGCAAGCCACCTTCGTTCTTAACGAGCGTCACGGATGCTTCGCTCCAACGCGCGGCTACTGCTTGATTGTCCTCTGTGGCAATCTCCTTCCGGGCATCTTCCCATGGAAGCAATGGCTCATCGAGCGCCAGCTTTTCCTTCAAAGCCATGACGCGGCCTACTGCCTCGTCAATCCGATCCATCGCAAGCTCACCGCTTTCAACCGCGCTTGCGACAGCTTCCAGCGCAGCCAGTTGCTTCTCGTACGTATGGCTTACGAGCACCATATCCGCTCCAGCCCGCAATGCCTGTACAGCGCCCGGTCCCGGACCGTAAAACTCGTCGATTGCGCTCATCTCGAGGCAATCGGTCACGACGATGCCGTCGTAGCCAAGCTCCTCGCGCAGCAGCCCGGTCAACACAGGCTGCGATAGCGTCGACGGCACGCCGCTCGGATCAAGCGCCGGCAAGCATACATGCGCCGTCATAATACAATCCGTTCCGGCTTCGATCGCCGCTCGGAACGGTTTAAGCTCGATCGCGTCGAGACGCGCTCGATCATGCGGCAATACCGGCAGCGCATGATGCGAGTCCACCGACGTATCGCCATGCCCTGGGAAATGTTTCACCGTCGCGGCAATACGCGCCTCCTGGTAGCCTTGAACCGCCGCAGCGCCCAGCTCGGCAACGACGTCCGAGCGATCGCTGTACGAACGAACATTAATAACCGGATTGTCCGGGTTATTGTTAACGTCAATGCACGGCGCATAGTTCATCGTAACGCCGAGCTTGCGAAGCTCCTCGCCGCATACTCGCGCCGTCTCGCGAGCGCCTGCAGCAATGCTGGCAGCACCTAAAGCCATGTTGCCCGGCATAAGCGTAACGCCCTCTACCAGCCTTGCAACCATGCCGCCTTCTTGATCAATAGCGACGAATACAGGCGGCCTGCCCGCATCGCTCGCGATGCGCTGCAGATTGCCGCTCAGCTCATGCACTTGCTGGGCATTCACGACATTACGGGAGAAGTAGATCGTTCCTCCTATCCCATATTCGCGAATTAGATCTTGAATCTGCTCCGTCGGCTCCGTCCCATGAAAGCCGAATACGAACAACTGGCCGATCTTCTCCTTAAGACTCCATTGCTTCCAATCGCGCTTAATAGACACCGTTTCCCCATCCTCTCTCCTTATAACGAATCCGTACCCTGCTCCCCATCTTGATGCTTGCTTCTATAATCCGTCGGATTCTCGCCCGTATATTTCATGAATACTTTCGTAAAATACCGCCGTTCCGCGTATCCTACCTCTTTCGCAATCTGAGCGACGCTCTTCTGCGTATCGGCGAGCATGGCTTTCGCCCGCTCCATCCGTTGCCTCGTTACATATTCGATGAACGTCTCGCCGAACGTCTGCTTGAACAGCAAGCTGAAGTACGACGTGCTTAAGCCCACATGCGTCGCCGCTTCCTCCACGCTAAGATCGCGGTATAGATTTCGATCCAAGAACGATCTCGCCTCGGCCATCGAACGCTCCGACTGCTTCTTCTTATCCATTGATTTCTCGGATACCGTGCTTGTCACTTGCCTAATGACCGACAACAAATCCTTAATGCCGAATCTTCGGTCCAACCTGCGCCACAGCATATCCTCCTGCTCGCGGGTAAACACGCCCATCTCCTTCATCTCCCGCATCAGATGCAGGACGAAGAAATGGAGCAGCGGCTTCACCCGGCCGAGACTCGGCTCATTCATCTGTTGGAGCAGCAGCGTCACGCTCTGCAATTCGAAATCAACGGTGATCGAATCGCCGCGCTTCACCGCGCCGATGATTTTCTCCGCCGTATCCCAGAACGCTTGATCCGCCTTCGACGATCTCATCTGCTCGGATGGATAGACCGCAATGACATCGTGCACGGGTGTAAGCTGCATGCCTTGCTGTACAACCTTATAAGCACTGGACAAGTCGGCTACAGAGGCGAATTCTCGGAATATGCCGGCGAACAGGCTCAGCTTCACATGACCGCTTACGGTTATGAGCAGCATCTCCGTCCATTCTTTGATTTGAGCCAAATTGTATGGAATATCTTTGTCCACCTCAATCAGCACGCACCACTCGCCATCGCGAATTTGTATGACCGCATGGTGAAGCGACTGCTGATGCAGCTTCTCCCGAAGCACGTTGCACACCGCGAAGTTCCACAGCTTGCGTTCCTTATCGGACCAGTCGCGCCAATCCTTCGTTTTCTCCGAGCTGACGTCCAGATCCAATACAATGAGGACGAACTGTTGCTCCTTAAGCTGCTGCTCATCGCCTGTAAGCAGCCAATTGTCTGCCGTTACATCGGTATAATCCATGATGATGTCGTACAATATTTTTTCGCTAGCAAGGTCGATCATTCTGCCAAGCTTCTGCTTCTCTTCGAGCTTCTGCTTCTGCTTGTTCCGCTGGTTCGCCATAATGCGGGCAATAACGCCCGTCAGCTCATCGTATGGAATCGGCTTCAGCATATAATCATTGACGCCATATTGAATGGCGGTGCGTGTGTACGTGAAATCTTGGTATCCCGACAGCATAATGATATCGCAAGCTATTTCTTTCTCGCGAATATGGCGGACAAGCTCAAGACCGTCCATAACCGGCATACGAATATCGCATAGCAGCAAATCAATCGGCCCTTGCTCCATCAGCTCCAGCGCCTCGACGCCGTTTTTGGCAACGCCGGCTACGGTCAAGCCAAGCATTTCCCAGGGAATAACCTTTTCCAAGTTTCGTGTAATATGTGCTTCGTCGTCGACTAAGAGTACTTTACCGCTCATTGCTGTTCACCTCTGCTCTTTGGAATGACGCAGCGGATAACGGTACCATATCCCTCGCCGCTGCAAATCCATAAACCGAAGTTCGGTCCGTAATGGATACGCAGCCGGTCCGCTACGTTTCTTAGACCAAGTCCTCTTCTCTCGCCAAGCTCCGCCGCATTCTGACCTTTGCTGGTCGGACCCCAGCCCTGTGCCAGCTTCTGCAATACGTTTTCGCTCATCCCGACTCCGTTGTCGCGGATGAACAACACGATTTGGTGAAGTTCAACAAATACCTCGATCGTGATAATCCCTTCTCCGTCGCCATATCCTTCAAGTCCATGCTGTATGCTGTTCTCGACCAGGGGCTGGAGCGTCAGCTTCAAAATCGAATAATCGAGCGCCTCTTCCGGAACGTTCATCTCGTAGGCGAACAGCTCCTCAAAGCGGTATTTCTGAATTTCCAAATAGCTGCGCACATGCTCGATTTCTTGCGCGATCGTAATTTCCTCGGAATGATGCATGCTCGTCCGCAGCAGGTTGCTCAGTCGGCGAACCATGAGCATAATCTTCTTGCCTTCGTTCTGCGCGGCGAGCGCGTTAATGGACTCCAACGTGTTGAACAGGAAGTGAGGCTTGATCTGCGCCTGCATGAGCATCATCTCCGCATGCTGCTTGCGCTGCTGCTCTCTGCGGACCTCGCTCAGCAAACTGCCGATTCGCTCGACCATACTATTGAAACTATTTGCGAGCAGCACCGTCTCGTCCTTGCCTTGGGCGGTAATACGAATATCTAATAGTCCTTGCTCTACAAGACGCATTTTGCGAACGACCTTGATAATCGACCTTGCCACGCGATTAACGAAGAAGACGTTGAACAATATCGCCGAAATAACGCCAAGCGCCGTAATCATGCCGATCCACTGCACGAATCGCACATTCTCGTTCGTCAGCGAGTTCCACGACTTAATCGAAACGAGAATCCACCCGCTCCGATCAAGCTGATAGGACGAGACAAGCGCGTCAATCGTATCGAAGGTCTCGCGCGAGCTCTCGTAATTGACCGTATTTTGCAGCTTAAGCGCCGTGTATTCGTTAATTTTGTTGCCCTGCGCTTCTCCCATGCTGTCCAGCATAATGAGTCCGCTATTATTAATAATCATATAACGCGTTTCCGGTACATTGCTGTCGGGATTCTGGAACGCTTTGAGCATGCTCATCACTTCTTCGGTCTTGTACTGCGTAATCATGACGCCCAGATCGTTGAACGTCTCGATATCCTTTACGACGCGAAGCTGAGTAAACAAGGGCGGATCAACGCCCGTCAGCTCTCGCTGCTCGTAAGGTCCGATCCATAGCGGACGTCCCCCTAGCGCTATCACCTCGTCATAGATCGAATGCAGCTTAAACATATCGAAGGTAATCGGCTTGAACGTCGTCGGATCGTTGCGATAGGAGCGGAACATCGTGCCGTCCTTCGCGTAAAGCACGACGAAGCTGACCGCCGGATGCTGGAACAGAATCCGGTTCATCTCCTTCTCCGCCTGATTAATCGCGATGAGCGTACTTGGATCGATTGCCGTATAAGTGCTGTACTTAAGCGTATCCTGAACCTCGGAGCTTGTCAGATTGCCGTCTGACAGTTGATCGAGTTCCCGGAAGAAATAACGGATGTTGCCTCCTACCGCCTTGAGCGAAATTTCCGTCTGCTCGCTATATTTTTCCTCAAGCAGCGTTTCCGAATTCAGAAACGAGAAGATGCCGAGGCCAATCATCGGGATGACGATCAGAGCTATGAATGCGAGCATAAGCTTCGGTCTCAAGTTCATCTAGGGAGCCTCCTGGTCAGTAACTAGCATAAACAGCAGATGCCGTCCATGGACGGCAAGCTGCTTCTGATTGTAAAGCGATTCTATTAACCTTTGACGCTGCCCGCGGTCATTCCTTCTATGATCTGACGTTGCAGGAACACATAGACGATAAGAACAGGAATGATACTTATAATTACGGCAGCCGAAAGGGAAGCAAAGTTCGTTCGATAACCGTCGTTAAAGGTCGCCATGCCTGTCGGCAGCGTTCGGAGCGATTCGGAAGTGATGAACAATTGGGATAAAATATACTCGTTCCAGTTGCCGATGAAGTTTAATATAAACACCGTAACTAGCGCCGGCACAGAAATCGGAACAATAATTCGGAAAAACAGCCCCGATGCGCCTAATCCGTCCATAATGCCTGCCTCTTCGAGCTCGCTTGGAATCGAGAGCATGAAGGCGTAAATAATGAAGACGGTAATCGGCAACGCATATGTGGAGTATACCAAAATTAGCGACAAATGCGTATCATAAAGCTTGTGTCCGAACAGCTCAATCCCTTGAATCAAGCGGTACAGCGGGATGAACAAGGCGCCAGCCGGAACGAGCAGACCGAGCAGGATGAATTGATACACGATTTTATTCATCTTCTCGTATTTCATCCGGGAAATGGCGAATGAAGTCATCGCAGCAAATAGCAGCGTTAGTAAACATGCGGCAACGGTTACGTACACGCTATTCAGCGCATACTTGCCGATATTGGCCGTACCCCATGCGGCTACATAGTTGTCGAAGTTGAACGAAGTCGGGAAAGACCATGTATTTTCCGTAATTTGTCGATTCGTTTTGAAGGAAGACATGAACAGCCATAATAACGGGAAGAGCAGTGCGACGACATAGACGAATAGGAAGCTGTGCATCCACCATTGTGAGTTTTTCATACGTGCTGTCATTAGTACTGCACCTCCTCGCTCTTCGTTAACCGTTGCAGAATGCCGGTCAGAACCAAAATAATGATGAACATCGCAACGCCGATCGCGCTGCCGTAACCTAGCTCCATCGAACGGAAGCCTACCTTAAGCATGTATGTCGCCATAACCTCGGTCGATTGGAACGGTCCGCCGTTCGTCATGATTTGGACAATGTCCAGCACCTTCATTGTTCCGGATACCGAGAGCAGCAGCATAACGAACAGCACCGGCTTCACGAGCGGAAGCGTAATGCTCCACGTTTCTTGCCAGCCGTTAACGCCGTCAATCTTCGATGCTTCAACGATTTCCTTCGGAATGTTCAAGATCGCCGCAAGACATAATACGATGAAGAAACCGACGTTCTGCCAAGCATTGGCAATCAAGATGGAGAGCAGCGCGAGCTTCGGATCGGACAACCATTCGCGCGCCCAGCTTTCAGGAGCAACGAGGCGAATGAACTGATTGATCAGACCGGAATCGTAATTGTATAGAACGCCGAACAGAATCGCTACAGTAGCTGTCGATATAACAACCGGCACGAACACGGCCGATTTGTAGAAGTCACGCATCCGTCTAACTTTGCTGATGATGATCGAGATCAGGAAGACGAGCGGAATATTCACGATTAAGGAAAATACCATGAAGTAGAAATTGTTCAGTAACGCTTTTCTAAATACTTCATCATCCCAAAGCCTTGCGAAGTTGTCGAAACCTATAAATACTTTCTCGGTAATGCCATCCCACCGGAAGAAACCGTAAATGAAAGAAACGATAACCGGATAACAGAAAAATATGGCGTACAAGACGAGCGTTGGAATAATGAACGCGATATAGGTGATCGGGTTTTTGAGCGCTTTGTTCATAGCTTCCCTCTCCTTAACAGTTTTGCGAATACGATTCACTTGTAAGCGATACCGTGCCTGAGAGTGAAAGAGGGTGTCCTCCTGCAAGGAAGGACACCCTCTCGCCAATCAGGATCGATTGTCATGTGTCGCTATTGTCAATTACTGAGCTGCATTCGCTTTCTCTTGGGAAGCTTGAATTTTCTCAGCTACTTTTTCAGGCGTGCTTACTTTGCCGATCAGCTCTTGGATACCAACGTTGATGTCAGCGCCGACTGCCGGTTGAACGATAGCGTCATAAGCTTTCCACGAGCTCGAAGCGTTAGCCATTACCGTCAAGATTTCAGTCGTAAGCGGGTCTACGCCGGACAGGTCGCTCAGCTTCATGGAAGGAAGCAATTTGTCTTCGACAAGCGTACGTTTTTGCACTTCTTCGGTGTAGAAGTTAGCGATAAATTTCTTAACGGCTCCAATTTGATCTTCTTTCAGGTTAGCCGAGAAGCCGAAGCCGTTCGAGTACGATGCGTTGATCGACGTTTGGTCGCCTGCGCCGCCTTCGATGGACGGGAATGCGAAGTAGCCGATTTGACCTTTCAACTCGCCAGCTTCGTCGCCGGAGAAACGGTTTGCGTCCCATGTTCCCGTGAATACCATTGCCGCTTTGCCGGAAAGCAACTGTGCGCCTTGATCTGCGTATGCAAGTCCGAGTGCGCCTTTCGTGAAGAAGTCTTTGTTAACAAGTTCAGCGTAGGATGTTAGACCTTTAACGAAGTTTTCGTCTGTCCACTTTGCTTCGCCCGATACGACTTTGCTGAATGCGTCGATGCCTACGTTACGTTCCATAACCGTGTTCCACATCATGCCGTTAACCCAGCCGTCTTTGGCAGCAAGACCAAATGGCGTGTAGCCTGCCGCTTTGATTTTGTCGGAAATTTCAAGCAATTGCGCCCAAGTTGTGGGGATTTCCAAACCTAGCTCGGAGAAAATTTTCTTATTGTAGAAGATCGCTTCGCTGTAGCCGCCGAAAGGAAGGCCGTATACTTTGCCGTCAATCGTGAACTCATCCAAGCTTGCGAACTTGTCTTTAATTCCAAGCTCTTCGATGATCGGTGTCAGGTCAAGCATGCGGTTTGCTTTCACGTACAGGTTAAGGTCAGCTCCGCCGAATACTTCGAAGATGTCCGGAGGGTTGCCTGCAGCCATCTCGGCTTTCAGCTTCTGATCGCGGTTAACGATCTCGTCGATGCCTTCAAGCTTGAACGTCAAGCCTTTGTTCTCATCTTGTGTTTTTGCAACGACATCTTCTAGGATTTTCAAGCGTGTTTTGCTTGTCTCTTTAATTTGTGTGTGACGAAGGGACAACGTTACGTCTTTCGCTTCCGCTTCCGGCGCTTTCGTCTCTACCGGTGCGTTTGTTGCGTCCGTGCCTTCATTAGCCGGCTTGTTGTTGCCGCCGTTGTTGTTGCCTCCGCAAGCGGATGCGACCAACATAATGGATACCAATGCAACAGCGATACTCGTAAAGCTTCTTTTCATTTGATAGACCTCCTCGTTTATGGTGTTGCTTGTTTGCCTCGCACCCTCATTATAGGATGCCATTGCCTATCGCTAGGAGGTCCAAAAAACAATAAGTTAGGGATACAATTCTACTTTTTTGGCGGGGAGGGATAAAATCTTATAGCCCGCCGGGTTACTTTTCCCGACAGGCTATGTGAATTTATCTTACGTATTAGTGACGCATATCCTCTGTTATTTGCTTGACTACTTCGTAAAACCGTCTCCACTCGCTGCTCTCACTATGCAATCCGCCAATTTCTTTGGATTTCGACGGATCCTGATGTGAGTTTTCCTTCGAAGAGGGAGCGTTTTCTTTCCTCAGTCTCTCCAGTCTTTGCTTAAACAGTGCATTATCGTCCGACATTTATATCCCTCACCCCTTCAGCCAGCTCTTGCGGAGGGCAAAAATCTCTTTCAAGTCATCGGTAGACATTTCCGTAATCCATTGCTCCGACTGTCCGACGACTTGCTCGCTAAGCGATTGCTTGCTCTCGATCATTTCGTCGATCTTCTCCTCCAGCGTGCCAAGCGTAACGAACTTATGCACCTGTACCTGCTTTGTCTGCCCGATTCGGAACGCTCGGTCCGTGGCCTGATTCTCGACCGCCGGATTCCACCAGCGATCGAAGTGAAACACATGGTTGGCCGCTGTCAGGTTAAGCCCGGTCCCGCCGGCCTTAAGCGATAATACGAAGGCGCAGCACGGATCATCTTGATTTTGGAACCGTTCAATCATTTCATCGCGCTTCGCCTTCGGCACGCCGCCGTGCAAATACGGTACCGGCATCCCAAGACGCTCTTCAAGCAGCTTCTGAAGCTGCTCGCCCATATCAACATATTGGGTGAAGATGAGGCAACGCTCGCCTTCAGCGGCGATCTCCTCGCACATCTCCAGCAGCCGAACCACTTTATTCGAGCGCTCAGGTTCCCATTGCAGCTTGCGTTCATCAGCATTAAGAAGCGAGGGATGGTCGCACAGCTGCTTGAACTTCGTGAGCGCGGACAAGATAAGCCCGCGGCGCTGCATCGGCCCCAGCTTATCGAGCTTATCCAACAGATCGGCAACCAGATTCTCGTATATGACGCCTTGCTCTGCTGTCAGCGTCATATACGTCTTCGCCTCATTCTTCTCCGGCAGCGACAGCTGAATGGAAGGGTCCTTCTTAATTCTGCGCAGCATGAACGGCTTCACCCAGCGCTGCAGCCCTGCAATCATCGCCTCGTCGCGCGTCTTCTCGATCGGGGCAACTACGGCGGTGCGGAATTCATTCAAGCTGCCTAAGTACCCTGGATTAATGAAATCATAGATCGACCATAATTCCGTAAGTCGATTCTCCATCGGCGTGCCGGTAAGAGCGATTCGGTGCAAGGCATTGAACCTGCGTATCGCGCTCGATTGTTTCGTATATACGTTCTTTATATTTTGGGCTTCATCCAAGCACAATACATCCCATTCAACGAGACTTAGCACTTCTTCATCTAATTGAGCAAGCGAATACGAGGTTATAACAATATCCGCTTGATCCGCTGCCTCTCTGAACGCTTCACCCTTGTCGCGCTTCGCGCCGTAATGCAGCATCACCTTCAGCGACGGGGCGAACTTCTCAAGCTCTTTCTCCCAGTTGCCGATGACGGAGGTCGGACAGATGAGCAGCGACGGACCTCTGAATCCGCCCTGCTTCTCCTTAATAACCATCATATAAGCCATGAACTGAATCGTCTTGCCGAGACCCATATCATCGGCCAACACGCCGCCAAGTCCGAATCTGCGCAAGAACAGCAGCCATGACACGCCTTCCAGCTGATAAGGACGAAGCTCTCCGAGAAATTGAGGAGGCAACTCGGCTAGCGGAATCTGCGATGCTTGTTGCAACTGGGCAAGCCATGTCGTCAAATGCTCGTTCAGCTCAACCTCGGCGCGAAGCTCTGATTCATACACACTGTCGTCTTCCAGCGGCGTTCCTCCGCGCAGGTGCATCTCCAGCACGTCACGGAACGATAATCCGCTGCGCTTGCCCATCTTATTCAGCCACTGCTTTATTTGGTCAACATCCTGCGGGTCAAGATGCACCCATTCGCCGCCTACTTGGAAGAGTCTGCGATTCTGCTCGGCAAGATGAAGAAATTCCGCCTCTGACAGATCGACATTGCCAAGCGCCAGCTTCCAATCGAATTGAACGATCTGATTCAGACCGAACATCGGCTGGGCAGCCGACCCGACCGACGATTTCATCTTCGCCTTCAGACGCAACTTGCGCGAACGCACCGCTTCCCACCAGCTCGGAAGCAGTACGGGACAGCCAGCCTCCAGCAGTTGAACGCTTGCCCCCTCGAGAAACATCCACGCTTCATTATCCGTCAGCTCTGCGCGAATCACGCCTTCTGCCGCCGTATCTTCCCACTCCGGCAGCGCATCAATCCACTTCGCTTGCTCCTTCGCAAGCTTCGCCTCTATAAGCGGCAGCCACGCTTCTTCGATCGCGCGGCCATCTGCCGTGTCTGCTTCCCAGCCGGTATAACCGTCATGGCGAATCGGCAGCCACGGCCCGCCTTCCCGGCTTTGAAGCGCCGGGCGCAGACGCCAGCCGCTCGTCTCTTGAGGCTCGACGAGCTGCAACGCTACGCGGAACGGCAGCGTATCCTTGCTCAGTCCAATAGCAATGAGCCAATCTTCCTCATCCGACGATTTGCGTCTTAGCACGCCTTCACCCGATAACAGGCCGATCTCTCGCCATGCTTTTGCAGCTAGCTCATTCTCCTCGACCATCTGCTCGACGGCATAACCGAGCCACCTATCGACACCTTTATCTCCGGCATCTGCCGCCTCCTGCAAGGACTGCTCCCACATGAGCAACTTCTGCTCTTCTTGACTCGGAATAGCCATCCGCCAGCTGCGATGATGCTCGGTCCATGTCGCCCAATCAGGCATGAACCAACCGTTCAATAGCGCTTCTCTTATTTGCTCCGCGATTCGCATGAGAAGCGTTAGCCTCGGCGTCCATTCGAGCTGCAGCAGCCTTACCGCCTGAGGAGCGGATAAATAATCGACCGCTATTAGCGGCTTAAGCTGCAGCAGCGTCCTGCCGCCAGCGCTGATCTCTTCAACCTCCGTACCGTACCATGAAGCCTTATGCCATGCGAACAAGAGCGAGCGCAGCCGATTGTCTGCCGCATCCTTCCGGCCTTCTGCGACCAGCATAATCGCGGACTCTTCCGCGTTCTCGTTCCAAAATCCGTCAACCACAAGTTTGCGAACGCTGCTTTGTACTCTCATGTTACGATTTTCCCTTTCCACAATTCCTCCTGGAATGCGCGCAAACGCTGATATTTCGAAGTTAAGCCTTTAATATAGTTATCCCAGCGAGCATCCTCCTGCTCGGATTTGTACAGACGTTCCAGCTTCTTGAGCTGCTTCACCGCCATCTTGTACCCTTGCCGATTACGAGACTGAATGCTTGCGTCAATCGATTGATGGTATAGCGGCAGGAGCACCTGCGGCGCGGATTTGGCTACTTCTCGCAACGCCTGAACACCAACATCCTCAAGCCTCGCTCCGGTTAGCAGCTGGAGATCGGCCCATTCCTCATAACGCTGCTGCCCCAGCCAATGCTCCGATAATTCTAGAAAGGAAAATGGCAACAGCTCCGTCATATAGGTGGACCATTGCGGCAGGTCGGGACGATCCTGATCCGCTCTCCGGCACAACGTCACGAAGACGCCTACCGTTCTGCCGTTGCGATTCGGATAGATACGCTCATACAGGAAGCTCATCCAGAGCTCTACAAGCTCCCACTTCTCCTCCTCCATCCGTTGTGCCGCGCAAGGATAAATAACCCTTTGTGCCTTATCGAAGCTAGCCTTGGCGAAATGCTCCATCGACTTGTCATCCCGTTTATCGAAGAAATACATCATGGCAATTGCAATTTGCACGAAAGCCGACGACTCCTCCTTCTCCGCTTCCAGCATCAACGCAAGCTCACGCTCGAACCATTCTCTATTGCTCGACAGCTTCTCGCTCAGTGACAAATAAATATATTCCCATTCAAACAGTTGGCGTTCTACGTTTGAAGCCCGCGCTTTAATGACCGCAATGAGCAGATCTGCCCACTGCGTCTCCGCATTATCCATAGCCGCGGGCTCAAGCTCGCCAATAAGCGTATATAAATGCTCAACCCAAGGCTCAGCCATTCGAATAAACGACATTTCATGGTAATACCGGCTGAACGAATCGACGGTCGTAATGGCCATCTCGGCCTGCTCAAGCACGAATATAACCGCAGTTGCCCAGTGAAGGCGTTGCCGCGGCTTCTCCCAATCCTTTGATAACCCTTTAAGCGATTGAAGCACAGGCTGCAGGGCATGAAGCGAATGCCGGCATTTGCGCCATGTCTCGCCTTGCGATTGCTCCATCCAAGCCAGCCACTCCGCCCCGCTTGCGAGCTCGGACGGATGTGTCATGCTCCCCGCTTCTGCAGGTACAGCAGCTTGTTCCCGACTGCCTATCGATACTTCGCTAGCAGACGTAAGTCCGAGCATTCGAAAGTAGGTTCTCTCCGCTGTCTTATGACCATCTGGCAGCTCGCTGCATGCTTGGAATAAGACAGCAGCCATATGCTTGCAGTAATGATCCTCCGGACAAGTGCATGAGCTGTAAGCAAAGTGGCTTGCATCCATGACGACCGAATAAAGATCGCTGCCTTGCACAATCCCATACAACGTATCGTATTCGCTTGCTCGAGTATTTTGAACGCGGCCGTCTACATAATATTGCCAACCCCGTTTTAATACGGATGCATCTATATGATCGCGCAGCTCTTGTTCCAGCGCAGTGTGCAGCTTTTCACTAAGAGGCATAAATGACATTCACCCGCTTCCTTTCCGTTCCATTGCATTCTTACTATTATACCACATGACGCCAAGTCAATTGCCTCTCTAAGTTCCCAATCCTTCATTCTTGAAACAAAAATAAGCCAATCCGACGAATCACACTCGTCGGATTGGCTTATTAGCGGCGTTAAATAGGAATAATAACCGAAAACGTAATCCAATCATTAGGTTCGGCAGTTATTTTCACCGAGCCCTTATATTTGTCGGTAATCGACTTCACGATGGACAGTCCAAGACCTTGATGTTCATCCTGCTTCGTCGAATATCCAGCCTCCATCAGCGGCTTCGTTATGACTCTCGGCGCATCTGCGCAAACATTGCTGATCGTCAGCTCCAACCCGGAAGCAGTCTGATTGCCGATTAAATTGACGACTCGCTGCTCATCCGGGTACTTGAGCACTTCGTCGAAGGCATTATCGATAAGATTGCCGAGTATACGATTCACATCCAGCGTCTTAGCTCCCATCTCCTGCATATTCAAGCCGCTGAATGAGCATGCGAACTGAATTTTGCTGCTCTCTGCCTGCGAGATCTTCGAGCGGATGAGCGCCGCAATAGCCGGGTTGCCGATATTAATAATATCGTTCATTAAGCGAATTTCGCCGGTTAGCTCCTTCGTATAGGCAGCAAGTTCCTTCGTCTTGCTTAATTCGGCCAGAGAGTGGATCGTCTGTACATGATTAAGGAAATCATGCCTTTGGGCACGAATCGAATGGAACATTTGGTTAATCTCATCAATATAGGTTTCCTGCGTAACACGAACCGCCTTATCGCGAGACTGTCTGAAATAATGCATGGCTACGAAGGCAACGAGCAGACTAAAGCCCGTAAGAATGATAATAATAAGACCAAGATTAAGAAACTGCTTGTCGAGCTGCCTCTGAACAACATTGTAGTCGGACACGAGACTTAACACATAGCTGTTCATCGGAACGCCGTTCTCATCCGTAATGCTCATCCCATTATCCGTTACATCAACGGGGATGAACATTTTGAATACATGCTTGCCGTTTATATTTTCTTTCAACGTTACCATTTGCTTCGACATATACGCTTGTCTTACGAGCTCAATATCCTTCTTTGACTTAAACGTATAATTGCCGTAGAAAATCGGTCGCTGTACTTGATGCTCCTGCACATCGCCATTCGGATGAATCGTTTGATGGCCGTCAGGGAACATTTCCGGATTAATAAAAGCAATTTCGAGCAAATCATCATTATGCTTGACCGAATTCTCGATCATTCGATCGACACCCGTCATCCTCTCGAATTCATCCAACAGCTCATAGCTGATATAGGGGTCAACGATGTAATTGGAAGCTCCGTCGAAATAATAGCCCCATTTATAAATTTTGCTGACGTCCGTGGATGATACTTCAAAGGGCCCGCTCCAGAAATTCGTGAGCGTCTGACCTAACCAATCAACCGTCACTTCCTTATTGTCGAAAAGCTGATTGAAAGCGGTGTACCAAGGATCCCATGATTTCGTGCTCTTGCCAAGCTGGGTTGGGTCGGATGACTTGTACAAAATAATGTCGTCGGGCTCTCGCTTGAGCAGAGTAATGTGGCTAAGGTCAAGCTTGTCTCTCAGCTCCATTAGCTGCTCGTTCGTCACTTTCTCAACATCCGGATCAAGTGCGTATTGCGTTGCGATCGAAGCAGTGCGCAGCTCCCGACCGATTTGATTTTGATAAAGCTCCGCGCCAAGCCTTGATTGCTCGAGGGATATCTCAAGCTGCTTCGCTAGTGTCAGCATTTCATGATTCAACGACTCTTCCAGCGTCTTCTTCGTCAAAAAATAATAGACCGTATTATTGATTAGAATAAGAATGACGATTATGCTAACCGCCATTAACCAAATGTTGCGCTGCATCCCCTGCATCTTGCCCTTCTGTATATTATAGCTCTCATTATGTCTCATGATCGCTTAATGGACAATCCAACTCTTTTTGACAATTGAATAATGGCAAAAACCATTACCATTTAGCCGTGTAAACTATCATTACAATACGGAACAATATTCCTAGCAACATAACAAAACGTGCAAATTTTATGAAATTTTAACCTGTTAAACGTGAATATGCGTATGTAATAGTTCTATCATACCATATAATTCATATTTTTAGAGCAAATCGATCTATATTGCCCCATTCTTTTTTATATGAATAAAAATATTTATGCCGCTTCATACTATGGCAAGAATCCACATGATTCCAATATGGAGGGTAGCTGTGCTATGAGTACAAATGAAACGAATGACAATAAAAGCAGCCTAGCTCCCGGTGAGACGGAGCAAACGTTAACGAATCGCCAAGGCCATCCGATAACCGACAACCAAAATATTAGAACGATTGGCAACCGCGGTCCGTCCACACTCGAAAACTACCATTTTATTGAGAAAATATCACACTTCGACCGCGAGCGCGTGCCTGAGCGGGTCGTTCATGCCAGAGGCGCCGGCGCTCACGGCTACTTCGAAGCGTATGGCAAGCTGGGCGATGAGCCGATTGCGGGGTATACGCGCGCAAAGCTATTCCAGACGGCAGGCAAGCAAACGCCGGTGTTCGTGCGCTTCTCCAGCGTTATTCACGGCGGCCATTCTCCGGAAACGCTGCGCGATCCGCGCGGCTTCGCAACGAAGTTCTACACGGAGGACGGCAACTGGGATCTAGTGGGGAACAATCTTAAGATCTTCTTCATTCGCGACGCGATAAAATTTCCGGATATGATTCACGCCTTTAAGCCCGACCCGGTAACCAATGTGCAGAGCATGGGGCGATTCTTCGACTTCGTATCGCAGACACCGGAAGCCACGCATATGGTTACATTCATCTTCTCCCCTTGGGGCATACCGGCTAACTATCGCCAGATGCAGGGCTCCGGCGTCAATACATATAAGTGGGTGAATGCGGAGGGCAACGCCGTTCTAGTCAAATACCACTGGGAGCCCCTTCAAGGCATTCGCAACTTGACTCAAGACGAGGCAGAGAAGCTGCAAGCCAAAAACTTCAACCATGCCACACAGGATCTGTATGAAGCGATCGAACAAGGCAACTATCCGGAGTGGGAGCTTCAAGTTCAGTGGATGAGCGACGATGCTCACGAGGAGCTGGACTTCGATCCGCTTGACGATACGAAGCTGTGGCCGCCAGACCAATTCCCTATGCTGCCCGTCGGCAAAATGGTTCTGAACAAAAACCCGGAAAACTATTTCGCCGAGGTCGAGCAGGCTGCCTTCGGAACAGGCGTCCTCGTTGACGGACTCGACTTCTCCGATGACAAAATGCTGCAAGGCCGCACGCTTTCCTACTCCGATACGCAGCGCTACAGGGTGGGCAGCAACTACTTGCAATTGCCGATTAATGCGCCCAAGAAAAGGGTGGCGACCAATCAGCGCGACGGCCAAATGGCATTCTACGTCGATATCGCGCCTGGACAAAATCCGCATGTCAACTATGAGCCTTCATCGCTCGGCGGACTGCAGGAGGCAGACCGTCCCGGCGCTCCATATGAGCCGTTCTACTCGGACAAGCTTACGCGGGCGACGATCGACCGCCAGAACAACTTCAAGCAGGCAGGCGATACGTACCGCCAGTTCAGCCAGCTTGAGCGCGATGAGCTGATTGCTAACCTGGTAGATGCATTGAGCAATTGCACTCCGTATATTCAAGAGAAGATGGTCAGCCATTTCACCGAAGCGGATGCCGATTATGGCGCTCGCGTTGCTGATGGCTTGAAGCAAGCGAATGCGAATGGACAAGGCGCTTCCGGCCATGTCGGCACGCATCCAGCGAACGAAGGTATGGAAATAGCGGAAGAGCTGGGCGAGCAAACGGACGGCTATTGATTCCACATTAATCAGAAACAAGAGCCATGCAGAGACAGCTGTCGCTTCGGCGGCAGAAAACGTACTCTCACATGGCTCAATACTAGCACCATAATAGATCTCATATTATAAAGGAGCATCATACGATATGCTGACTAAGCTGTTTGGTAGGAGCAAACGAACAAAGGTCGACATCGCATCCCCCCTATCAGGTGTGATTCTAGCTGGTCCCCGCGAGGACGCGCTCGCCATTAACCCAGAGAACGGACAAATTGTCGCACCTTTCTATGGCACCGTATCGCATATTGCCGATACTAGCCACTCCATTGTCGTCGAGCACGCTTCGGGCTTAAGACTTCAGATTGATATCGGGATTGGTACTAGCGGGCTTGGCGGCGATGGATTTATATCTCATGTTCGAGCAGGAGATACGTTCCGGGCAGGCGAGACGCTCATTGACTTCGACATAGATACGATTATTGCATCTGGTTATTCGCCGGTTACATCCGTTGCGATCGAGAACACAGAGCTGACGAAGATCGTCGAACAGCTAGTTACGGACGGCAACGTCTCTTCTGGCCATGAAATTATTTTGCGCGCCGAGTTGAACGGTTAATGATCTGTAATATAAGCAAGCACGATATCCCCCCCTCTCCGGACAAAACAAAGACAGCATATCGCTATGCTGCCTCATTGACTTTCTCTATAAGCATGTAGAAAGGGCGAGAAGCCCTGACAAACGAGAATGGAGAGAGCTTACTATGTTAAATTTGTAACTCCCCAAGCTTAATCAGCTCGACAACCGCTTGCGAACGACCTTTTACGTTCAATTTCTGCATGACATTCGAAATATGGTTGCGAACGGTTTTCTCGCTGATGAATAATTGCTGTGCAATATCCCTCGTTGTCTTATCCTGTACCAACAGCTCGAATACCTCGCGTTCACGATGCGTCAATAAAAACTTGCTCTTATGGTCGCTACCCTTCAAAGTTTGTCACCCCTCCTTGCTCGGGTTTTTATGGTTTAACAAGGTTAAGGGATACAGTCAACTTATCATATGAATAGTGGGTCTTAATGGTGCGGCAATCGCATAAAATGGGCGGTCAACTGACTGGGAATATGCCGTGTCCTATAAATCAATTGTGAATATACTACACTATCACAAGAGACGAGGGAGTGCTTTTCATAATGGCCGATGTTGGGATTGTCATGCCTGTATATACACAAGACAGCCAGCTATTCAAGCAAGCAATACGCTCCATTCTTAATCAGAGCTATAGAGGCTTGAAGCTCATTATTGTCATTGACGGCGTTACGCCCAACGTGCTTCGCATTGCTAGGCATTTTGCACATAAGGATTCTAGAGTTCAAGTTATTCCAAGAAAGCAAAATAAAGGGACGGATACTGCCCTTAATATCGGCTTCAACCGTTTGAAGAAAATGCGCAGCATCAGATATTTGACCTGGGTATCCAGCGACAACTTTTATTATCTTCACTTCATCCAAAGATTACGAAGATCTTTGAGAAACGCCCCTGCAAATATCGGTTTCGTCTACTCCAAATTCCGCTATGTAGTTCATTTCGAGAGAGTGCCTGTCGAAGTAGATATCTTACATCACAGCCAGCATTCAAAAGAACGATTGCTTGAAAACTATTTCCTTGGTTATTCGTTTCTGTACAGGAAAGGCTATGCCAAACAAATAGGTGATTACCGTTACACCCCCGTTGAGGACTATGACTATTTCCTCCGCCTTAATGAAGTTTCCGATATGAGGTTCGTGCCGCATACCTTAATGGATTTTAGAATTCGTACTCCTCACAGCAATTCTGTTGCATTACGGAACTCGAAGAAGAAATACTGGTTGAAGCGTTACTTGCTCAATCTAACTGTACTTGAAGCACGAAACAGACGAAAGATTCCTGCTGAAACAAGCATAATTTATCCCGTTGAGGACGCCTCCGAAGAAACCATCCATCGATTGAATTGCTTATTGGAGCAAGTCTACACCAATCTAAAAATTAAGCTTATCGATCTTACGCCGAATACAGACGCCATGCCTAAGTTTAGAGAAATACCCGATCCGCGAATTGAATATATCGCCTATCCGCAGATGTCGTACATCGATGCTGTTAATAAAGAACTTGAGCTCGTGACTACACCGTATGTCATGTTTTATGGTAAAGGTGAATATTCTGATGATATCAATGACTTCGAGGACAAGATTCAGAGGGCGCGTCAACTGGTCCATATTCCCTACAGTCACCGAATGAATTCGAAGGACGAAATAGCGTTTCAGCAATTTTACCGAACTTCTTCCTAATGCAACGAACGGCCGTCCTCCAAGGACGGCCGTTCGTTGTTACAAATACCCAAGCTGTTTCATGTTTCGCCTGCATATGCGCATTATGATCGCCGCCTGCTTTGGTGTAATTGATTTTTTTCGTATAGAGCCGCGTATTTTTTGTGCCAGTACAGCTTCCAACTGCTCCTTCGATATTTGCGCAAGCTGCGTAATCTGATCTACCGTATGCTCATCCTTGTCTATAAGCTTCTCGTATTGAACAAATATAGCCAGTGGATCGCTATTAACGAGCTTCAAATAGTCGTTAACGTTATTGTTCCATTGCTTTGCGAATTGTAGCGTGCTGCGGTATTCTCCCCATGATTTCGGATAACTCTCCCACGCTTTTAACGGATTTCGGACAAGCAGGAGAAGTTTGGCCTCGGGATAGCACTTTTTCAATATCGTTAACTCTTTGGCTCCATAACGGACTTCCTTGAAGCCAATAATGTCATGGCCTTCTTTGTTTTGCTGATAGAGGTGATCCAAGAACGTTTTGACCGACTGGATCGTAGCTTGTTCGACATACTCAGGCGACGGTGTCATAAGCGCCATCCATTGATTCGGATTCTCTCCACTTTGAAAGTATGCCTGTCTGCTGGAAATGCCTTTCCTCGAGAAGGTTTGCATTTTGTTTTGTATGGCATGAAACTGCCTCAGTATCCCCAGATGTTCTCCCCAAATCAACGTCTGCGGCCTCGCGTTCAAAATCCGTTGAACGAGCGTAGAACCTGATCGATGTGTAGCAGCCGATAAAATAACGTTCAAAGCTGACGTCTCCTCTCGTAAAATGCATGCTTGTTGATGATCAGCATATGCAGCGGATCAGCTTCCCGAAACGGCGTTCCTTCCTATCCTCAAACATACAAATCAATACAAAGGAGGGCAATTCAAGCACCGAATAGAAATTCTAGCATTTAATAAATAATAGATTCATATTGATTAGGAGGAGATAGAAATGACCTACCCACTGTTTATTGTTACTGGTCCCAGCGGTTCCGGAAAATCAACTATCGTTAAAGAATTAAGAAAAGAAATGAGTAAAGGGTTCAATTTATATGATATGGACTATATCGTTAATGATCAGGACTACCAAACAGCTTGCAATAATTGGATGCGCGTTTCTTACTTTAATTCATTAAATGGAAATATTACAATTTTATTTGGTGCGGTTCCTTTCCCGTACGATGTAAACAAATGTGATTACTTCTATCACTTTGATCCTGTTCATTATATGCTCTTGCACTGCAGTGATTCATCGAGAATTCAGCGATTAAATGCTCGTGGCGGTTGGTCCCCGAAGGCACTCGAAGACACGAATGCATATGCCCAACGATTGCGTGATGCTGCTCTAGCTAAATCTGATCCCGTCATTGACACTTCTATTACATCCGTATCAGAAGCGGTTGTCCAAATCCAGGGTTGGGTGAAAAAACATTTGAAGAACAATAAGTAGCAAGGAAGCGTCAACGATTGCAATCAATTGTTGACGCCCGAACCACGGGGATATTAAGTTACGCCAGAATACGACGAATGCAGGTTAGCGGTCGAATAGAGCTTGTTATTCTCAAATTCGGCCACTTCCAACGTATAAGGAGATTGTCTTAGACTCACAGCCATGTTCTCTATATAATCCGATTTCATTGTACTGTAATGGCTCGAATAGAACATGACGAATGGGGTTGTCGCATAATGGATTGTCGACTGGCGTATGTCCTGCGCCGTAGCAGAAGGCACGGATACGTAGTCGATACGAGGATCAGGTATATTCCTTATTGCTTCTGTTACTACAGCACCGGGAGAAGTATCGATTAATAAGATGCGATAATTGGAGTAATCTTGATTAAGCAGTTCCTCCAGCCTGTAAATCGTATTCTCGGAAGCGTCGTGCACTGGGAATATGATGCTCGTTTCAGTCGCAATCCCTCTTCTGGTTCGAGCTAGTTGCTTGACTAGTTGATACTTATACCGATTAAACCGAAAGGAAACTGGATCGCGTTTGATCTTGATCGAGTTGCTAAGCGGCGCGAACATCCGATAAGTGACTAGTGTTCTTGGAACGTATTTAACATCGCAATGCTCAGCTAACCGCAGCCAATAATCGTAATCTTCAACAGGTGAATGCTGGTAAGGTCCGGCAATCGCCGCATACTTTTTCTTATACATGAATGAACCATATATGAAATTATAATCAAGCAGCTTTTCTTTCGGATGGTTTTGCCAATTTTTCGTATACGAGATAAATTCTCCCGAGCTTCGGATCAATTTCATAATGCTGTATGCCAAGCCTACAGATCCAGGGCTTCGTCTCAGGTTATTTCTCAGAACTTTGATAAAATGTTTATGGTAGATATTATCGCTTGCGACCCAAGTCAAATATCTAATGCCCTTCATTCGATTCAAGTGATTGAATCCCACGTTCAAAGCGTGTTCTGTACCTTTATTTTGCGTATAAGCAATAACCTTGATTCGCTTGTCTCGTTTCGCTTCTTGATTCACCACCTGCTGCACCTCCGGAGTGATGCCGTCTATAACGATAACCAGCTTGAAATTACGGTACAACTGGTTTCGAATTGAACGGATAGCTGTGCGAAGATAGTCTTTCCTTTGGACATATACAGGAAGCACAATTCCTACATCTGGCACTGTCTATTCCTCCCTCTTCCTTGATTCCTGTTAACAAGCTACTTGTTTTGGCTCGGCTGTCTTCGTAAAAAGAAAGTATTCGATTTCAGGTACGGATTCTTCACTTTGGCAAAGAGCCTTGGACGATTTCTAAATTTATGTCTCGTCTCCAGCTCGATCGGTCTGCCCGAACGGAAGTAACTATAGCTCCAGGGATGTTCATAATTACCGCGCAGCGGGCTGATTTCATTCAAGTAAGCCTTAACCAATAGAATCGTCGCCTCGCTTATGGGTACATTCCCTGCGCAACGTTGAAGGAAGGATATATAATCGGCATGCCTAAGCGAACTTGAGAAGTGAAAGGCTTTAAGAGGCTCGCCGTTTACGAGAAAGACGCCCGAATCCGATATCGTGATTATTCTTTCATTCAGATTCCAAGGCCCTACGTTATAACCCGGATGTGGAAATATATAACCTCCGAACCGTTTCGGCACATAATCGAGCCACTTCTGGTCTGCATTCAATCCCTTATCAACATCCAGATAACATCTCGTATCCAACTTTTTCGCCCACCAGCGTAAAAATCGTCTAGCAGCGCGAGATTTACGCACTGCAAACATACCGGCATTGAATACGCCATGACGAATAATGAGCGGTATAGGAATAAAGTTATGCGGTGTTAATATAATCGGGTGTACGTCGAGCGCATTGATAAGCTCGGAGATATCGCCAAAGAGCATTATATCGGTATCCATATAAATATATTTGCTTTCACTTGGATACCGCTTGAATGCAAATTGCATTAATCTTGCTTTACAGGAGCAAGGCCCTTCCATCTCGCTATGCTTGAATATATGACGATAGAATTGAGGGAAGCCGAGATTTTTCGCCAATATAACCTCATCGAAAAGCGACATATAAGGTGTTAGCAATGTGGTATTCTCTTCTACCAAACATAGTACGATTTTCGCTTTAGGGTAGTAGTTTCTAATGGAGCTTGCCATCATGACGGCGAACCCTATATGGTTATTCGTCGTAACGCTGCAAAATATCATACTCTCTCTCCTAACATTTATTAATCATCATCCGTAGCGAACACGCTCTGCTTCAAACCCTCTTCAATCGAAGTGACCGCTTGCCAGTCTGGCAGCTGTTTACCTTTATTCCATGGGATCATAATCTCGCGCATGCGATAGCTGCGCTCGCCCCAGATGATAGGCAGCCTGCTCTGAGTCACCCTCTCTAGCTGCTCCACTACCTGTTTGAGTGTAATCGGTTGATTCGTTGCAACAACAAAGCGTTCCAACTTAGCTGTCCTACCTTGAAGCTGGCGCATTGCTGCAGTTACATAGGCGTCCACGATGTCATCAATGTAAACCAGATCCAGCTGTTGCTCGCCTGGAGACATTGCAAGTGTCTTGCCGTCGCGATACGCCTGAATGAGTAAAGGAATTATTTTCGGCCGCGGATCGAAGGGACCATAGCTATCGAACAGTTCCAGCGTCGTGCAATGCAGCGAGGTAGCCTCCGAATAATAAAGGATGATGTCATCGAAAGCTTGCTTTGTAGCGGCATATAAACTTTGTGGATTATAGTCGCAGTTGTTATAATGCTGCGAGAAAGTTCCCGTATTAATAAGATAAGGTACTTTGCCAATGAGCATCGCCTCAGCCAACTGTGTTCCAAATACAATATTGCTCTGCAGCATCGATTCAAAATTGTTCAAGCTATGGGTCACAGAAGCAAGTGAGGCCAAATGGATAACCAGATCGATCTGGTTCGTTGTGAACAGCTTAAGCAAACTTTGCGCAGTTCCATCGTACGTATGAAGTTGAACACGGTTTAAGATGGGCTTCAATGAATCTAGACTGGAATTCGGTCTTACAACAACATGGACGCGATGACCTGCATGAGCTAATCTTCTTGCCAAGCGGGAGCCGATATACCCTGTTGCCCCTGTTAGTAAGAAGGACACGGGCGTTTTTATGAATACCGCCTACTGTCAATCCAATTGGTATATTCATTAATTTGATGAAGACAAATGTCGCGCACATCATCTGCTTGCTCGTAGCGTTTATGCCAAGCTACGATTTGGCCGATCGTCTCCTCTAATCTCCACTTCGGCTCCCAGCCTAGTATCGTATTGGACTTAGAGCAATCGAGCTTGAGCAAGCCAGCCTCATGAGGCTGAATTTGTTGTTCTAGTTGAATGTTCACGTTCTTGCCCCATCTCGAGTTGAGTTGGCCTACTACCCATTCGACCGTTCTAACGGATTCATCGTTAGGCCCGAAGTTCCAAGCTCCGCAATAACGCGAGCCTTCGGTCACCAGCTTCTCGGCAAGCTGCATATAACCGCTAAGAGGCTCCAGCACATGCTGCCAAGGCCGTATCGCATTGGGATTGCGAATCGTAATCGCCTCACCAGCTGCGATTGCGCGCAAACAGTCGGGTATAAGTCTGTCATCCGCCCAATCTCCGCCGCCGATCACATTGCCCGCCCTAGCGGTTGCAACCATCGTGCTGCCGCTTAATTTGAAGTAAGAATTCCAGTAGCTATCCGTTACGAGCTCCGAGCAGGCTTTGCTGTTCGAATAAGGATCATAGCCGCCGAGCGCATCTGTCTCGCGGTAGCCCCATATCCACTCTTTGTTCTCATAACATTTATCCGTTGTAATATTGACGATAGCCTTAACTGGCTTCCCTGCCTTTCCAAGTTCCTTCACCGCATCTAACAAATAAACCGTGCCCAGCACATTCACTTCGTATGTCTCGACTGGATTTCGATACGATTCCCTTACAAGCGGCTGTGCTGCCATGTGAAAGACAATGTCAGGCTCGGCGGCGTTCAACGCCTCACGGAGCTTGCTTCTGTCTCGTATATCCCCCATAACCGAGTGGATAAGCGCATCGATTCGACCTAAGCGATACAGGGACGGAGTTGTTGGTGCCTCTAACGCATAGCCGGTCACTTTAGCTCCGAGCGAGCTGAGCCATAGGCTTAGCCAAGAACCTTTAAACCCTGTATGCCCGGTAATAAACACCTTTTTATTCAGCCAAAAGCTCATACCCCCACTAGTGTTTACCATATTTTCCACGGCGCTTTTCCCGCTTTATATAGCTCATCCAAATAATTTTTGTCCCTGAGCGTATCCATCGGATGCCAGAAGCTCGTATGCGGATACGCCATCAACTTGCCTTCCATCGCAAGCTTCTCTAACGTCTCGTGTTCCAAAATAGAATGATCGCCTTCGATATAATCGATCATCTCCGGCTTCATAACAAAAAAACCCGCATTGATCCAGCCGCCGTCGCCCTTTGTTTTCTCGGCGAAACCCTCTACCTTACGATCGGCGTCTATCTTAAGCGAACCGAACCGTCCAGGAGGCTGCACAGCTGTAAGTGTTGCCATCTTGCCATGCTGAATATGAAATTCGACAAGCTCGCGAATGTTAATATCCGATACGCCGTCGCCGTAGGTCAGCATGAACGGCTCATCCCCCAAATAATCCTTTACCCGTTTGATTCTGCCGCCTGTCATGGTGTCTTTCCCGGTATCGACAAGCGTGACACGCCAAGGCTCAGCAATATACTGATGGGTTGTCATCTGTCCTTCTTGGCTATAGTCAAACGTAACGTCCGAATTGTGCAATGCATAATGATAAAAATATTGTTTAATCTTATCTCCTTTGTACCCTAGACAAATAATGAAATCGTTAAATCCGTAAGAAGAATAAATTTTTAAAATATGCCAAAGGATCGGTTTCCCACCGATTTCGATCATAGGCTTTGGCGTCAGCACAGACTCTTCGCTAATTCTCGTTCCGTAGCCCCCTGCAAGAATAACTACCTTCATATTCGGAATCTTCACAGGCTCACTCATTTTCATTGCCTCCTGTTGTACAAGCAGTTATACCTTATTGGCATACGTGTCGGGACGATCTGCTTGAAAAAATTCATTTGCCCAAAACAATACAATTAACTCCTCCCCCGTAACGTTTTCAATCGAATGCGTGTAGCCGGGGGGAATATCGATGACGACTTTCTTCTCTTCCGATAATTCGTACGCGAAGGCCGCCTCTTCAAAGATATGTCGAAATTTCACTATCGCTTTGCCCTTAATCACACAAAACTTTTCAACCTTTGTATTATGATAGTGATTGCCTCGCACTACTCCGTTGTATGATGTGGATACAAATATTTGGCCTGCCGCATCCGATTTAATAACTTCGAATAAGCTGCCTCTATGATCCTGGAATGTTTTGATTTCATATGCAAAGTCGGCTCGGTCTAGATAGGACAAAAATGTCGAGTATAAATATTTGGTAAGGGGATCGTCTAATCGGGGAAGTATACCTGTCTTGCGAAGACTATTAAATGTACGTAAAGTATTCGCGAGCTCTCCTAAAGTAACGGCAAAGATAGGGGATATATCATAATATGTGGCGTCTGGTCCCTCGTCCTCACCGAGAAGCTGTAAAAACCGATTAACTACATCATCGATGTATGCTAGCTCTATTGTATGATCCGTATCGGAAACGGTAATGTCTAACTGTCTTGAAAGGTTGTGGCAAAAGGTAGCTACTACCGAATTATAATTCGGTTTACTCCATTTGCCGAACAGATGCGGCAGTCTGAATATATAAATCTTCGCCAGTGCTTCCATCCCATATTGGATCAGAATATCCTCCGCTGCTTTTTTGCTCATTCCGTAAGCATTATGACTGAGCGCTTGGATGGTTGATGCGTATATGATTTTCGGAGCTTTGCTATGCTTTCTTAATATGGCTGTGATCGTATCCATTAACTGTTCATTTACGTTATAATCATCCTCATGCTCAGGGCGGTTAACGCCAGCTAAATGATAGATGACATCCGCCGACAATAAATGGTTCTCCAATACTGCCAGGCTATCGCTTCGGTGAAATGCATGTATTCGGACATGGTCGAACCTGCTTAGTCCTTCTACTAGGTTTTTTCCTAGAAATCCATTTGCGCCTGTGACCAACACATTCATCGGGACATTCTCCTCTCCGTTATACTTATTTCCCCTATTACTCTGTCTAATATATGTCACTTATTGCGGATTGCGATTGATACTAGAAAAATAAGGCTTCTACCGTCTATTTAAGTCGCAACACTTCTTTTCAAGCCTATATTCATAGAAAATAGATAATTGCCGTTAGCAGACTGGCGGCAACACGAATAGTTTGAACAATACCAATAATTCGTTAGAGAGGAGGTTATTTCATGACGGATGTAGGTATTGTTATGCCTGTGTATAAACAAAAAACGAGATTTCTACAAGCTGCCCTGCGCTCCATCCTAAACCAAAGGTACCGAAACTATAAACTTATCATTGTAATTGACGGTACAACTGCTAATGTGGTACAAACGGTGCGGAAAATGACAAGACTCGATTCACGGGTAAAGATCATTTCATATCGTGTCAATAAAGGCACTAGCCATGCCCTGAATACAGGGTTTCATGTATTAATAAACAATCCCAATATCCGCTATTTAACCTGGGTATCCAGCGACAACATTTACTTTCCCAATTATATCGATATGTTACGCACAAGCCTGGTCAACGCCCCGTCCCATACCGGTTTTGTTTATAGCAACTCTTATATGATCAACAACAACGGAAAATCGATTCATACGCCGGCCCGATTAAATCTTATACGGCAATGGCGCGGACAGCCAATTGAGAACTTAATCAATACCTGTTTTATTGGAGCTTCATTTATGTATAGAAAATCGGTAGCTGTCGAGGTAGGAGATTACAGGCATACGCCTGTTGAGGATTACGATTATTGGCTTAGAGTTACAGAACGCTGTGGAACGATCTATTTACCGATAGAGCTTATGAAATACAGAGTCCGTTCTCCTTTCAGCATGTCCAGAAAACTAGCAACCTCTAAATTGTTTTTGCGTCAGAAAAAATATATATCTCAGCTAATTCGTCTAGAAGCTAGAGAGCGGCGGCGAATTTACCCCGAAGTGACAGTCTTACTCACAAGCGCCGCTTCATCGAATGAAATCGAAAGACTGAGCGGCATTTTGAATCAAACTCATCATAACCTGATCTGCATTGTCATCGATCAAACGCCAAACATGGTTCTGCATCCCATTGTAACCAACATGCCCGACCCAAGAGTTCAATACGTCAGCATGCCTTCGGCTTCCGATCGGGAAGTAATGATGAAAGCCAGAGAAATGATCTATTCTCCCTATGCCATGTTCTATTCCTCTCATATCCCTCTTCCGACAGAATATTTGACGAATGAGCTAAACGTTAATATGTTGCTTGCTCAGGATACGCCTGAGCAGCCTTTATTTAATCAGCTATACCAGACCCATAAGCTGTTTGAGCTCATGGTCGCTAGATTTTACTAGGAGGGCGGTCTGAAGTGAACAAGTTGAAAGTGATGACGATACTGGGCACGAGGCCGGAGATTATACGTTTATCGGCGGTTATTAAAGCTTGCGACGTACACTTCGAACACATATTCGTGCACACCGGACAGAACTGGGATCCCACGCTGAACGATATTTTCTTCGAAGATCTACAACTTCGCAAGCCCGATTATTATTTGAATGTAGTCGGCCACAACCTTGGCGAAACGATCGGCAACGTCATTGCCCGTTCTTACGAGATTATGGAGCGGGAACGGCCGCATGCCGTGCTATTGCTAGGCGATACGAACAGCGCGCTTAGCGCCATTGCCGCCAAAAGGCTCAAGATTCCAATCTTCCATATGGAGGCCGGCAACCGCTGCTTCGATCAGAACGTGCCTGAAGAAACAAACCGGCGAATCGTCGACCACATTAGTGATATCAACCTGCCCTATACGGAACATAGCAGACGTTATCTGTTAGCCGAGGGCGTTCGCAAGGAGCATATATTCGTTACCGGTTCGCCGATGACTGAGGTATTGCGCGACCATCAAGAAGCGATCAATAAATGCGAGGTGCTCACAAAGTTCAGTCTTGAACCTAACCGGTATTTCGTCCTAAGCGCGCATCGTGAAGAAAACCTGGATATTGACAGCCAGCTCTTCTCGCTCATGACCGCGGTGAACGAGGTAGCTGAACAGTTTGGCCTGCCGATCCTATATACCGCCCATCCAAGATCGGTCAAAAAGCTGCAAGCAAAGCAGATCGAGCTTCATCCGCTCGTCCAGATCCATCAGCCTTTTGGCTTCATTGAATACAACCATCTTCAGCAGCATGCCTATTGCGTACTATCCGACAGCGGCACTCTAAGCGAGGAGTCAGCCATTCTAAACTTCCCTGGCGTCTTAATACGCACTAGCACCGAACGGCCGGAAGTGCTCGACAAAGGCTCAATCGTTATCGGGGGCATAACGGGCGAGCATCTCGTCGGATCGATTCGGCTCGCAGTGGGCATTCATGCGCAAGACAAGGCACATCAGCATTCTCCCGTCGATTATAGGGATACGAATGTTTCCGTGAAAGTCGTCAAGCTCATTCAGAGCTACACCCCGATCATCAACAAAGTCATATGGAACAAATAAGCAAGCAGCATATAAGGAGGTTTACCATGTTTAAAAATAAAACGATACTCGTTACTGGGGGTACCGGCTCTTGGGGTCAGGAGTTGACGCGCAAGTTGCTCATTGAGGAACCGAAGGAAATTCGTATTTTTTCGCGCAACGAATTTACGCAAGTCGAAATGAAGCGAAAATTCAACAGCCCCGTCTTGAACTTTCTGATCGGAGATATTCGCGACTATGAGGCGGTATCCGACGCTTGCCAGAACGTAGATTTCGTGTTCCACCTCGCCGCATTGAAGCATGTGCCAATTTGTGAATATCAACCTCTCGAAGCGCTAAAGACGAACGTGAACGGCACGCAAAACATCATCCGCGCGAGTATCGCCCAAGGTGTAGTGAAAGTAATCGATGTATCGACAGATAAGGCGGTCGATCCTATCAATTTCTACGGAATGACCAAAGCGATCGGCGAGAAACTGATTATTAAAGCGAATGATCTCAGTAAGCATACTAAGTTTGTCTGCATTCGCGGCGGCAACGTGCTTGGCACGAACGGAAGCGTCGTGCCTCTGTTTAAGCAGCAAATCGCTCAAGGCAAACCGCTCACGCTCACCGATAAAGAAATGACGCGCTTCTTCCTTACGATTCCGGAAGCAATCGAGCTGCTCATTAAAGCTGCTTCCGCCGCAATTGGCGGCGAGACCTTCGTCATGAAGATGCCAGCCTGCAAAATTACCGATCTGATCGACGTGCTCAAGTCCATATATGATCAGAACGATCTGCCTGTCATGGAGATCGGGATGCGCGAAGGTGAGAAGCTGCACGAGGTTCTTATCTCACGAGCGGAATCGCTAACCACGTTCCAATACGACAAGCAATATTTCGTTATTCTACCGTCCCATCCGGATGATCAGCTTCTAAATCACTATAAGCATCTGAACAACATCGGCTTTCCTTATTACCAATCCGATCAGGAGTTAATGTCTCATGACGAGATTAAGCTCTTGCTTAAAAAAGGGAAGTTCATCTAATCTACTTGCCGAGGTGATTCCATTATGCAAGAAGCAGCTCTTTCATCTAGATTTATTAATGGCGTAACGATTATTACGAGTACGAATAAACTACAGTATATGAATAACATTTTTGACAACTATCAACGTCAGTTGCTTCCCAACAAGCAGCTTATTATCATATTGAACAGCAATTCGATAGACGCGGGTGTCTGGTACGAGAAAGCAAAATCGTACCATGACGTCTTCATTTTCCAGTTATCCGAGTCATACTCGCTCGGCGAGTGCCTCAACTATGCCGCCGACTTAGGCCGATACAATGTCATAGCAAAGTTCGACGACGATGACTTCTATTCGAAGTACTATTTAACTACCGCCTTGCGAGCCATGCGGCGCAAAAACGTCGACATGGTCGGTAAACGGTCCGTTTTAACCTACTTCCTTGAAGATGGAATGCTCATATTGCGGTTTCCCGGCTATGAGAATAGCTACCAAAACTATGTTGCCGGCGGTACGATGGTTATCCGGAAGAGCGCGTTCCAGCAGGTAAGATTCGGTGCGCTGTCACTCGGCGAGGATGTCGATTTCATGACGAGATTTCGCAAGAGCGGCTATAGAATCTATGCGACGAATAGACATAACTACGTCTATATGCGTCGATCAGATCCGAACATGCATACTTGGAGACCCAAAAGATCCTATCTGCTAAAAACGGGAAGATTCATCGCCCGAACAAGAAAATGGTTGAAGTACGCAGTCAAGAGGTGATTCCACGTGATTCGCAAAGCGATCATTCCGGCAGCAGGCTACGGAATACGCAATCTCCCGGCAACGAAGGTCATTCCGAAGGAGCTATTCCCGATCGGCAATAAGCCTGCGATCGATTATGTCGTTGCCGAAGCGGTGCAGGCAGGAATAACGGATATACTCATCGTACTGTCCCGGAACAAGACGGAGATCATGAACTATTTCGACCGCTCACCGGAGCTCGAGGCTTACTTGACAGAGCGGCAGAAGGAGAATCTGCTTCCGCTAATCGCTCCAACCAAGCTCAATATCCAATACATCCGGCAAAATGAGCCGCTCGGACTCGGCCATGCAATCCTGCTTGGCCAGTCGTTCGCGGCAGGTGAGCCTTTCGCCATTATGCTCCCTGATCAGATTAGCTTAAGTCGCACATCAATGCTCGCACCGCTAATCAAGTGTTTCGAGCAATACCGCGCCAATGTCATCGGGCTGCAGACGGTGAAAAAGGAGCTGCTGTCCAACTACGGCGTCGTATCCGCCTCGCGCATCAATGCGCGAACGTACGACATCGACTCGATCGTCGAGAAGCCTCTCCATCCTCCGTCACAACTAGCCCTTATGGGACGTTACATCGCCAAGCCACATATTTTCGATAAGCTGCGCCGGACCAAGCCGGATGTGAACGGCGAGATTCAATTAACCGATGCACTGAACGAAGTTTGCCGTTCGAACCGAATGATCGGTTATGCTTACAACGAACGATGGTTCGATACGAGCATCGAAGAACAATATATTAAGCTGCAGCAGCGAGCGCTTGAATTGAGAAAAAGGACATAACAACAGAGGCAGAATAACTCCCCATAGAGGGCGCTATTCTGCCTCGCACTATATCTGCCAGTTAAATTATGAATCTTCTAACGGTTCGGAACGATACGAGCCCGTTTCGTCATTAGCGGACGGTTGCGTAGTCTTGCTGCGCGAGCTCGTAAACGCTTATATACGAGCGGCTTCGATGTCCTTCTCTTGAAAGCAGGAACCGTTCTGCGCCTACCTGCCTTCGGCCACTTATGCTTTCTTACTGACTTGCGCGGGAAACGGAACTGATGATTTGTGGACGATCTGTAGTTAGAGGGTTGGGGATGAAAGAAACCGTTGCTGAGAAGAAACGGATTGTCGATGGCCGAATTATCGTAGTAATTGTTGCGAAACGCTTGCTTGGCTGCTTTCGCAATGGGCTCTCCGTTTGCAAAACTGCCATAACTCCAAGGCTTGGCAATCGGAGCGGTCTTAGCTACACCCTCCACCTCTAACGTATAACGTTGATAGATTTGACTGTAAATTTGTGATTTATTCTCGTCCAGCCAGCCGGCCGCCGTAGCAAGCTCGGGAGTGAAGAGGATACAGCGGAGAGGCTCGCTGTTAACCGTGTAAGATCCAACGCCAGATTGAGCGATATTCCATCTCTCTACCAAATTACGATGCTCAATTCCGTAGCCCGGATGCCGCAAAATATAGACATCGTCAAAGAATATCGGCGTTAGATCAAGAAACGAGTATTCGCTGCCGGAATGACGCTCGCCTATATTGGTCCACCAGGACAGAAACCGTCTCGCTTCCGAATGTCTTGATAGTGCCAGTAAGCCCATATTATAGACATTCGCCTTGTCCCCTTCAATCTGTAAATCCCATTCCATGAAATCGTAATTCGTTCGATAACCGGCAATCGTAATCGGATGGCGCTCAGAGATTGCTTCAAGCTCGGTTAGGGGAGAGTATACCTTTATATTTGATTCCAAATAAACGAACAGCTGCTCATCCACATACTTATCATAAATATAGCTCAAAAGCGGAGCTTTGCATGCATTTTTTGCTTCCTGCTCATCATATTGAAACCAAAATTTCGATAGATTCGGGAAACGCAGAACATTCTTTAACTGGATAACCTCATCGAAATAAGGACAGTTCATTGCGTCCAGAGGCAGAGTTTCCTCCATAACGCCTACCACGATTCTAGAACCTGGCATATGCTCCTTAACCGATCTAGCCATGACAATGGTGCTTGGCAAATCACGAGCGGTTGAAACCGTCCCAACAATCATTCAATTCCCACTATACGATTGGAAGATAGTCGATACGCATTCACTTTGCAGATCTCTCCTCTCTTCCTTTAGTATATGATTGTCCCCCGTCATATGAATCCCTGCTAAAAGTCTATATTTGGAAGTCTAGCTTAATTTCGCATGAACGATAAGACGATGGGTCGGCTTCACAATCGGGTCGCATGTAATGAGCGTAAGCAGTTTATCTTTATTATTGTAGTTCAAGACGGACACATCGGTAGGCTCGACAATGGATACGTCATATACCGTATAAGTGAACGTCTCACCCTTTGTTTCGACCGTTATTTTATCGCCGACCTTCACTTCCCCGAGCCGATTGAACAGCTTGCCCTTCGCTCTCATGCGGTGGGCAGCGATCGCGGCGTTGCCTACCTGGCCGAGCTTAGCGGTCTCCTTCAGATGAGCAGCTGCATATTTCATATTTTTCTGCGTTGCCCCTTCCAGTATGGGCAGGCTCAGCTTAATGCTCGGAATCTTGATCGTGGCGATCGTCTGCAGCTTCGGCATCTCTGCCTTAGGCTTTTCAGTAGGCGCTATTGTGGCTAATGGCGCTTCCGTCGTCACCGCAGCGGTATCGACAGTCTCGACTGAATTACCCGGCTCCTCGCTGAATAAGCTCGTCAGATCCTCAAACTGAGCTTGTGCCTCATCCTCTGCGGTTTGGTCGAAGCTCGCATCCTCCCATTCCGCCATCAGCCGTTCCTGCTGCTTCCCTTCGTACCATTCGCTGGCCTTCGGGTAGAGAAGCACTAATATGCCAAGTATAACTAATGTATAAGACAATATTTTTCTCATCTTGCTCACCTCTTGTTTCTAGAGCTTATTCACCTATCCATTGACACGCGCGCCAGCGAATACCCAGCGCTTGCTGCCATAGAAATTAATGACTACCGTCACCGCCGTTGCAATCAGCTTTCCGTATAGCTCCTCCATACCGGCTAGCTTCGTCAGCAGAGCCAATAATAGAATTGAGACGGCTAGTATAACACCGTTCCATACAACGAAACGAATCAACTTCTTCAAGCGCGCCGGCTTGTGAGACACAGCTGCTCCTGATCCTCCGGTCTCTCCACCGAACGTGAATTTGCTATTCAGTATGAAGCTGTTAACCATTCCTGCGCCGTAAGATATCACCTGCGCGATCGCAAAGTGAACGCCTAGCCATACGAGCAGAGCAAATAGAACAATATCGATTGCCGTATTTAGTAGACCCACTGCATTAAACGTTAAGAATTGAATGGCTAACGCCTTGCGGCTGCGGCCGTTGCTAGACATATTGTTTATCCCGATCTCGATTGTTGCCAGTACCTGCCCCATCTTCATCACCTTCACTGCCAGCGATGCTCGAATAGCCCTGCACGTCACGGACAATATATAACGGGCGTCCTTTCGACTCGTCATAGATTCGGCCAATGTATTCGCCAATAACGCCTAGAATCATAAGAATAATTCCGTTAAACAGCAGATTGACGGCGACAATGGACGCCCAACCCTGTACAGGGAATCCTGAGAACAGCTTTTGGAACACAACGACTAATAAATATATGAAGCTTCCGATCGATAGTGTGAAGCCGACATATGTCGCAATCTTAAGCGGCTTATAAGAGAAGGATGTAATGCCGTCGAGCGCGAAGCCGATCATCTTCTTGAGCGGATATTTGGTCTCGCCTGCGAATCGTTCCTCGCGAACGTATTCGACCATCGTTTGCCGGAAGCCGATCCAACTGACGAGTCCGCGCACGAAACGGTTTTTCTCCTTCAATCCGCGCAATACGTCGCACACTTTGCGGTCAATCAGACGGAAGTCGCCTGTATCGATCGGAATATCGAAACTCGTCATGCTGCGCAAAATTCGATAGAACACCTTAGCTGTCGCTTTCTTGAAAAAGGTTTCCCCTTTACGCTTCAGACGCTTGCCATAGACGACCTCGTAGCCCTCCTTCCATTTCGTGATCATATCGAGAATGACCTCTGGCGGATCTTGCAAATCGGCATCGATCACGACAATCGCATCGCCTTGCGCGTAATCCATCCCTGCTGATATCGCAATCTGATGACCGAAGTTGCGCGAGAAGTCGATCAGGCGGACATTTGGATCGAACTCGCTAATCATGCTAATGAGCTGGGCTGTCCGATCACGGCTTCCGTCATTGACGAAGATCAGCTCATAGTTTTCATCGGTGGTGTCCATTACTTGCTTGAGACGGTCATACGTATGCTCGATGACCTCCTCTTCATTGTACATCGGTATAATAATGCTGTATTTGACTTTAGCGGCTTTCATTCATTCGCCTCCATAGAACGATCTAGAATACCCAACTACCGAACCAACGCAGCCAATGTCTGATGTAATCGCTGCTTACGGTCATTCCAGACAAGACCGGGTAGAACATGATGAACAAAGCAACAGATACCGCAGTGAATATAGCTCTGATGCGACTGAAGCTAGGCTTCTTCTCTTCGATCGCTTTGAAGATGTAGACGATGCTCAGGATGATGAACGGCACCATTGCAAAATAATGATACAGGAAGGTCAGCCTGGTGACGAGCATCCAAGGCACATATTGCGCCAAGAAGGCGATCCATATCATGTAGACCGACCGATCGCCGCGCTTAATGCTAAGCCAGAACGCCCCTGCCATCGCGAAGATTCCCGTCCACCATATGAGCGGATTGCCAAGCGCAGCAATGGACGATGCCATTCCGGCCGGCATATCATCTCCCGAGTAATACCAGACTGGCCGCTTCATGAACGGCCATTCCCACCACGACGAGGAGAACGGATGCGTTGACACTAAGTTGCTGTGGTAGTTGAACATATTTTTCTGATAATCAATAAAACTTTGAATCGTATACCCTTTGTCCATCACATTAAGCACTGGAATATAGCTAAGAGAGTAAATAAGCAACGGAATGACAATATAGAAACCGATGCAGCTGGCCAGTGTCACAATCGTATATTTCGGGAACACCTTCACAATTGACGTCAATTGTTCCTTATCCAAGTCTTCTGTCCGATTCGCCTCAAGCAATCGCTTGGCTGCGGCATATTGTCTGTACCGGTCATATAACGACAGAGCAAGCATAACGGCAAGTCCGATGCCTCCGTACAAGACGATCCACTTCGATGCTACGCCGATTCCGAAGAAAAGTCCTGCTAGGAACAGCGGCAGCAGCGTCGTTTGCAGCTTAACCTTATAGAAATTAAGTGAACTGTAGCGATGCATGAAATAAAACATGAGCATAATGAAAAATACGCCATATACGTCAATCGTAGCAATCCGCGTCTGTGCAAAATGCATGAAATCAGCAGCCAGCAATATGGTTGCTGTCGCTGCGTAGGTCGTTCTGCCCAGCAAACGTCTTGCGATCATATACATAAGCGGAAGCATTGCGATTCCCACGAGTGTGCCGACTATCCGCCAGCCGAACGGATTAAGCCCGAACAACTTGATTCCGAGCGCGATCAATAGCTTGCCGAGCGGCGGATGCGTATTTTCATAGGCCACGATATGCTCCAAATGCTCATAAGCCGTTCTAGCATGATAAATTTCATCGAAGTAAGAGCTGTTCATGAAGGTTTCCTTAACCTTCACTTCGTCTTGCTCGTCGAAGAGCTGCTGTACGCTGCCGCGCTTCGCATCAACGGCTTCTTCCGCATGGACTGCCGCGATTGGGAGCGGCTGCTCGCTGCCTTGCTCGAAGAAGGCGAGCTCATGCATCGAGAATCCGGTATTTACAGTCGTTAGACGAACATAACGGGCTGCAACATCGATCTGTTGACTATTCCACTTGAATACGGCCACATGACTGCTCTCGACTTCTACAGCGCCGCTCCAATCGTCAGCCGTGTCGCTAAACTCGTATTTGTACTTGCCGGTCCCTACGCCACCGAAGCTGTTAATCATCGTGAGCTGCTTGCTCTCTCCAAGGTCGACGTAGAAGCTTTGTCCAGACGAACTCGGCTGCCACACGGTTACAGGAGCATGATGTGAGCCTAGATTGATCAGAGCAATTACAGCATAGATAAGGGTGACGGCGCCCATCCATATCCAATCCGGCCGCGATAGCCAAGCGAGCTTCGACGTCTCAGCGCCTTCTTCTGCTTTCTGTTGCTTGAACTCCGCTACGGCGGCATAGTCAGATGCCTTGGCATCTGCTTCAGTAAACGGATCAATACCGACGATTCTTCCCCTCTTATACATATCATATCCGATATAAAGCATGTATAGCAGTAATCCGATATTAGCCATGGAAATAAGCATCAGGATACCGTTCATCGGTACGAAAGTACCTGCCTTGCTGAAATCAAGCACATAAGCGACATTTATGAAGCTGGTCAGGCTGAAGCCCAAAAATAAATAAAGCATTCTTCGATCGAAGGACTGCATGAACGAAACGAGGCTCAGCAGCATTACAGGGAACAAGTAACGCTCATGCATCTTCGTCACAAGCATGAATACGACGGTAATGAGAAGTGCCGCAAGATAGAAGGAATGATCCGGTGTCTCCCCGTCGTCCTTCTTTTTCCTGAATGAGAAGTATACGGCAAGCGCTACCGCAGCAATAATGAACAGATTGCCCCATGCTTTGAATGTGAGCAGCAGCCATTGCTGGTCAAGCGCTTTCCAGTTCGCGCCGATCAGCGTATAGAGATTGAACGCATTAAGAGATGCATACGGGTAAGAGGATAAGGTACCCGAGTACAAATCCAATAACGCGCTGATGCCCCCATTGCCCCAGAAGTAAGGGACGGCCAACAAGCCGAACGTGGCGAAGCCGAATAAAGCGCTGATCGGAATTTGCTTCCATGCCCTGCGATGAACGAAGTACAGCAGCAGTACTGGCATGAAGATGAATGCTTGCGGCTTGACAAGCGCTGCTATCGCGAACCATACAGAAGCCCGCTCGATTTTGCTTTGACTCAAATTGTAGAATGAGAGCACAAGGACCAGCGTAAAGATCGAATCGACCTGCCCCCATGCAGCGGAATCTACGATAACTGCCGGATTGAAGGCGTATAGAACAGCTAGTCCGAGCGCGAACGCCGGACTTAGCTTCTTCCTTGCAAGCCGGAAGATGAAGTAAGCAGCGCCGAGATCGGCAAGAATTGCCGGCAGCTTGAACAACAGCAGCGCTGCATCTGTCCCAGCTTGAATGCCAAGCAACGATTTGAGCGTACCCAGCACGTACAGGACATAAATATAGCCCGGCGGATAATCGACGAATACGCCGGAATTGTAAAATCCCGATAAGCCTTGCGTCACGGCATGGTCAGCCCAAGCGATAAATAACGCAATATCAGTCGCATACCCGCCTGTCGATACCGCAATAGCCGCCCGTAAAGCAAACGCGGAGATAAGAAGCAAGGCCAACAATATGTAAGGTGAATTTCCTTTCAATTCAAGCTTATCGTTACGGAATACTGTTTTGTATATAAATACGAACAACAGCGTGAACAATATGGAATAGATTAAGAGCGGAATAATGGATACATGATGCACGGCTTTCGCAGCATCATCATCAGGCTGGGCTGGAGCGGTGGCAACCAGATCGAACACCTGCGCTCCATTAGGAGCAGCGGCAACCTTCTCTATGCTTACATCATCGAAGTATGCTTTGCCGGCGTTCAGGCTTCCATAACCGCCGAGACTTGCGCCGAATATGATCTCTTTCTGATCCTTGCCCGTCTTGCCATAGAACTCCAAGTACTCCCACTGACCATTCGTTTCCGACTTATTAGGGTACTCGGCGGCTACCCCGTCTACGAAGAAATGCGCACCTGTTCGGTCCTGCATTAACCCTTCCGTCTTCACATAACCCGAGAACTTATACGTTTTCCCTGCCTCAACAGCGACGCGCTGCGTCCAACGTGCATGATTCTCTTCCTTATTCTCGATAACGGCGGCAGTTAAACCTGATTTGACGCCTACTTCGGCAATGCCATAGTTGGTAACCCCGCTCTCCGTCACGTATTGGGCTTGCTCCCATCCATCAGGATTGAATGAGGTCAATTGTTCGAAGCCGCCATTTTTGAGCAGATTGTCCGCAGCGTAACCTGTTGTTACAGGCAATAACCCAAGCAGCATAAAGAGAGCGATAAGGACACGAAGCAACAGAGTTCTAATCATTATATATTCCACCTCATAGGGATAAATAAGCGCTTTTTTTACATGAAAATACAATTACACTCTATCGGATAATATCGGCTCGGTCAAATAAAAAAACTTCAATCTATGCTGCAGAAATAAACCGGCAAAGGAAAGCTATCCTTCAACCGGCTTATGGCTGTCAACGCATATGCAACCTAATCGTAAATCATTGTCTTAGGCTTTGTTCCTTTTAGATTCAATACGCTGTTGTCTCCGGATTTTGCTGGAAAGATCCTCTCGACCATCGCGTTAAACTCGGCTACGAAGCCTTGAATCGGATGACCCAGTTTTACATCGTTCATATAGCCATTCATCCTGCCGACAAAGTCCGGGTTGGCGGATACGTACACATGCTCCACTGTTGGGCTTAACCGCTTGACCTCATTCGCGATTTGATCCTTGATCTCGTCGGTAAGCTTATTTTCTCCGGTGGACAGGCTGCTCATTTTTTTGCTCATCTTAATGCCGTCCTTGCCGATATATCCATAATTCGAACGGCTCATTAGTTTGGAGTTGCCTTTCGGCTCGCTCTCGTCAAGCGATACGGCAACATAGGCATTAGAATCCGTGAGCATGACATACGATGACTTGACCGCATCCATAGCGGTAAGACGTTCAGCGATTTTGTCGCTCATTTCCATGCGATACACTTTATGCGAACCGACTACATTATTGCTATTTAACCTGCGGCCGTTTACACGGTTCATTTCATTCATCTGATCGTTGGCGAACCGCTTGTCCTTGATGATGTTGCCATTGGCATCATAGCGGACACTATTAGGCCGTATATTTTTGTTGCCGACATCGCCTTGATACTGGCTGCACCCGGCCAGCATCGTGCCGAGCAGTACGCTTGCTGCCAAAGCCGCCATTTTGCTGCGCATGCTTATTCGCCCCCAAACCTGTAGTTTCGAGCGCTGTTGGCCCGATTTTTAGGATAAGCAGTTCGAACGACACCTATTCTTTCCGTTGACAAAATATCATTGGTAATATAAATTAGTATCAAGTATTAGTACCTGATACTAACTATTTGGAGGAGTGGTTAAGCTATGAGTAACGCTGCTGCGAATCACCATGCCATGATTCAATCCAATGCCGCTATAACGGCGATCGGCTCCTACGTGCCAGAACGCAGAATGACGAACAGCGATTTGGAGAAGCTGGTCGATACCAATGATGAATGGATTGTTCGTCGTACGGGTATCCATGAGCGTCGGATAGCGGCCGAACATGAATACACGAGCGACTTATGTATAGCTGCCGTTCAAGATATGATTGACCGGTACGACGTGGACCCTACGGATGTGGACTACATTATTGTGGCGACAACGACACCTAATGCAATCGTTCCGGGTGTTGCCTCGCTTGTCCAAGCGAGGTTCGGCATCGTCAGCTGCGGCGCGGTGGACGTGCAAGCGGCATGCGCAGGCTTCGCCTCATCGATTCAACTGGCTAACGGTCTCATCTTATCCGGCATGTGCCGCAAAATATTAGTTATAGGCGGAGAAACGTTGTCTAAAGTAACGGACTACACGGACAGAGCGACATGCATTCTGTTCGGCGACGGAGCTGGCGCCATTCTTATGGAGAAGGATGCCGAGGGCAAAGGCGGCGTTACCGCCATGTATTCCACTACCGACGGCTCGCTCGGACATCAGGTCTATTTGAGCGGATTAGCACCTTCGATTGGCGAGCATCCGATTCAGCAGAACAGACGGTTGGTGCAGAACGGTCAAGAAGTGTACAAGTGGGCGATTTCACAAGTGTCGGAAGGCATTACGAACATGCTTGCCCGATACGGCCTCCAACCAGGCGACATCGATTGGTTCGTGCCGCACAGCGCAAATATGCGAATTGTAGATGCAATTTGTGAAAGAACTGGCATCGCTAAGGAGCGCACGCTTACAAGCATGGGCGATTACGGCAATACATCAGCCGCATCGATTCCTCTTGCGCTCGATAACGCCGTTCGAGAAGGTCGTGTGAAACCAGGACAATTCGTGCTTCTGTATGGGTTCGGCGGCGGATTGACGCAGGCAGGCGTTCTTATTCGCTGGTCCATGCAGTCGGATCGCTACAATTTATCTTCATAAGCTTTCAGATGACCGTCCTCGAAGCCTTTCGCAAAGCCAGAATTATAACCTAGATTATAGAAGTGCTTTTGGCTCGCAAGCTCCTTGTCATCGCTAGACAGACGCTTCCGTTGCACCGCATTTCGGCGCAGAAGCGTCTTTTTTCTTTGGCTGCCCTTCATTCCGTGACCGATCCTCTTAGCTGAGGAGGCTACGCTCGACGTTTTTTTGCGAGAAGCTTTGCGTCTATTTCTTGCCATGGCGGCTGCCTGCCTTCCTTGGAGAGCTGCCGGTCTTCGCTCCACGGCGGCTTACAGGGCGCGGAGACCAAAGCGTCTTCCTCCGGTTTATCTCTGATCCCGTTGACTTTACGGCTTTGCCGGGGTTACTGCTGCTGATCCTACGGCTTTTGCCCCGATTACTTTGCTCTGTCCTTATCATCGCTTCTGCCATTGCTCGCTGCATATCGGTCAACATGCGAATGTTATCCCGAAGCAGCTTGGCTGTTTCGGGTGATTGCTCGGCAACATTCGCTATGCTATCCAATATTCGCGCCAGAGCGTGCTGGCTTTTCGCTATCGAATGAATGAGCGACGCTTTGGCCGCTTGTTCCGTCAATGACGTACTCATCTTCTTTTATCCCCGAACGCTTGATTGTTCCCGAAGCCGCCCTCCATACCCGCGAAGCCTTCGCTTGCCTCTTCTTTATCGAGGACAGCCTTCAGGATGGAAACCATACTCTGATTGACCTTCGTAATCCCTTCAATCGTCTCCAGCACCATTTCATGATATTGGACAGACTGATTCAGTTGCGACTGCTGGCTGTCAAAGATGCGGCTCTCGACATGATTCAAGACCCAAGCTTGCTGTTTCTCCGCTTCAGTCGCCTTAGCCTGGAGAATGAAGGCAATGCTCCACTGCATGCTGGCTGCTGAGCTTACCATTTTTAAATAGGCTTCCTCACGATTCATATAATCGCCCCGCCCCCGCTAATCATTCTTCTTCTGCTACCTTTAGCTCACGAATGATGATTGATAATTGTGAAGCGATCGTTTCTTGCAGATCCGCAATACTGTTCAAATAAGCGACAATATTCTGGGATACCGCTAGCGAGTTTTCTACGGTTGCCGATATTCCACCGTCGAAGCTCGGCCTCTGATCTGGAATGACCTGTACGATATCCGACATTCGCACGGCGACATGCTTTTCCGCCTCAAGGATGCGCGCGAGTTCCGCGCTCGACTGGGCCATATGCTCAACCATTTCGTTTACATAATTTTGCATAAAAAAGTCACCTCTTTCTAACCGCTCACTTTGCTTACATCATATGCGCTGATCCTAGCAGTGTCACAACCACTCCTTGCTTCCCAGCCCGAGAACATTATATAGGCTATAGCGCTTGCCGGAGCGAGCATGGAGCGATAATCGGCAGTCCAGACGGCAGCTCCTTCATTTGCTGCTCCGATAGACTGGCAGTCGGATACAGATGCATGAGCCAAGCCTGCTCGGCAGCAAGACCCGCTACTTCTCTTTTATGTCCATTTTCAAAATAGTAGAGTGTCCCTTCGCTGTCTCGTAATACCGATCCGTGCAAATCCGATACCGACACCGTATCAAGGCGCTCCGCCGCAGCCTCCGCTGTTATGGGCTCACTCGCCTCCCAACGTCTAACATCGAGCTGAGACAGCTGTACAGCGTCCCGCTCCCACATACCCTCAATCAGCCGTCTCTTCTGATCCTCGATCCAGTAGATTCGATTACCGGTTCCTTTGACCACAGCCTGCAAGGGGTAATAAGCAGCCTCTCCAAGGTTCGTCATCAGTCCAAGCTCTTCTCGATAACGTAATATTTGATTCGGATTATTCCATTTGTCCATAAAATAAAGCATCGACGACGTACTCGCCTCGCTCGTCGCTTCATAATGCTCTACCAGCTCTTTCATCTCAGAATTGATAGTCGCGAAATGTACATATGCCTCTTCCGTATACAAGAGCGTGTAACCTTGCAGCCTTACTCGCAAACTATAATCCTCTTCGCAAAATGAGTCATGCTCAATCGCCTCATCCAGGTAACCTGTTTTCTCCAGCAGTTCACGTCTGAACAGCAAACATTCCTTGGATAGCCGCTCTGTCCGCTTCCTAGCACCGGCATCTATGACATTGTTGATTCTTGCTAGTTCATGCATATCTTCCAGCTTCTCGCAGCGCAGCGCCTTATGCTGGTTGCCTTGCCAGCCATTCGATACAGGACCGACCATGCCGATCGAGCTATCGCTATTCAAACAATTCAGCATATTTTCCAGCCAATATTCGGTTGCAATGATCCGATTGCTAAGCAGCAGCATAGTCGTTCCCTTCGCCATCATCAGTCCGCGATTGGCTGACATGACAAAACCAGCGTCGTTGCCAAGTAGACAATATCTCACTTGGCCATCCAACCCTTTCAAGTATTGCTGCGTGTGATCGGTAGAACCGCTATCAATAACGATTACTTCATAGGGCAATTCCGTATGCTCCATAATACTTTCGATGCACCGCTTCAAATATTCGGCTTCATTGCGGCAGGAAATGATAATACTCGTTCCGTCAAAATGGTTTCCGTAGCTATCGCAGCCCGCTTTCAAGCCTTCTTTATAGCCGTTAGCCAAGCCCAGCCTGTACTTTTCTTTCGGTGAAGCGACCGACCCTCTTGCATCAGGGCGGCGCTTAGGACGACGGGACTGATCTTTCTTGCGCCTCATCGGCACTCTCTCCAATTCGTCTGGTTTATGATAGGGGTATCACGTTATTGTATGTACGGGGAAGCGCTCTGCAACGGCATATGTACAACTACCTGTTCGCCTTTTCCTGTCTCGCAATAGAAATAGAGACGATGCAGGTAGACCTGCACCGTCTCTTCTCAAACACCTGCGATTATTTCCCGATCGCTATCCAGTTGATATTGCCTTTCAATACTCGACTGAATCGCGTGCGAACGATGGTAATCATCGCTTGCTCTTCGGTCTTCGCTTGGATAATCGCGTAACAAGCCGTATTATCCGTTGACGCAACAAGCACATAATTGTCGCCTGCGAAAGGCTCATCGAACGTGATCGTGACATCAATCTGCTCTTCTTGCATCGAGAAGCTGTAAGGCTCGAGACCGAATTGCTGCTTCGTTACGCCCGTGCTGCTCGGCGCTACAATTGGATTGAAGCTGAGTGCGGAAAGTCCGACCGAACCGTTCTGCAGATGCTGGCTTGAGATGGAATGATCGGCGATATCCTCCGGCTTCAGAGCTGATGTTCGACTGCCGCTTCTTTCACCCAATAGACCTGGAGCAAGCTTATCGGCTGTTACGCTGCCTGTAGCCAGTTGTTCCGTTCCGACGCTTTCGGCTGCCAGCTTCTCGAACGTAACGCTGCCGTCCGCCAGTTGCTCGGTGTCCACGCTGCCGCGCGCAATCTTATCCGTCGTTACGCTGGCGTACAGCAATTGCCCTGTTCCAACGCTGCCGAGTGCGAGCTTCTTAAGCGTCACACCGCCGTTCGCAATCTGCTCGGCGCCTATGCTTCCAGGCGCCAGCTTCTCGGACGTTACGCTGGCTATATACAAGTGCTGCGTCCCGACGCTGCCGTTTGCAAGCTTGCTCGTCGTTACGCTGCCGCTCGCAAGCTGCTCCGATTCAATAGTTCCCTTCGCGATATGCACCGAGCCAATGATGCTGCCCGCCGCGATATGCTCGGCTCCTACGCTTCGTTGTGCCAGCTTGCTCGTCGTCACGCTCCCATTTGCCAGCTGCTCCGAGCCAATGCTGCCGCTTGCGATATGCACCGTTCCGATGATGCTGCCTTCTGCGATGTGCTCGGCTTCAACACTTCCGTGCGCAAGCTTACTCGTCGTCACACTGCCGCTTGCAAGCTGCTCCGAGCCAACGCTGCCAGGCGCAAGCTTCTCCGTCGTCACGCTGTGATAAGTTAATTGCTCTGTTCCGACGCTGCCTGACGCCAGCTTCTCTATCGTGACACTGCCGTCGCTTAGTTGTTCCGTTCCGACACTGCCGCCGATGAGCTGCTCTGCTCCAACGCTGCTTGCCGCAAGCTTCTCCGTCGTCACGCTGTAATTAATTAATTGTTCTCGCCCTACGCTGCCAAACGCCAGTTTCTCGTTTGTCACACTTCTCTCGCTTAATTGATCCGATCCGACGCTGCTGCTTGCGAGCTGCTCCGAGTCAATGCTGCCTGGCACGATATGCTCTGTACCAATGATGCTGCCTTGGGCGATATGCTCCGTTTCGACACTTCCGTATGCCAGCTTGCTCGCCGTCACAATACCGCTTGCCAATTGGTCCTCGCCTATACTGCCCGCGACGATATGCTCCGTTCCAATGATGCTGTCGGGTACGATATGCTCCGCTCCGATGATGCCGTATGCCAGCTTGCTCTTCGTCACACTGAATTTGGCAAGCTGATCCGAATCAATGGTGCCAGCGACGATATGCTTTGTTCCAACGATGCTTTCCGGTACGATATGCTCCGTTCCGATACTGCCGGATGCCAGCTTGCTCATCGTCACGCTGTTATTCGCGAGTTGATCCTCGCCAATGCTACCAGCGACGATATGCTCCGTTCCAAAGATGCTGTCCGGCGCGATATGCTCCGTTCCCACGCTGCCGTATGCCAGCTTGCTCGCCGTCACGCTTCCGCTCGCAAGCTGCTCAGCTCCGATGCTTCCGGCCGCGATATGCTCCGCCCCGATAATGCTGCCTAGTACGATATGCTCCGTTCCCACGCTGCCGTATGCCAGCTTACTGGATACAATGCTGCCCGCTAAGAGCTGTTCTGGCCCGACGCTGCCCGCTGTCATCTTCTCCATCGTCACGCTGCGGTTCGCTAATTGCTCCGTTCCCACACTTTCAATCGACAGCTTCTCATTCGTTACGCTGCCTTCGCCTAATTGATCCGTTCCCACGCTGCCAGACGCCAGTTTATTTGTTGTCACACTGCCGTATGCAAGCTTATCGGTTCCGATTGTGCCATTCAAGATATGCTCGGCTCTTACGCTTTCGGAGGCAAGTATGCTCGAATCAACGCTGCCTGCAAGCAATTGCTCCGTTCCGACGCTATCTGCGGCAAGCTTATTCAACGTCACGCCGCCTTCGGCCAGTTGCGCCGTTCCGACACTGCCTAGCGCCAGCTTCCCTGTCGTCACGCCGCCTTCGGCCAATTGCTCCGTTCCAATACTACCGCCGGCAACTTTGCTTGTCGTTACGCTGCCATTCGCAAGATGTTCCTCTCGAACGCTGGATAAAGCGATCTTCTCCACTGTGACGCTGCCGTTCAACAGCTGCTCCGTTCCGACGCTGCCGGACGCCAGCTTCTCCTGCGTCACGCCGCCGCTAGCAAGCTGCGCCTCGCCCACACTGCCCGTTGCCAGCTTCTCGGCTGTCACGCTGCCTTCGCTCAATTGCTCCGTTCCGACGCTGCCATGTGACAGCTTCTCCTGCGTTACGCCGCTATTCGCAAGCTGTTTCTCGCCTACGCTGCCCGTTGCCAGCTTCTCGGCTGTCACGCTGCCCTCGTTCAATTGCTCTGTTCCGACGCTGCCGTTAGCGAGTTTGCTTCTTGTCACACTTTCGCTTGCAAGCTGCTCCGTTCTAATGCTGCCTGCTGCGATATGCTCAGCCTCGATACTACCATAGGCAAGCTTGCTCGACACTATGCTGCCAGCCAGCAATTGGTCCGTTCCGACACTTCCTGGCGACAGTATGCGCGCGGTTACGCTTCCCTCTGCCAACTGATCCTCTGCGACACTGCCTGGAGCAAGCTTCTCTCTCGTTACACCGCTATCCGCCAACTGTTCCGTTCCGACAGCTTGCGATTTAATATTAGCGCCGTGAACAGCTTCGATAGCCAGCTTCGTGCTTATAACAGAACCTGTCATAAGCTGTGCGCTGCCGATGCTGTCAATCCCTAGCTGCCTTGATCCAATCGAACCTATTTTAATCTTGCTGCCCGGAATGATATCGTCAGCCATCTTGTCGAAAGCAAGTACGTCTCCCGCTAGATGAGCATTTGTAATCGTTCCCTTGCGGATATGATAGCCTTGCAGCGTATCGGCCTTAAGATGTTTGCCGGCCAGCGTCTCGAGCTGCACATGCTCTCCGGCAATCGCGCCGGGCGCCAGCTTCACGCTGACGATTGCCCCATCTTGGATGGCATCGGATCCTACGCTTCCGGACGCCAAATGCTCGGCTTCAACAGCCTGCGAACGAAGATGCTCAGGGCCAACAGACAAGTTAGTTAGATGCTCGTAAGAGACTACGTTTAGTCCAAGGTGCTCCGCGGCGATTGCGCCCTTTTGCACCGCTTCCGCTCCGACCGAGCGCGCCATGAGATGGGCTTCCCCAACACTGCCAGCCGCCAGCTTCGTCGTCGTTACCGAACCGTCGGTCATATGAAAACCATGGACGCTGTTCTCGCCTAAGTGAATGCCTAGTACCGATTGGCCTGCCAAATGCCGGCTGGCTATCGCTTCCTCCCCGATATGCCCGCTGTGCACGGCGCCCTGCGCCAGCTTCGACTTCGTAACGACACCATCCTGCAGCGCCTCTGCCGAAATCGACTTGATTGATAAATGCTCCGCAGCAATCGAGCGGTGTTGCAAATGTCTGGCGTGAATCGTGCCGTGTTGAATATGCTTTCCTTCTACCGAGTTGTCAGCGAAATGTTCAGGCAACAACGTCCCAGGCGCGATCTTGGAATGCGTTACGCTCCCGTCCGCAAGTTTAGTTCCCGTTACACTAAGGTCGGCTAGCTTATCGGACGTTACTGCTTCCGGCGATAGCTTAAGCGAGTTCACAATATGATCGGCCAAGTGATGCGAGAGCACGACGCCTGGCCCGATATAACGCTCCGTTATCGCTCCGAATGCAAGCTTGCCGCTTGTAACAGAGCCGTCCTGCAGCTTATCCGTTGCTATGGCGTTGTCTGCCAGATGGGGTAAGTCAACGACACCTTGCTTCAAGTGGCTTCCATTCACAGAACCAGGCGCTATCGCTTCCTCGGTTACAGCCTCTTTCGATAGATGGAAGGCTCTTAGGGAGCCGGGCGCGATCTTCTGGAAGGTTACCGAGTCATCGTTCAGATGTTTCGTCTCCACAGCATCGGCGGCAAGCTTGGCGGAGGTCACGGCATGGTCTAATATCTTTCCTGTCGTTACGGAGCTGTCAATGAGTTGCCCCGTCCCTATAGCAGCTATATCGATATGGCCGAAGCGGACTGCTTTGGCTGCAAGCTTCTCATCATTAATGATGCCGTTCTGCAAATGGTTTCTCGCAATCGCATGCGCGGCAACCTGCTTGGAAGAAACAGAATCAGCAGCGAGATGGGATTGCAGCACTTGCGATTCAGCGATTTTGTCAGACGTAACGCTGAAGCGTCCGAGATGTCGATTGAGCACCGATTCATTAGACAGCTTCTGTGCATTGACGCTTTGATCAGACAGCTTCGACAAGGTGATCGATTGATCAACGATCTTCATTGTCGTTACCGATTGATCGGTTAGCTTGGTAGTCGTTACCGACTGATCGGACAGATGCTCGCTCATAATTTGGCCAATCCCAATATGAGCGCTTGTTACGCCACCCGCTTGCAAATGGGTTGGACCGATAGCCGACTCGGCGATCTGCCCCGAATTGACAGCCCCGGTTTGAAGCTCTCTGGATCCAATCGCCCCTTCGGCAATGTGCTGCGATTGAATAGCGGCTTCAAGTATATGGCGACCTTCAATCACGCCCTCGGACAGATGTTCGGCTTGTATGCTGCCATGCTTCACCTGTGCTGAACCGACTGCTTGCTCAGCGATCTTATCTTCTGTAATGGAGCCATCACGAAGCTTTGAGCTTGTAACCGCTCCTTCAGCAAGCTTGGAATTATTAATCGCTTCATTGGCAATATTCTCTGCTTGAATGGAGCCGCTCACGATCTTATCTGCCGTAACGGATTGATCGCCTAGCAGCTCGGTCGTAATAATAAACTCCTTCAGATGCTTCGCCTCAATGGAATGATCGGCGAGCTTATAAGCGCTTATCGTTCGATCAGCGAGCTTCTCGGAGCTGATGCTGCCGTCCTGCAGCTTGCTGCCGTCAATGGAATGATCGAGCAGCTTGGCACCGGAGATAGAACCGTTAGTGAGATGCGTGCCTGTTACCGATTCCGGGGAAAGCTTCATCGAAGTGACTGAGCCATCGGCAATATGAATGTTTTTGACGGCGAAGTCTGCGAGCAGCTCGGAGCCAATGCTGCCCGCCTGAATCTTGGAATTATTTATAGAGCCGGGGGCAATCTTGCTTTCTGTAATCAACTGATCGGCCAAATCATCGGTATAGATGAATGGCAGCGGGCCATCTGGCCCTTTCTTCTCTTCAATCTTCTCCAACTTATCTTCATAGCTTATTTCGTTTATTGGATCTATCAACTCTTCCAGTTGCTCCAGTTGTTCACCTGTTTCATCGTTAGCGCTTGCTTCAAGTTCCGATATGGAATCAGCCTCGATAACAGTTAATTCTTCTTCCTCAAGCTCAAGTTCGAGTAAATCCATGGCAGTTATTTTCAACGCGTCCTGATCCTCGTCCGCGCTCGCAACGGGAACAGCTTGCTTAAACGGCGAGGTCCTCTCTGCTTCCTTGCGCTTTCCTGCCTCATCGAGCCACTTTAATTCGGAAGTATTCGGATTATCAACATAAAAAAGCGGCTTTCGCCCCTTCGGGCTCTTCCCTGATCTGCTTTTTGCCATTGCCCTCTCCTTCTTCCACCTGAAATGTCTTAGGTAATATATGCAACTACCCATGGGCTGGCTACTCGGCACACGACAAAAAAACCGCAGAGACAGATTGTCTCCGCGGTATCGCTGTATAACTATCGCGTTTTGGCCAACAGGTATAGAAAGTATGGTGCGCCGATAACCGCTACGACAATACCCGTCGGAATATCGGTGGGCTGGAAAGCCCATCTCGCCAGCGTATCTGCAACAATAAGCAGCAAAGCGCCGATAAGCGCCGATGCCGGCAGCAAATACTGATGCTGCGGTCCTACAAGTCTACGTGCCAAATGTGGCGCGATCAACCCGACGAAGCCGATGCCTCCTCCAACCGCTACGCACGCACCGGCAAGTCCAACAGCAGCAGCAATAAGCCCTAGTCGCTCTCTGTTCACGCGTGCTCCAAGACCAATTGCGAGCTGGTCGCCAAGATTAAGCGCATTAAGCACCTTCGCCTTCGTGAAGGAATACGGCAGTAAAATCAAGATCCAAGGCAGCAGAGCAAGCACGAACTTCCAGTTCGTCCCCCAGATACTGCCCGCCAGCCATACCGACACGAATTGATAATCGTTCGGGTCAAGTCTGATCGTCAGTACGAGCATCGCTGCGCCAATGCCTGCGGCAACCGCGATACCGACTAGAATCATCCGAGTCGGCATGAGGCCGTAATGCTTTCTATAGGATAGCGAGTAGATAAGCACCGCTGTCGCCCCAGCCCCTACAAGCGCAAGGAATGGCATGAAGAACAAGGGAGCCGCTTCATTAACCGGGTAAAAGCTAATATAGAGAACAACGGCTAGACCCGCTCCGGCGTTAATGCCGAGCAGCCCCGGATCTGAGAGCGGATTCCGCGATATGCCTTGAATAATCGCACCCGATACAGCGAAGCCTGCACCAATCAATACTGATATTACAATCCGCGGCAGACGGAAGTCGAACAAAATAAGCTCTTGCTTACTCGTTCCCGAGCCAAACACCGTCTTCAGTACATCAAGCGGCGATAATCGGATATAACCTGTGTTCATACTGATAATAAAGGAAGATATAATGAGAATACCGAGAACGGTCATGACGATGATCGCTCGACTTCTTCTGTTCTTCTCTGTTGCGGTAATATACAATTCGTTCATCGTTATTCCCTCCTCATCTTCGTCACGAGATATAAGAAGTAAGGAACACCGATTAACGCGATAATCGCACCGACTGGCGTCTCAACCGGCGGATTAATCATCCGAGCGCCAATATCCGCAACGACCATAAGCAGGCCGCCTAATATCGCCGAGCATGGAATAATGAATCGATAATCGACACCTACGAGAATGCGCGCGATATGCGGAATGACAAGCCCCACGAAGCCGACTGCCCCAACAACGGATACAGCGGCTCCGGCAAGCAGCAGCACGATAATAATCGATATCGCTTTAACCCAGCCTGTGCGCTGGCCTAGTCCTTGAGCAACCTCGTCGCCCATACTTAGCACTGTAATCTGACGCGAAATCGCGATCGCTCCGAGCAATCCGCCAATAATCCATGGAGCGATAATTTTGATCTGCACCCACTTCGTGCCTGCGACGCCTCCGGCATACCAGAAAGCCATATCCTGACCAATCCGATAGTAGATCGCAATCCCTTCAGTAATGGCAAGCAGCAACGCGCCGACAGCAGCGCCTGCAAGTGTAAGCCTGACCGGCGTCAATCCGCCTTTGGCAATCGATCCGATGCCGTATACGATGCCAAGGGCAACGGCTGCTCCTCCGAAACACATGAACATAATTTCCAAGTAAGAGAGCCCTGGGATGAACGCGAAGCAAATTGCGAGCATTAAGCCCGCACCCGCGTTAAGGCCGACCAAGCTTGAATCAGCGAGCGGATTGCGCGTCATTCCTTGCATGACCGCTCCGGCAACGGCGAACGCAGCGCCTACAAGTGCGCCAGCGAGAGCGCGCGGCATGCGAAGCTCATTGATAATAAGATGCTGCACGTTTTCCCCATCAAAGTGGAAGATTGAATCCCAGACCGTCGATAGATTAATATCGGCGGCACCAACAGAGATGGACAGTGCCAGCGAGAACAGCAATACGGCTATTCCGCCAAAAAAGATTACGGTGGCCGCCAGCGGCCTCGTGCGCAGCGGTACAGCTTGCTGCTCGTTGGATTGCGACTTGGAAGACATCTGTAACTACCTCTCTGTATGTAAACTTTTTGTACTGCTGACAACATAACGATGATCATTATAATCGTTAAAAAGTGTTATAAACCATATTTTCAGCAAAAAAAACGACAAATCCGATACAGTGATAACGATTCTCGTTTTCAATATATCAGAAATTATCGTTTTTTTCAATGGAAGAATTGGTCGAGCCTTCTCTCGTTAACCGTTAGCGCATGCGTCCCTCCGTCTCCAAAAGGTACAGCCACCTATCCGCCATATGCTGCCAGGTGAACATCTGCTCGATCCGCTCCCGGCTTCGCATGCCGTATTCGCGGCGAAGCTCATCGTTGCTTAACAGCAATTGCAGCATCTCGAGCAGCTCCGCCTCAACCCGTGCAGGGTCGACCAAAAAGCCGGTACTGCCATGCTCAATAATTTCCCTCATCCCTCCTACATTGGTTGCCACAACTGGTACTCCGCATGACATTGCCTCGACATTCACGAGTCCGAAAGCTTCACGCTCGACGGACGGGACGACTGCGACATCGGCAAGCAAATTCCAATCCGACACCTCCGTGTAGGGGACGTAAGGGACGAATCGAACATGCTCGGGGCATAGCCTGCCAATGCGCTCGAGCTCAAGCGCGTACCTCGTCTTGCGGTGAGAGCCGTAGAACGGGCTGCCGACGATAACGACCATCACATCAGGGTTGCTACGCGCAAGCTGGGGGACGATTCTAAGCAGATGGTGAACACCTTTAAGCGGAATAAGCCTGCCCATGAAAAGTACAACTCTTCTATGAGCGACCCCTTCTCTTTGGCGCAGCGCTTCTCGATAGACCATTCCCTCTGGCGAATACTGAGATAGGAAGCGAGCTGTATCGACTCCGGGATAAATAACTCGGAGCTTGGCTGTTATTTCCGGCACTTTAGTTGCGACAACACCCCGCAAATATTCGCTATTAACGATAATTCGGTCTGCAGCGCGCAGGCAGTGACGCAAGGTGCGAGGCGTTATGTGTCTTGGACTGATAAACGTAGAGGAATGCAAATAAAGCCAGACTCTCTTTCTTGGGTTAGAACGTCTCATAGAGAGCACATATTTAGGCCGATTCTCCACATCAATAACATCTGGATTGAATCGCTTAATCGATTTGCCAATCGATTGAAGGTAGCGAGTTGTGCTTGATTTGGAGAAACGCTCGTACACAACGCCTAGAAGCTCCCCCTTTCGGGGGAGCCTCTTAGACAGCTTGCCATATATTCTTGGTTCCGCCTGCGGCTGCAGCAGCGGAGCAAACTTCTCTATGACTCGCTCGACGGAGCTGCTCATAGGAGAAGGAATAGAATAAGATCCGGGTGTAACGATCGCTACTTTCATCGATGCCATTGGTTCGTCTGCCTCCTGCTCATACGCATGATGCAGTATTATACGCCTCGGAACGAACCGATGACCTATACAAGTGACCTAGCACAAGACGGCATTTGCTCGGCATTTCCGGATTAAAGCTTCAGCTTCGTCTGGAACAAGCCAGCCTTACGCGCCGCCATATAGATAATGATAACGAGCGGGCCTAAGAATACACCGATTACACCAACGAGCTTAAAGCCTACGTACAAGCTAATGAGCGCCGACAACGAACCGATACCGACCGCATCGCCAAGTATTTTTGGTTCTATTATACGACGGAATACAGTAATGACTAGGAACAGGACGAATAGACCGATCCCCGTGTATAGATCGCCGGTTATCGCCAAATATGTACCCCAAGGAACGAGAACCGAACCCGTGCCGAGTATCGGCAAAATATCAACAACAATAATCAATAGCGCGATTGCAAGCGGGTATTTGATGCCAAGAATAAGCAAGCCAATCAACGATATGACATAAGTCAGGGCACTCAATATAATCTGCGAGCGCAGGAAGCCGAATATCGACTTACGCAAATTGCCTAATACGTCATCGACTTGTTGTCTCGACTTCTCCTCGAACAGCGACAAGACCGAAGCCTTCATTGTATTGAGGCTGAAGCTGAACATGTATACCGCCACCAAAAAGACGATGAAAAAGATGAACATGCCAGGAATGCTGGAAGCAAACGAAATAACGGTATTGGACAACGAGCCAACCATACTCGTCAAATTGTCCGTCAGCCCCTTCATCCAGCTTTCGACCTGCGATACCGCGTCAGGCGACAAATGCTGATAGATCGAATCTGCTTGATCCATCAGATCCTGCACGATGCCGTTGGCATCTTCGAAATATTTGGGCACTTTTTTGAAAAAAGCGATGATCTCGGCTACAATCTTAACGCCCAGAAGCGCGATCAGCCCAATCAATCCAATCGAGAAGATGGTACTGGATATCGTAGCCGCAACAAGCCGATTCATCCGGAACTTCGTCATAAACAATTGATTAAGCGGTTCTAGGAAGATCGCTACAATTAACGCAAGCAGAAAAGGAGCGCCTACTGTAAATAACAGATACAGCAGCAACAGACCTACTGCTATAAATACGAGCGTTTTTATGGACATATGTTACCTCCTCTCCGATGTCTGAACTTCTATACGGATATTATACGAGCGGGTTTCAGCTTTTAGCTTTACAATATCGATCGGAATATATAAAATTTTCCCCTTAATCGAACAAAGCCGTCTTCGTATGAAAGTCTGTATCCTTATAATACATATCCTTGACGAGCAAGTTCGGACCGCAGCAGCCCGCTGCTGGACAATGACAGTCGACGCTGCGCGCAAGTGAATGATCGAGCCAACGGTCGAACAAGTCGTCCAGCTTGGACGAGGCTATGTTGCCGAAGGCTGGAACGTCGGAGAAGTCCGTTACGAATACGTCGCCCGTGAATAGATTGACATTCAGCCGGTTGCGTCCGTCAGGATCATTTCTAACCGTAACATTCGGCTCGGAGGCTAGTCTCGCAAGCAGCTTGCGTTCTTCTTGGTTATCGCTGCATTGGTAGAAGGGCAACGTGCCGAACAGCATCCATATAGATGGATCACGCTTGCTAAGCAGAAGTTCGATCGATTGGCGCATCTGCTCTCTTGTAATGACAGGCAGATCCTTCGCGAACGCACTTGGATACATCGGATGAACCTCGTGACGCTTGCAGCCCATTTCAACGATTAGTCTATGAATTTCATCGATCTTATCGAAGGTGCGATAATTAATCATCGACTCCGCGGATACAAGCACGCCCGTCTCGCTTAGACGACGACTGTTGTCAATCATACGATCGTACAGCTTTACTGCAGCTTCACGGGATACAGCATGACCCGCCTTAGCGAAGCCGATCTGGTGAAAGTCGTCTGCATTCGTATAGTTGAAGGAAATGTGCATAACGTCCAAATACGGCGCAAGCTGCTCATACCTGCTATATGGTAAAGTAACATTGGAATTAATTTGGGAACGTATGCCGCGGCTGCGCGCATATTGAAGCAGCGGTACCATATAATCGCGAACTGTTCGATCGGAGAAGGAAGGCTCGCCGCCTGTAATGCTTATAGTCTCGAGATGCTCTACCTCATCGAGCCTCTCCAACATTTGCTTAAGCGGCAGCTTCTGCGGCTCTGCCATAACAAGCGTATCGCCAACGGCGCAGTGCTCGCAGCGCATATTGCATAAATTCGATACCGTCATCTCAACGCTCGTCAATCGATGGCGGCCATGCTGGCGTAAGGAACGGATCGGATCCCACGGATCATTGACCGGGGACAATGGAGGCAAAGCAGTTAAAGGGGCGTTCATCTGTCTTATAGGAGTCGTTGTTTGTTGCAATTGAACAGTATTCATCTATATCAGCACCTGACTTAATTGACTGGATTTTATATCTTCATATTAACATATAACAGGGTACAAGCTTCGATATGCTTATTATTTCATTGTAATGTCCGTTTCCCCAGGAAGCAAGCTTAAGCGTAAACGGCCGACAAGCAATGCCATCCTTACTATCGACATAACAGGCCAGCCAGAGTAATCTGGCTGGCCTGTTATGTCGCAAGTCGTCTTGCGAGACTCCTGCACTTCTATAAATCAGATGCTAGATACCTGACACAAGCTTGTCTGTCGGGTCATCATTCACATGTGTGATCATAACCGTCAATTGCTTCGACAAATCGATTTCATACGGAACTGCCAGTTGCTCTCCTGCCTCGTTGTTAAGCACGCGCACAATTGGCCGGTGCGGATAAGACGAATTCAGATCGACGACTACGCCCGATTCCCCTGACTGCAGCTTCACGGTAATGCCTATCGGATAGATAGCCACCTTGTCTCGGAACAGCTGGAGCATCTTCTGCTCGTATAACGTTCCTGAGCCAGCATACAGGCGCTCGATCGCGTGATGCGGCAGCATTGGAGCGCGGTAAATCCGATTCGTCGTCATCGCGTCATAAGAATCGACAAGTCCAATCCACTTCGCATAATCATGGATTTCATCGCCCTTAATGCCTCTCGGATAACCGCTTCCGTCTAACCGTTCATGATGCTGGAAGGCGCAATGCGCCACGATAAGCGGCAAGTTAGGCTCGTCCTTCAGAAGCTCATAGCCTATTCTTGCATGCTGCTTCATGGCCTTGAATTCCTCTTCCGTCAGAGAGCCAGGCTTCTTCAGAACATCGATCGATATTTGCGTCTTTCCAATGTCATGCAGAAGCGCGCCCATGCCAAGCGTCATCAGTTCTTCTCGAGAATATCCGTGCGACATTCCGAGCAGCGTCGTATAGACGCACACATTAAGCGAATGCTGGAATAGATAATGGTCGACCGATCCCATATCCATGAGCATAATCATTGCATCCTGATGACCGGAGAGATCGTCTATAATCATATTCATCATTTGCTTAAAGGGCTGAGCAATATAGGGGTATGTTACCCCTTTTTTCTTCTTTGGGCGGTCCATCATCTCGCGAAAATTCGACTTTATGTCCTTCAAAGCGACACGCAACGTATCCTCACTTATTAATGACGGCAGCACAATGTCATCCGTTCTTGCATCGGATATGTATACGTACTGTATCCCGCACTGCGCCAGGCGGGTTATTAGTCTTTGGGTTAGCTCTATATTCTCGCCGAGAAGCACCATGCCTTCTTGTGAAAATATTTTTTTGGCAAGCTTCATCCCCGGCTCGCATTTTGTAATCGGCACCAAACGCATTTTCTCGATCCTTCCCCCAAATGGTCTCCTCAATACTTTCATCGGAAAAAGCCGTTCGTAATGTTAATGTACGGGAAAAACGGGGATTTCGCAACCATTTTCTTCTATATTATTCGACAGCGAACGATTACAATCGCGCCCGCCTTTGATCCGTCGACATATTATGCCAACGGCTTCTGCGGCAATCCGTAATATTTGCGCTGTTTTGCAGTTGATGGGCGATCACATCGCGAATAAATTCGGGCAAATAATAATCGATAGAGCGCCCGTTCGCCAGCGATTCATAGCCCGCCTTGAACGTGAACATATCGATCGTTCCGACGCGATATAATCGCTGATCGTCCAACGGTTCTCCATTTACCAGTACGGTTTGGAGCTTCATGTAATCCGGGCGATTGCTTTCATACTCAATTTCGATTCCGTCAACGGCAATATTCCCAAGCACATGTCCGCGAAAGCCATAGCCCTTAATTGGCTTCTCGATATATTCTTTCAGCAGCGACTGCTCCAGCGCTTCCCGCAAGTATTTGCCTTCTATGCTGATCCTGCAAGGATTGATCGGGGATGGGCATAAGGCGTGCAGCTCTCCCGCTGTCACCTCACCTTGTGCGAGACCACCCAGCAGTTGCCCTGTGTTTACAATACCTATGTCGGCATCCGTCCAGCGGCGAAGTCCAGAAGCAAGCAAATTACATAGCGGAGACTCTGTATTCGTAGATGCAGGCAGCGGTTCGTTAAGCACCGCAACGACTTCACTAAGCCTATGCTGTCCCGACTCCAGAAACATGCTTATTAGCTCTGCGGCTTCTTGCTGCTCCTCGAAAGCGGCTGTTGGTATGACGCTTGCGCGAAAAACGGGCCGATGGGTCAACTCGTCCATGCCAATCTCCACTCGGCCAATATATTCGCCGAATTTCCCTGCGGCGCATATCGTCGTTCCGCAAATCTCGAGAGGTTCTTCCAATAGATGATGCGTGTGAGCTCCTATAATGAGATCGATACCGTCAATGCTTTCTGCCATCTTCTCATCGTACCTAATACCAAGATGGGACATCACAACGACAACTTGCACCTGTTCTCTTAGTAGAGCTGCCTGCTCGCGCACAGCCTCTATCGGATCTGCAGCCTCCCAGCCAAGCAAGGAGTAAAAATCGGTATAAGCTGTCGTAACGCCAATAAGTCCAATGGACAGCCCATTCTTCTCGATTATTGCATGCGGCAGCAGCCATTCAGGAAGCTCTCCTGTCGTTGTCTGTTTCATATTGGCGCAAATAACGGGAAATGCCGCATGATCGCGATACAAGCTCTCAAGTACTTGTATGGAATACGTAAGTCCCTCGTTATTCCCAAGCGTAACAGCTTCATAACCTGCCAGGTTCAATAAAGCCACGTTAACGAGTCCATCGCTTCCTTCCGTCTCGACTCGCATCCGATCTATATGATCACCGCAATCTATAACGAGTACGGAATCGCTGCCATATTTGCGGCGCTCCTCGGCAATATAACCCGTTATCTTAGCTGCGTTTTCCAATCGGCTATGAACATCGTTGCTATGCAGAAGCACAACTTGGGTCTGTTTGTTGTCATCATTCAATGTCGATGCACGCCTCCTCAATACTCCGCTTCAGCGTCATGAAGATCTGCCTTATATTATTTCTTAAACATATCATCCTTGGTAAACGTATGCTTGAAACCATAACTCGCCTCGCGCTCTGCATCTGCAGCGCCGTTTGCTTCGCATTCAATACGCATGGTGACGATGCTTTTGACATTCAAGCATTTGCTGCTGCCGTCAGGTACGTAGAGACGAATCGGACCGTTCTGCCCGAGCGGCTCACCGTCCTTCTCGAATAGAACGGCCGCGTGGGCAAGTTGATCCCACGGGATCGTCGCTTCGAATGTATCGACAGCCTCAACCTTCAGGATTGTTGGCAGAACCGAATTTGCTTCTCGATCTTCATGCAGCGCGAGCCAGTTCGTGTACCACGTCAACAGATCGAACGCTTCACCGCTCACCTCAGGTACCCGTTGCCCTATGTCGAAGTGTTCCCCGGCGATCTTGGCCATTTGGGCAGCTTCAGTTACCGAATGTCCATAATGAGAATGATATATATTTATTCCACGCATAATCGATTATTAGCCTCCAATTTGCGACATCCGCCGTTCTGTTGGAACATGGGACTGCGCCCCGTCTGCCAGCTTAGCTGCCATCTCGTGATTTTCCGGCTTAACGTCCATCGCCCGCAATAGAAGCTCCTGCATCGCTTCAGGATTGCCAAGAGCCGTCTTCACGTTCAATTCGTCTACCCAGTATAGGCATGGCTTAATGGAGCCGTCTGCCGTTAGTCTGAGCCGGTTGCAGCTCTTGCAGAAGTGGTCGCTGATTGGATGAATAAGACCGAATGAGCCCTTGCCCCCTTCGATCTGCCAATCGTCGGAAGGCCCGTTCCCCTTTATATTCTCCTTGCGCTTAATGTCATAGCCTTCGGACGAAGCAATCTCCAATACGCGTGACAGCGGCAAGTACATCTTTTTCCAATTCTCGTCGGCATGACCGATTGGCATATATTCAATGAATCTGACATGAAGCGGCTGTTCGAAGGCAAGCTTTAAGAAATCCGCGATCTCGTCTTCATTGATATCCTTGAGCAGCACACAATTCAGCTTAATGGGGTCGAAGCCCACCGCGCCTGCCGCTTCAATTCCTTCCATAACCCGCTTCAACTCACCGCGTCTGGCAATAAACTTGAACCTTGTATGATCGAGAGTATCGAGGCTAATGTTGACGCGGTTCAGACCGGCCTTCTTAAGCGCCTCTGCCTGCTTAGCCAGAAAGATGCCGTTCGTTGTCAAAGCTATATCGCGAATGCCGGGAATGTCGGCAAGACGCTTAACTAAGCCGTCAAGGCCAGGTCGCACTAATGGCTCTCCGCCTGTAATGCGTAATTTGGATATACCAAGCGAGGCGCCGGCACGGGCAACCTCAACAATATCGTCATAAGAAAGCAGGTTTGAGGATTCCGTAAACTCCACGCCCTCCTCGGGCATGCAATATAAGCAGCGCAAATTACAGCGATCCGTAACGGATATGCGCAAATAATCATGTACGCGTCCAAAGCGGTCTATTAATTCAGGCATATCTCTCCCACTCCTCCAGTGTTTGTGCAACAAACACACTTCGTAAGCATTCGCTTAGTGTTTGTGTAACAAACACACCTCGTAAGCATTCGCTTAGTGTTTGCGAAGCAAACACACGTCGTAAGCATCCGCTTATCTATCTATGTATCAGCATAACATTTTTTCGTGAATTATGATATTCTATAAACAACTTCAACCTATACCATGAGAGGTTTTGTGACATGACATATACGTGGACCATTCAATTATTCGCAGGCTTGCCGGAGCGTTTCGGCGTCTCTTCCATAAAGGTTCAGAATGACTCAGAGGCCGTTACTGCCGCTGAACTGAAGCAACTGCTTGCTGCTGCATATCCTGAACATGCCAATTTAATTTCAATTTCATTCCTCGCTTGCAACCATTCATATGCCGCAGATCAGTCGACCATGCACGCGACGGACGAGCTTGCCCTGCTGCCTCCAGTATCGGGCGGAGAAGAGCCTGCAAGCATAACAGCAACCAACCAAGAGCTGTACGTCATAACATCTGATCCGATAAGCGAGAGCGATGTGATAGCCAAAGTTATTGTCCCTGCGCATGGCGCCAGCCTGGCTTTTGTCGGCACGACACGTGAATGGACTCAAGGACAACGGACGGTTAGGTTAGAGTATGAGGCCTACGCACCGATGGCTGTAGCAACAATGAAGCAGATTGGCGATGAGATTGCGCAGCGCTGGCCGGGAGCACTATGCGCGATTAGTCATCGGATCGGAGTTGTCGGCCTTGCCGAGACAAGTGTCATTATCGCGGTATCTGCACCTCATCGAGGAGACTGCTATGACGCCAGCCGATATGCAATTGAACGGCTTAAACAAATTGTACCTATATGGAAAAAAGAAATATGGGAGGACGGCTCCGAGTGGAAAGGCCACCAGCTGGGCCCTTGGAATCCGACCGAGCCTTTAACGGATTATTAGAAGGAGTATATGCCCGCATGAACGATATGAACGTTGCTATTAATGATGCTAACCGTGATCGGGATGCTTCTGCTTCCCAGTCAACCGGCCGATATGCAAGACAAATACGATATGCGCCAATCGGCGCTTCAGGACAACATTCGATCAACGAGAGCCGTGTTGCCGTCGTCGGGATGGGAGCGCTTGGCTGCGTCATCGCCTCCCACCTCGTTCGCTCTGGTGTTGGACATGTGCGTATTATCGATCGTGACATCGTCGAATGGAGCAATCTGCAGCGCCAGATGCTTTATACGGAAAGAGACGTTCAGCAGCTGTTACCGAAGGCAGAGGCCGCTGCCGTTCATCTGCGCGAGATCAACAGCTCTATTGTCATTGAACCTATTGTGGCCGATGTCACACCGCTCAATGCAGAGCAACTGCTCTCTAACGTGCAGCTCATTATTGACGGAACCGATAACTTCAGCATTCGCTACTTACTTAATGACATAAGTGTAAAACATAACATTCCATGGATCTATGGAGGTGCTGTAGGCGCTTCCGGCATGACCATGACGATTATGCCTGGGGAATCCCCCTGTTATCGCTGTTTGTTTCCAGAGCCGCCTGCACCTGGCATGACGGACACCTGTGAGACGGCTGGCGTTCTATCCCCGATTATTGATATCATCGCCTCAGTCCAGGCGAGCGAAGCAATAAAGCTGTTATCAGGCAACGAACTGGCGCTTCACCGCACATTATTTCAAGTTGATCTTTGGAATCACGCTTGGATGCCTGTAGGCCTAGCTGGTGCTCGAAAAAACGAATGTCCAACCTGCGGTCAATATAACTACCCTTTCTTAGAGGAGAACGGAGCAGAAACAGCCGCTGCAACGCTATGCGGACGTCATACCGTTCAGATAACGCCCGGCAAACCGGCAGTCTTGGACTTGGAGCAGCTTAAACTTAGGCTCGCTCCCGCAGGCCGTACGACCTATAACCGATACCTCCTGCGAGTAGAACTGGCAGAGGGACTGACTTTTGTGCTATTTAGCGATGGCAGAGCGCTTATTCAAGGTACCGATGAGTTGTCGAAGGCAAAGTCGGTTTATGCTGAATTACTAGGAGTTTAGTCTTATTTAAAAGTTCCTCATATTGCCATTCTATCGAAACATTGCTACTATTGTAGGTATATTCGTACAAACAATATACTAATCAGAGGTGTCTTAATGAGGGTTCAAGTCATAGATTTGAATGAGGGAGACGTACTAAGCCGGGATACTTTCAACAATTTTGGGCTCCATGTTCTTTCCAAGGGGACGACGCTGCAACGCTATGACATTGCTAGGCTTATTCAGCATCAGATTGATTATGTTGACATTAACGATAAACCAACAACTCAAACTCCAGCCTCTAGAACGATTGAATCTACAACTAGTCCGAAATGGCTGCCCACTGTCGAGCCTATATACAAAACCGCTGTAAGTAAATTCGAGACTCTTTTTTCGAAAGCGCTTAACGACGGAGAAGTTGACGATGATGAAGTTACCGCTACGCTTCAGCCGCTTCTAAGCAACCTGCAACTTGAACGCGACGTCGTATCGATGCTATTGCTGCTAAATACGAGCGATGATTATACCTATCAACATTCCGTACAAGTCGGCATGTTATCGTATTATCTTGCCACTTGGGTCGGATATGACAATAAAGAATCTCTGCAGATCGGCAAAGCTGGATTTCTCCATGATATCGGCAAATGCCGGATCGATTTAGACATTCTAAACAAGCCTGCCAAGCTCACGAAAGACGAGTTCGACGAAGTAAAGAAACATACGCTATATGGTCATGAGATTATTACCAAGTCGTTCGACGAGCCCTATCTCGCCGTCAGCGCTCTTCAGCATCATGAGCGTGTCGATGGCAGCGGATATCCGCATGGCTTAAAAGGCGAAGAAATTCATCCCGTTGCAAAAATCATTTCTGTCGTCGATATATATAGCGCGATGATTTCAGAGCGAGTGTACCAGCAAAGACGTGATTTGTTCGACGTCCTCAAGGAGCTGTACAACATGAGCTTCGCAGAACTGGACGCTTTCACGACACACATCTTTATCAAACATATGATTCCGAACTTTATCGGCAAGAAGGTTGAGCTGGTAACCGGCGAGATTGGCGTCATTGTGATGACCCACCCGACCGAGTTCTTCCAGCCACTTATCCGCATCGACGAGAACTTCATCGATCTAACCGTCGAACGCGGCTATGAGATTAAACAAGTGTACCTGTAAGACCATAAAAATCAATAAGCGCAGCTAGGATGCCAATCGGCATTCGGGCTGCGCTTTCCTTTGTCACATTATACTATAATGCTCATATATTTTGCTGGGACGTCCCCACTCGAACTGGCTAATTCCGATTTCCCGGAAACCATACTTCTCATAATATCCAATATGATCCGTCGTTAAGTACACCTTATCATACCCGAGCTGCCCTGCCGTTTTTCTTCCGTGTTGCAGCAGCAGCGCTCCTAATGCTTGTCCTCGCTCGCTTTTGTCAATGAACAGAGGCCCAATCCAAGGCGATAAATCTTTTCTGACTAGATATTCCTGTTCATTCAATTGATAAAAGCCGATAATCCGCTCGTTCCGGAACATTAATAACGTCAACGGTAAACCGTTTGATGTTGTTAAGCTTTGTTCCATTTGGTTTATCGCGATATCCTTTACGCCGGGCCAAGCTTCAGATATATAATTGATGAACGAATCTCGATGTTCAGGGAACTCTTTAATGGACTGGATTACAACATTTTCAAGCGGATAGGTATTCTTTGCAGTAGAAGCCGCGTAAATTTTCGTTTTCTCACCATTAAATATGAATCCGTCAGATAGGAGGGACCAGCCGTATTTTTCGTAATAGCCTTCCAAATCGGTACAGAGATATAGGTATTCATGCCCCTTCTTTCTCGTTTCGTGAAGGGCATGCTCCAGCAGTTTGGCCCCCCTATGTTCCCCTCTGTATTCCGGAACGACATACAAACAGGCTAACCATGGAAATAGATCTTGGCGGCTAATTAAATCATTTCTCAACAACGCATAAGTGCCGATAATTGAATCGTTTTCCAAAGCAATATAAAATCGCGGCAGCTGGCTATCAGTTGTCATTGAATGAAGCATACAGTCGTAATAAAAATGGAAATTTTCATTGCTTCCCCACTGACTCCAAAAAAGGTGGACGGCTTCTTCAAACCGTTCTGCCTTTTCCTTAAGCTCGTATACTTGGAACAAGGTATCACTCCGATTGGTTTTTCTTTCAAGTATACGTTTATGCCCGGAGCAATCAAATGGAAAAGTTAATTATAGTTAATTAAAACGAATTATCGCAGAAAAAACCGCCCCCTCGCGAAGAGGGGACGGTTCATGGGTACAGTCTTATTAACCGATCGAGCCTTCCATCTCGAACTTAATGAGACGGTTCATCTCTACCGCGTATTCCATCGGCAGTTCTTTCGTGAATGGCTCGATGAAGCCCATAACGATCATTTGCGTAGCTTCTGCTTCGCTAAGACCGCGGCTCATCAAGTAGAACAATTGATCCTCGGACACCTTCGACACCGTTGCTTCATGCTCAAGCGTGATGTTGTCGTTGAAGATCTCATTGTAAGGAATCGTATCGGAAGTGGATTCGTTATCTAGGATAAGCGTATCGCACTTAATGTTCGCTTTCGCTCCGTCGGAGTTGCGTCCGAACGATGCAAGTCCACGGTACGTTACTTTACCGCCATGTTTACTGATCGACTTGGAAATAATCGTCGAGCTTGTGTCAGGTGCAAGGTGAGTCATCTTAGCACCTGCATCCTGATGCTGACCTTTGCCTGCAACAGCGATCGACAATACCATGCCTTTCGCGCCGCGGCCGCGCAATACGACTGCCGGGTACTTCATCGTCAGCTTGGAGCCGATGTTGCCGTCTACCCATTCCATCGTTGCATTCTCGTCCGCTACTGCACGCTTCGTTACAAGGTTGTAGATGTTCGGCGCCCAGTTTTGGATCGTCGTGTAACGAACGCGAGCGTTTTTCTTGCAAAGGATCTCAACAACTGCGCTATGCAGCGAGTTCGTGCTGTACACAGGTGCTGTACAGCCTTCTACGTAGTGAACGGAGCTGTCTTCGTCGGCAATAATAAGCGTACGCTCGAATTGGCCCATATTTTCGGAGTTAATCCGGAAATACGCTTGAAGAGGGATTTCACACTTCACGCCTTTTGGAACGTAGATAAAGCTGCCGCCCGACCATACCGCACTGTTAAGCGCTGCGAACTTGTTGTCGTTCGGAGGAATGATCGTACCGAAATATTCTCTCAACAGCTCAGAATGCTCGCGAAGCGCCGTATCCGTATCCGTGAAGATAACGCCTTGCTTCTCAAGATCCTCTTGCATGCTGTGGTAGACAACCTCGGACTCATATTGAGCCGATACGCCCGCAAGGAACTTCTGTTCCGCCTCAGGAATGCCAAGCTTGTCGAACGTTTCCTTAATTTCCGAAGGAACCTCTTCCCACGTTTTGCCTTGTTTCTCCGACGGCTTAACGTAGTATTGAATGTCTTCGAAATCAAGATCGTCCATGTTGCCGCCCCAGTTAGGCATCGGCATTTTATTAAATTGCTCAAGCGACTTCAAGCGGAATTCAAGCATCCATTCCGGCTCGTTCTTCATCGACGAAATAGTACGTACGATTTCCGGCGTCAAGCCTTTGCCCGATTGGAAAATCGACTTGTGCTCATCACGGAAGCCATACTTATACTCTTCCATTTCCGGCATTGATTTTGCCATCGTTTTCACTCTCCTCTTTCATTTCGGGATTTTGTATCATTAATGCTGCTCGTTCTCGATACCTTTGCGCAGCGCGTTCCAAGCAAGTGTTGCACACTTGATCCGTGCAGGGAATTTATTGACACCCGACAACGCCTCAATATCCTCCAGCTCGTCGAACTCGACCTCTTGGCCCTTCATGAGACCGGAGAATCGTTCCGCCATGTTAAGCGCTTCGTCGAACGTCTTGCCCTTAACGGCTTCCGTCATCATCGATGCGGAGCTCATGCTGATCGAACAGCCTTCGCCCGTATACTTAGCGTCAACGACTTTACCGTTCTCTACTTGCAGCTGCAAAGAAATACGGTCGCCGCAGGTTGGGTTATTTAAGTTGATTGTAACCGCCTCATCGTTCATTGTTCCGCGGTTGCGTGGATTTTTATAATGATCCATTATGACTCTGCGATACAAATCATCCAATTGCATGACCGAAGAACTCCTTTGTTTGGATTAATGCTTCGGCTAAGCGGTCAACATCCTCTTCAGTATTGTATATATAGAAGCTTGCTCTAGCCGTTGCCGAAACATTCAGCCAGCGCATAAGCGGCTGGCAGCAATGATGGCCTGCGCGTACCGCAATCCCTTTGGAATCAAGTACCGTAGCGACATCATGCGGGTGAACATCTTCAAGGTTGAAGGTGACTAGACCGACTCGGTTTGTCTTAGGCCCGTACAGCTCAATGCCTTCCATCCTGGACAGTTTCTCGTAAGCATAAGCAGCAAGATGCTTCTCATGTTTATCAATATTGTCCATCCCAATTTCATTCAGGAAGTCGATCGCTGCGCCAAGTCCGACTGCGCCGGCAATAATCGGTGTGCCGCCCTCGAAGCGGTAAGGAATATCCTTCCACGTCGATTCGTACAAATCTACGAAGTCAATCATTTCGCCGCCGTACTCGATCGGCTCCATGCCTTCAAGCAGCTTCTTCTTGCCGTACAGAGCGCCAATACCCGTAGGTCCGCACATCTTGTGGCCGGAGAACGCATAGAAATCAACGTCCAAATCCTGTACGTCCACTTTCTTGTGCGGCGTGCTTTGTGCGCCGTCAACGACCATAATCGCGCCGTTGCGATGCGCAATCTGAGCCAGCTCTTTAATCGGATTCACAACACCAAGCACGTTCGATACATACGTGACGGATACGACTTTTGTGTTTGGCGTAATCGTCTTCTCGGCATCCTCTAGCGAGATCGTGCCGTCAGGCTGAAGCGGAATATACTTAAGCGTCGCGCCTGTAGCTTTCGCTGCTTGCTGCCACGGAATCAAGTTGCTGTGATGCTCCATCGGCGTGATGACGATCTCGTCGCCTTCCCCGCAGACAGAACGGGCATAGCTTGAAGCAACCAAATTAAGTGCCGTCGTCGTACCCCGTGTGAAAATAATTTGTTCCGCAGCGCCGGCATTAAGCAATGCCGCCACCTTCTCGCGCGCTCCCTCATAAGCGTCGGTTGCTCTCGAACCGAGCGTATGCACGCCGCGATGAACGTTCGCGTTATCCAGCTCGTAATATCGTTTAACCGCATCAATGACGGAACGCGGCTTCTGGGAAGACGCCGCGCTATCCAGGTAAACGAGCGGATGCCCGTTTACCTCTTGATGCAATATCGGGAACTGCTCCCGAATCGCATTTATATTCATCCCTCTAGCTTCCTTTCGAGCAAACGCTGAAGCTGCTCGCGTACCGCCTCGACCGGAATTTCCGATACGACCGGAGCCAAGAAACCGTAAATAATTAATCGTTCAGCGTCCTGCTTAGATATACCGCGAGACATCAGATAATAGACCATCTCTGGGTTAACTTGCCCTACGCTTGCTGCGTGACCAGCTGTAACATCATCTTCATCAATGAGCAGAATCGGATTCGCGTCGCCACGCGCTTTCGGGCTCAACATGAGAACTTTCTCCGTTTGAACGCCGTTTGCTTTCGTTGCGCCGTGCTCAATCTTCGTAATGCCGTTGATGATCGCAGATGAGGAATCTTTCATAACAGCGCGTGTTACCATGTCGCTGTCCGAGCTTTTGCCGAAATGAACGGCTTGTGTCGTCAAGCTCATTTGCTGAGCGCCAGTTCCTACGCTGATCACTTTAGCATCGGATGTTGAGCCTTTGCCTTTCAGCACCGACTTCGTATCCGATACCGTGTTGCCGTCGTTCAGGTCGCCGATAATCCATTCCATCCGGCCATCATTTTCGATTACGGCACGGCGGATTGACATATCCACGCCCGTCTCTCCCATATGATGAATGGAGCCAAAACGAACATGCGCCCCTGCTTTTACGAATACTTCGACAACCGAAGGATGCATGAATGGCGCGGATGCCGCACCTGGTTCAGATACTACGGAATCAACATACGTTACGCGGCTATGCGTATCAGCAACGATCAGAATATGCGGTGCGAATGTAGCAGCTGCATTATCGTTGAACAGAATCGCTTGCAAAGGAATTTCTACCTCTACGTTCTTAGGCACGTATACGAATACGCCGCCGTTCCATAGTGCCGCATGCAATGCTGTCAATTTATCTTCGTTCTTCGCTACTGCTTGGAACAGGTATTGTTGAACGAGCTCGCCATGCTCTTTGCATGCCGTCTCGAGATCTGTGAAAATAACACCTTTGCTTGCAAGCTCTTGCGAGAATTGCTTCCATACGACGCCGGAATTGCGTTGTACGAGCAAGTTCTCTGTGCCTTCTGCAATCAATTCGCGTACGACTGTCGGCAGTTCGCCGATTGAAGCCGCTTGTGTTGGCTGCTCATAGTTGCCTACCGCTGTCAGGTTCCAGCGCTCAATGCGCACCTTCTCTGGTTTCGGCCAGCCAAGTGTTCCAGCCAATTCAGCCGCTTCGCCGCGCAGTGCCACGAGCCAATTCGGCTCGCCTTTGCTGCTTGCCAGCGCTTCAGCAGACTGACGAGTGGCTCCCGTAGATAGTTCTGTACTCATCCGTTTTGCCCCCTTCTCCGCTTAAGCCTGGCCTACAGTTTCGTCAACGATGCCAAGTTCTTCTTTAACCCAATCATAACCTTCGTTCTCCAAACGCTCAGCAAGCTCAGGACCGCCGGATTTAACGATGCGGCCTTGCATCATAACGTGAACGAAATCAGGTTTGATGTAGTTAAGCAGGCGCTGATAGTGAGTGATGATCAAGAAGCCGCGATCTTCGGAACGCATTGCGTTCACGCCGTTCGAAACGATGCGAAGAGCATCGATATCAAGACCGGAGTCGATTTCGTCAAGTACGACGATCTTCGGATCAAGCAGCATCATTTGCAAAATTTCATTACGTTTTTTCTCGCCGCCGGAGAAACCTTCGTTCAAGTAACGGTGAGCGAACTCGGGATTCATTTCGAGTTCTTTCATTTTGCCTTCCATTTTGCGAATGAACTTAATGAGCGAGATCTCGTTTCCTTCGCCTAGACGTGCGTTAAGCGCGCTGCGCAAGAAATCGGAGTTCGTAACGCCTGGAATTTCACTAGGGTACTGCATAGCGAGGAACAAACCGGCAAGAGCTCGCTCGTCAACGCCCATTTCAAGCAGATCTTCGCCGTCAAGCGTAGCGGAGCCGCCAGTTACTTCATATTTAGGATGTCCCATAAGAGCGGACGCCAATGTACTTTTACCTGTTCCGTTAGGACCCATGATCGCGTGGATTTCTCCACCTTTGATCTCAAGGTTAATGCCTTTCAAAATTTCTTTTCCTTCAATCTCAGCTTTCAAGCCGTCAATGACAAAATGCGTTGCCATAATATCTTAATCCCTCCAAGGTTGGTTTATTTGAAAATATAGGAAAGTATAAGATTCACTCTTAAACTTACGCCTACATTTCACCGCGAAACGAAAGCTTATGCCGCTAAAGGACGGCACAGAACCGATCTGCGCGTATACGCAGCTAACGGTTCGTGCGTAGCGAAAGCCGTTACACTTGTGTAGTCACTTCCGTAAAAAGACAAGCCTGTCTATTATAGAGTGATTCTCACTGATTCTCAATAATTATTTTAATATAATTTTAGTTATAAATCAACGTAAGTTAACCTTCGAGCATGACTTCCCATATTTTTCTGTCGAACTTATGCTAGAGCGGCCTTTATTTGCTCCAGTTCCGACTGGAACTTGTCATCGTCTACTACCGGTTTCATCGAAGCAGGACGGAGCTCAGCGTTCCCCTCCAGTTTTACCCATGATTTGCATCCATTATAAGCAGGCTGCATCGGAAGTTTAAGCGGCTCATCCAGCTTGTACACGCGCATAATTAGTAGATGCAGCGGTTTCGTCTTCTTCCACTTCAGCCGTTCTTCGGCAAAGCCGTCGGTCCATATGTGAAAATCTCGCAGCTTATTCAACGTTTCTTGATCCGTTATCTCAATATCCTCGGCAACTTCCGCGTAAGCTTCAAGGGTAATCGTCTCCATCTCAGGAGTCCAGCCCTTCAAGGTCTCGTCCAATTGCTCATCGTAACCTGGCTTCAGCAAATGCTTCTTCTGATGCTCGTATGCGGGCATTAAATAGAAGCTTGGGCTGATCAATTGAAAATCGCGCGTTTCTTCCACGATTCCGCCTTTGCGCATCACGATGATTTGCTCTCCCTCGGCCAATGCCTTCACCGATACGGCCCATTCCTTGAGGGCGACCGGCTGGAGCTCGTTGCTCTCTGTCATTATCCATCATCCACCTGTCTGCTCTAGATTTGACACTATTATATCAAAGGTAGGTATTCCATGGCGAAATAATATCCTATATACTATGTGGAGATGATTACTTGGCATTTATGATTGACCTTATAAACCTATATTCGGAGGTGGACAGCCATGTCTGCATATCACCCTTTAAATGATCAAGAAGCGATACGAATATCCCGTTCGATTGAAGGCTTTTTTCCACAGGAAGCAGAACTTAGCTGCCGCGAGATTGGCGACGGCAACTTGAATCTTGTCTTTCACATTACCGATAGCGTCAGCGGCAAAAGCTTCATTATGAAGCAAGCACTGCCGTATGCCAAGGTCGTAGGCGAATCGTGGCCGCTTACGCTTGACAGAGCGCGCATCGAGAGCGAGAAGCTCATCCTTGAGGCGAAGCTTGCTCCAGGACTCGTGCCGACCGTTTATAAATACGATTCCGAGCTCGCTCTCACGATAATGGAAGATCTAAGCGATCATGTTATAATGCGTCAAGGCCTGATCAACGGTACGCGTTATCCGAAGTTCGCTGACGATATTTCGACGTTCATGGCTCGCACCTTATTTTTCACATCGGATCTCGGCATGAATCAACAAGATAAGAAAAATCAGGTGAAATCGTTCATTAATCCGGATTTGTGCAAAATAACGGAAGACCTCATATTCGACGATCCTTATACCGTATCGTCCAACAACAGCTTCGATCCTGCAATTGCCGATGCCGCAGAAGCGCTGACGAAGGATAGCGAGCTTCATTTGGAAGTCGCGATCCTGCGCGATAAGTTCCTAACGAACGCTCAAGCACTGCTGCATGGCGATCTCCATACAGGCAGTATTTTCGTAACTCCTGAATCAACGAAGGTAATCGATCCGGAATTCGCTTATTATGGTCCAGTCGGCTTCGATGTCGGCGCAGTTATCGCGAATCTGCTGCTCAACTATGCCGGACAAGAGCATTGGTTGTCCGATGAAGCTGAACGTGCAGACTACCGCCAATATTTAATTACCTCGATCATCGATATTTGGAATCAGTTCGAGGCGAAGTTCCGTGCTTTGTGGAATGAGAATGGCGTCGACAGACTTGCTAATTCCGCAGCAGGCTATCAAGATTATTATATGAACCGGCTCCTTCAGGACGCCGTCGGCTTCGCTGGCTGCAAGATGGTGCGCCGCATCGTAGGTCTTGCTCATGTAGCCGATATTGATCGCATTCCGAATGATGCAACACGCGAGAAAGCGCAGCGCCTTGCGCTGGCAATCGGCACAACGCTAATTCGCGGCAACCGTCAGACACAATCGATCGAACAAGCGATCGATACCGCGCTGACCGCCGCAAGCAAATGAGAGAAGCAGAGAGGAATTAACAGCATGACTACAAATACAGCTTTACAATCCGTTATATGGACAGAGGATCGGCTTGATTTGCTCGATCAACGTCTGTTGCCTGAAGAAATCGTGTATCTGCCGCTTACAACATCAGAGGACGTATGGGAAGCGATCCGTCACCTCAAAGTTCGCGGTGCGCCAGCTATCGGCATAAGCGCTGCTTACGGCGTAGTGCTCGGCAGCCGTGAAGCGGACTCCGTTCAGATTTGGCTCGCTGCCGTTAATAAGGAAGCTGAATACCTTGCAACTTCCCGTCCGACAGCAGTCAATCTATTCTGGGCGCTTGATCGTATGAAAGCTGCTGCGGCAGCATTCGCTGGTCAAGAGCTTTCGCTTGCTGCATGCAAGGAAGCGCTGTTGACAGAAGCCATCGCGATTCAGAGTGAAGACGAGGAGACGAACCGACTGATCGGCGAGCATGCTCTCTCCTTGTTCAAGGACGACATGGGCGTACTGACGCACTGCAACGCAGGCGGACTTGCAACTGCCAAATACGGCACGGCGCTTGCTCCATTCTATTTAGCTCTTGAGAAAGGCATTACGCTTCGCGTGTTCGCCGACGAGACTCGCCCCGTTCTGCAGGGCGCCCGCCTTACCGCGTTCGAGCTTCAGCAAGCAGGTGTTGATGTAACGCTTATCTGCGACAATATGGCCGGCATGATCATGGCCAAGGGCTGGGTCGACGCCGTCATCGTCGGTACAGACCGCGTAGCTGCCAACGGCGACGTAGCCAACAAAATCGGCACATACAGCGTAGCTGTACTGGCCAAGGCGCATGGCATTCCGTTCTATGTCGCTTGCCCTTTGTCGACAATTGATCTGAACACGCCGACGGGCGCTGAGATTCCAATTGAAGAACGCAGCGCTGAGGAAATTACGGAAGGCTTCGGTAAACGTACGGCTCCGAAAGGGGTCAAAGTCTACAATCCAGCCTTCGACGTTACGCCGAATGAATATGTAACCGCGATTATTACCGAGAAGGGTATCATTCAAGCTCCATACGGTGACAATCTGCGCAAACTGTTCGAACAAGCGTGAGAACAGACAACCCCGGTACGCTTTCCCTCCCTTCGATGGGTACGAGCGTGCCGGGGCTTTCTTCATCAAAAAAGCCAAATAAGATTAATTACAGCATAAGACGGAGTGCATCCGATCCTTTCATACCGGCAACGATCCCGAGCTTCTCGGCCGTGAACGTTACAGATTCGAGCGGCGCTTCCATCAGCTCTTCTAATGTTCGAACGCCGACAGCGCGGCCTGCAATGATTTCTCGGGTTTTCAATCGTTCGTTCAGCAGCGCGACATCAAGCGCGCCGCACATGATATATCCTTTATCCGTCGTTATTGCGAGCAGGTTTGTTTTAGGCAAGTTAACTTCAACGCCAAGCACGGTTTCGCCATTTTCGAGCGTAAATGGAATCATTCGCATCATACTGGATCCACCCCCTTCATCCACGTCATTAGAGGCATAAGTCTGCATCCACATTATATGCATGTTGCGGGCGAGAGCCACCCGATAAATGCTCATTTTATGACTACATGAACGATCGATTTGGTGGTATATTAGAGATATCATTTTCGTACGGAGGGTTTATGATAAAACCACTTACATCCACTAATAAATCATCCTTCATTTTCCAAATTGAAGTGCTTGTAGAGGGAACGACTAACGGCGAAGCGCTTGAACAGCTGTTGCATCAACTCAATAACGGGGGATTCCTCGACTATCAGGTTAAATCCGGCATTCAGCTCGGGCAACTGCTCGAAGAACGCAGAACAGCTTCAGCGACGCAGCAGCCGATACCGACTCAGCTTCCGCCACAAGAGAAGCCCATCAGCGTTCCCGCACCTCCGATAGCCAGTTCTGAAAGCGTTATTAATAACGGACTTGAGCGTATTAAACAAATTATTAAGAACAACTCACTCATCCGACTCGTCGTCAACAAAGGACTTGGCATCACGCTTAACATTCCTTGCCGGATACTTAACATGAACGAAAACGAGAACTTAATTACCGTCTATCATGTCGATGAGAAACAAGTTTACACATTCAGATTAAATGAGATTGAGGATTATAAGGAACAAACTTAAACTTAATTTTCGTAAAGATAAGACAAAACAAAACAAATCCCCGTACATCGCACTGCATCTGCAGCCCTTGTACGGGGATTTGTCATAAGAGCGCGCTAGCTCGCAGCCAACATCTGCTCAATATTGTCACTGGACACCGGCGGGCTCCAGAAGTAGCCTTGCATCTCATCGCAATTATGCTTGCGAAGGAATTCCATCTGCGCCTCTGTCTCAACGCCTTCAGCGATTACTTGGATGTTCAAGTTATGCGCCATCGCAATGATGGCTGCTACAATCTCGGCGTCGCTTGGATCCTGCTGAATGTCTCTTACAAAAGAGCGGTCGATCTTAAGCCGATCGATCGGGAAATTCTTCAAATAATGGAAGGAGCTATACCCTGTACCAAAGTCATCTACGCTAATGCCAACGCCCATCTCGGTCAGATCAAGCAGGCAACGCGATACATGGCTGACATCCATCGTCATCGATTCTGTAATTTCGAGATCCAAATACTTAGAATCCAGTCCTGTCTTCTTAAGCACAGCGGCTACCTTGCTTGCCAGATCGTTCTGAACGAATTGTCTTATGGATAGATTGACGGATACCGGTATTGGCGGTAACCCTGCGTCTTGCCAGGCTTTGTTTTGTCGACATGCTTCCTCAAGTACCCAATCTCCGATCTGGACGATCATGCCGCTTTCCTCTGCTAGAGGAATGAAGCTGCCTGGCGGAATCATTCCTTTGACGGGGTGCTTCCAACGGACGAGCGCCTCAACGCCGACCATGGTTCCGGATACGAGATCATACTGCGGCTGATAATGAAGAATAAATTCACTGCGCTGAATCGCACGGTACATCTCATGCTGCAGCGTCAACCGCTCGAATGAAGAATTGCTCCAAGTCTCAGAGTAAAGCAGGCAATCATTCTTACCGCTTTCCTTCACTCTTACAAGGGCCATATCCGCTTTCTTAATTAACGTATAAGCATCATCTTCTACATTTCGGTTCGTTACGGAACCGATGCTTGCCGTAATATGTAACGGGAATCCTCTAAGTTCGTACGGCTCCTCAATCGATTTTAGCACATTGCGCGACAGCTCTAGAAGATGCTGCTCGGAGTTAACATTATGGAATAGAAGCGCGAACTCATCGCCTTCCATCCGGCCGGCGAAATCGGATTCAGACATGCCGCGGTTAAGTCTCTCGGCAACCTGCATGAGCAGTATATCGCCAAACTCTCGGCCGAATGAAGCATTCACAAGCTTGAAACGATCCAAGTCCAAATAACAGATACCAACGATTCGTTCTTCCTCGACTGCACGGCTTATGCTCTCCGTCAGCTTCATCTGGAACAGCGTCCGATTCGGCAAGCCCGTCATATCATCATAATAGGCCATATATCGGATTCGCTCGACATTCCGCTTCCGATCGCTTAGATCATGAATGATCATAACCGTACCGATCACTTCTTCATCCCTTATCATAGGCGTGCACACGATCTGCAGCTCAAGCGGGAATCCCGAACGATGCGTAATATTAATGTTCGTCTGCTTCGCCTCGCCAAGCAGCGCCTGCTGGAACGTTTCCTGAAGCACCTGCCGGCTGGCTGGCTCTACAAGACGCTCAAGCGGCTCGCCAAGCAATTCGTTGCGAGAATAGCCAAGCGTACTGCTCGACGCTTCGTTCATCTCTATAACCGTTCCGCTTCGATCCAGCACGGCAAGCGGGATTGCCTCAGAACGAAGCAGCGTCTCCACGATTGCCGTATGATAATTATTGAAGCTGAATGATTGTCTTCGACGTATATAGATAATAATTGCGGTAACTAATAATGACGCAGCGATAGCTGAAGCAGACCATCGATACATCGGATTAATTAATATAAGGGAAACGACGATCCAGACCGCAGCGAGTAAAGTTAACACGATACTTATCGTCCATGGGCCGCTAAGCGGCTCACCGAACGATCGGCGGGTTCGTCTATTAGTTCTATTATCCATCCGTCTCGTCACGCACCAACTTCCTTCCTCTTGTTCGAGTCAAGTGAGTGTTAGCTTTATTATAAACGATGAAGTCGCTGCGGTATAGAAATATTTACTAATGACAAGCGGATTAATGTTGGATAACGGCGATTCTTGTCGAATCGCTACATTTTTTTCCTTATTTTCGACCAAATTTAATTGCGGAAATGATTACGCATACCCACCCTATAAGCATCGCTGCTCCACCGAGCGGGGTGATCATACCGAGCTTGCTAATATCCGAAAGGGTCATGACATAAAGGCTTCCGCTGAACAAAATAATGCCGGCAAAGATAAATCTGGCGCCGTTCAACAGCAAATTGCCGCCGTCAATAAATTTGGCCAGCAATGAAATCAGCATTAATCCCAGCGCGCCATACATATGATATCGCGCTCCTGTTTCGAATACTTCAATGAGATGGTCGCTCACTTTATCTTCAAGACCATGTGCGCCGAACGCTCCTAATGCGATGGACAGCGCTGCGTTAATTGCACCTATTACAAAATATTTTGGAAACATTATGTTTTCATCCCTTTCGATGTTGTGTATAATTTTACCGTAATTGTGATTATTAAAAATATAGGTAAGTATAACATTCACACTCTTATACTGGGCCTATATTTCATCCGCGAAACGTTAGCTTACGCTGCCAAAGGACGGAGTTAGCCGTTTACGCTTGTCTCATGACATTATCCCTATTAGAAGGAGCTGAGCCGTATTGAATAACGAAAACAACCAACCGCCCGACTTATCCAAGAATACGGAGGAACAACCAACCTCGGATCAACCGAGAGATAATGGATATTCTCCTTACTCGACACCCCCGCGATTTTCGGACGACAATTCGAATGAAACCGGGCCATTGAAGCAATCAAAGCTTGGCATTGCCTCCTTCATCATCGCTCTCGTTGCCGTCTTGCTTATCATTCTCACCTTCGTTCTTGCAACGACAAACTCAGCCGAATTCATGGAATTTGCCGAAGAAGTGAATTCGAGTAACGGCGTTGTTACACCGGAAGACGTTGAAGCGCTCGGCGGAGACATTCTTGGCGTGATCGTGATGATCATGATTTGCATGTTCGGCTCAATGGGCGTTGCTCTGGTAGGCGTCATTCTTGCATTCATCGGAATCTTCGCCAAAAACCGTCGCAAAGCGTTCGCGATCATCGGTCTCGTGCTTAACGGCCTGCTCATTGTTGGCGCGATCGGACTCGTCATCGTAGGCTTCGCTATTGGAGCCACTTCCAGCGGAGTCGGTTAATCGTTATTAGCCCTAAAGAGTCTGTCGCATAAGAACCCAATCGGGTTCTTCACGCGACAGACTTTTTCTTATTGTCACTTCACAACAATCTTTGTTCTGCTATAACCTTCCTTCGTCTTCTGTACCTCAAGACGGGCTGGGAACGCATCCTTGAGCTCCTGAACATGGGAGATAACGCCAATCATCCGCCCCGCCTTCTGCAGATCTATTAATGCATGGATCGCCTTGCCCAGCGACTCCTCGTCTAAGGAGCCAAAGCCCTCGTCGATGAACATCATCTCGATCGTTACGCCGCCTTGATGCGACTGGATGACGTCCGTCATACCGAGCGCGAGACATAAGGAAGCATTAAACTTTTCACCGCCGGACAACGTTTTTACATCGCGATTTTGCCCCGTATACGCATCATACACATCAAGTCCGAGACCGCTCTGCTTGCCGCTCTTCTCAAGCCGGTCGCTGCGCTCCAGCAGGAACTGCCCGTTCGACAGCTCCGCGAGCCGCGCGTTAGCCGCAAGCAGTATTTGCTCTAAATATTCGATCAGAATATAACGTTCGAACGATATTTTCATCGCATTGTCGCCCTTCAGCATCTGATAAAGATCGAATACTTCAGCCAGCTTCGCTTCTTGTGTCTTAACCCGCTCGGCGGCCCGCTTAATCGATGCTGCCAGCCGTCGCGCCTCTTGTTCATTATGCAGCAGCGTCTGCGAGGCTGCAATTAAGCGCTCCAGCTCATCCCTCATGCCGGCCAGCTCGGCTTGCAAACCTTCTGCATCGAGACGCGGCTTGTCCCGCAGCTCTTGTTCAAGCTGCATAATCTGCTGCGCAAGCAGTTGAATGGCCGATCGATACGACTCCAGCTGCAATCTCAGCGCATCGCGATCGACCGCGCTCATCGCCGCAGTTCGGTATTCAGCTGCATCTGCGAAACCCGCATTCGCAAGCTCTTCCGTTAACCGTGCCTCGAATTCTTGCAGGCGAAGCTTCGATTCTTCATACTGCACAGCAGCCTGCTCCGCATGCGCCTTCGCTTCCGCCAACAATGAAGATTGCTGCTGTCGCTGCTCCTGTGCGGTCTTCCAAGCCAGCTCAAAAGAAGCGGTCAGCTTCTGTTGCTCAGAAAGCTTAGCCGTCATCGTCTCCTCCGAGCGAAGTGCAGCCGGGATTCTTTCAAGCTCCTGCTCGAGCAGCGATTGCTGCTTCGTCCGCTCAATTATAAGCTGCTGCCAATGTTGCTGCAGACGTTCCTTGTCCGCTTGACGCTTGTCCAGCTCCTGCTCAAGATGATGCAACTGCTCGCCCAGCTTCTGCCCTTCCTGAGCCTGCTTCTGCAGCTCATCCGTCTCATCCTTAAGCTCGCGCCACAGCTTGCGAAGCTGTGCTTGCTGCTCCTCCAGCTTTACGATCTCAATGCCTGAAGCCGCAAGATCCTCAGCGTTGCTGTCACGAGTGGATTTGGCTGCCGCCGCTTGCGCTCTTGACGAGTGAAGCTCGCCTTCGATAACCGAGAGCTGCGCCTTCGCCTGCTGCAATTGCTCGCGTGAAGGCACATCCTCAGCGACGGCCTGCTTGGCCGGATGCGACTCGCTGCCGCATACCGGACAAGGCTTGCCGTCATGCAGATGAACCGCAAGCATACCGGCCTGACCTTCAATCCATAACTGCTCCAGCCGATCATATTCCGACTTCGCTTGAAGCATCGTATTCCTATTTTCGCTCTCTAGCTGCGAGATACGCAGCATCTCCTTATCCAACTCGATCATCTGCGTCAATTGCTTGCCCTGCTGTTGAACTTGCGACAGCTCGGTCAACTTGCTTGCGAGCATTCCCGCATTCGCGCTTAGCTTCTGCAACGCCTGCTGCATCCCTTGTTTGCGCTCGCGCTGCTCGGCAAGCGCAGCTTCGGCCGCCTCATGCTTGGCAGCAGCGCCCTGCTCCTCCTGCTGCAGCCGAGCAAGCGTCTGCCGCTGGCTCGCAAGCGAGCGAACAAGCGGCGCAAGCTCGGTCAGCTTATGAAGCTCGCGCTCCGCCTCGCGACGCTGCTCTTCCTTCGCTGCTTCCGCCGCATACCGCTCCTCCGCAGCCGAAGCTGAGCGTTCCACCGCCGCAAGCCTCTCGCGACGGCTGTCCAACTGACCGCGCTTCGCTTCGCTATCCGACTTCGCGCGTGTTGCCTGCTCCTCGTACGGCGTCAGCTTCGCCGCCTTCTCGGCAAGAACGAGGCGCTTCTCCCGCGCCTCGAATGCCGGCCGCTCCGCTTCGGATTGCCGCTCTTGCTCCTTAAGCTTGGCTAGCGCATCATGCCGCTGATTGAGCGCCAGCGCATCGTTCAACGCGCTTTGGCGAGTCTCGATGCGCCCCGACAGCTCCGTTTTACGCTGCTGCGCGTCCGCCGACAGATGCTCGTAGTATGCAGCCTCATTCTCCAGCGCATCAGTTATCTGCAGAGCATTGTACGATTCCTGCGCCAGCGTCAGCGCAAGCTGACTTCCCTCGCGCTGCGGCAATGCCTCCTCCGCTTGCTTCATGTATGCGGCCGCTCCCGCTCGCGTTTCCTTGAGCTGCTCTTGGAGCTCCCTGTTCATCGCATAGAACTTCGCTTCGAGCTTCTCATACAGCTCCGTCTGGAATATTCGACGCAAAATATCCTCTTTGTTGTCCGTATCCGACGTTAACAGCTTGCGGAATTCCCCCTGCGGCAGCATCACGATCTGACTGAACTGCTCTTTCGTCAGCCCTACAATCGACAACAGCTTTGTATTCACTTCTGTAGAGATAAAGCGGTCAACAATTGGCGTTGCAATGCCGTCCTCCGTAAGCTCATACAGCTCGGTTTTCTCGCCGGTTTCACTTTTGTTCGCGCCCTTGCGATGCTTCATCTGCCTGAATACACGGTAAGCTTTGCGGCCAATGGCAAAATCAAACTCCACAGCCGTATGCGTGTCCTCATCGGCGAATTGACTGCGAAGCATGCGCATATCGGAACGATCCTCGCCGCTTGCCGAACCGTAGACGGCGAAGCAGATCGCGTCAAATATCGTTGTTTTGCCCGCGCCTGTGTTGCCCGAGATAACGAACAGCCGCTGGTCCTGCAGCAGGCTGAAATCGATCGTCTCCACGTCGCGGTATGGCCCGAAGGCCGTCATCGTTAGCTTCAGCGGTCTCATACCGCTCCCCCTTCCTCACGCAGCAGCGCTGCGAACGTGTCAGCGAACAGCTGCTGCTTTTTATCCGAAAGCGGCTCGCCCTTAACCTCCTGGTAGAAAGCGCTGAACAGCTCGATCGGATCAGCCTCGCGCCTGCCTCGTTGTTCTCCCTCTTCCTGCCCATTACGAAGAGTGGACAAACTAGCCATACGGCGCTCAACATGAAGCGCATTCGGGTATACCGCCCTTACTTTTTCCATCGGGAAGAGCACTGGATTATCGTTAAGCAACGTTACGAAGACATAATCCTCGTTGACGCTATGTGTTTCTATTTCTTCTATTGAAGCGGTAACTCTGCGCATGTCCCGCAGAGGCGCGAGCTCGCGCTTCTCTACCGATACTTTGCCGCTGCCATCCATCTCAACGACCAAATACCCTTTGGCATGGCTTTCTTCGGAAATCGAATATTTGAGCGGAGAACCCGCGTATCGAATCGTATCGTTCAGCACATAATGGGCTTGGTGCAAATGGCCGAGCGCCGTATATTGAAACTTCGCAAAGTGACCGGCGCTCACATGCTCCGCTCCGCCGATGGCAAGCGGACGCTCCGAATCGCTTGTATTGTTCTCATGCGCCCCAGTCGGCGTAATAAAGGCATGCCCAACGAGCACATGACGAGCCGATGCATTCATCGTTTCGGCAAGCCGGTCCGTTATCGCCTTCATCGCATCATCATGCGAGCGAATCGTATCATCTCCGAGCAAATGGCGAACCTGTGCGGGATCCGCATAAGGGATGAGGTGGAAATGAACCTCGCCGAACTCATCGCTTAAAACGATCGGCTCAAGCTCCCGCTTCATCTGCCCAACCAAATACAGGCCGCGGCCTGCCATTAACTTCGTCCCAAAGTCGATCCTGTCTGGGCTGTCATGATTGCCTGAGATGGCGATAACCGGCGTATCCAGATCGATAACAATACGCTCCAGCAGCTCGTCCAGCAGCTCAACCGCTTCTGTCGGGGGGACAGCCCGGTCATACAGATCGCCTGCTATAACTACCGCATCGGGCCTTTCATTCTCAATCGCTTGCAGCAGTTGCTCGAGCACATGCCGCTGATCCTCCGTCATATATACGCCTTGGACAAGCTTGCCCAAATGCCAATCCGCCGTGTGAAAAAATTTCATGTCTAGCAACCTACCTTTCCCGCGGTTCGACATGCTTCCGCCTATTTCTATCCGTTATTTTACCATTCTAATCTATGAAACGCATAGTCTGCCGCTTGTCATTCCGATCGATTCGCGATAGAGTGGACAAGGCGATATTTTGCGTGCAGCATAGCTGCGCCGAAGACAATAATCGTCTCATTATAGCAACTTTTTTGGAGGTTTTCCGCTTGCAACTAGAACGAGAAAAAGCATCATCCTTGCGAAAAAACTACATTCTATTATTAATCGTCGTATTCGGCGGTTTCCTTGTGTTTGGTTTCTCTGAAAATATTAAGGGTCCCGCACTCCCCAAAATGCAAAGCGACCTCGCATTAGACGAGTTTCAGATCGGCATGCTGCTTGCCTTCAACTCACTAGGCTACTTGCTCGCCTGCAGCTTCACCGGCTGGCTGTCCCGCAAGGCGGGCATGAAGCTGACGACGATGCTTGCGCTCGGCTCGATGGCAGTATCCGGCATCTTCATTTATATCGCATCCAATTACACTGCATTATCCGTGTCTTATTTTCTCATGTATATCGGCAACGGGATACTGGAAATTGGTCTCGCCTTGCTAGCCGCGCGCATTTTTGTCAAAAACACCGGAACGATGATGAATCTCTCCCACTTCTTCTATGGGCTCAGCTCAATGATCGCACCGATGCTCGCAGCCTCTCTTATGGGCGTTTCGTTGTTCGGATCGGAGCTTGGATGGCGCGGGATGTACGCGCTTATGCTTGCGTTGTCCGTTCTTCCGATGCTGCCTGCATTAATCGCCAAGTTCCCTGCTGAAGAGAGCAAGCAGGAGGAACGAATATCGCTTAGGCAATATATGAAAGATCCCATTGCTTGGTTGATTGTTATCGTTCTCTCGCTTGGCGTTGTATCGGAGCTTGCCGTCGGCGGCTGGCTCGTTAACTTTCTAGAGAAGGCATACGGATGGAGCAACGACGCGGCTGCCCGCATGCTGTCAGCCTTCTTCCTATGCTTCATGCTGGCCCGTCTCTTTCTCGGACCTGTTACGGACAAGATCGGTTACACGAAGGCGCTTATTTATTTATCTGCCATCTCCGGCCTTTGCTCAGTCGCCGCTATTATCGTAGGTGAGCAGGGCGCCGTTCTGTTCGCGCTCGCTGGCGTAGGCATTGCGCCGATCTATCCGACCGTTATGGCGCTGCTCGCTCGCAGGTACAAGAACAACGCGGATACGGCCATTACATTCACGGTCACGCTAATGGGCATTGCCAGCGTCATCGGAAACTTCGCGATCGGTGCGATCATTAACTGGATCAAGCGGCTGTTCGCTTCCGGACACGACGAAGAGGCCAGTCTCATCGCCGGCCTCCAAGCGGGTTATTTGTTTATCGGCGCTTGCGCGTTATTATGCTCGATCGCGTCGATCATTCTTTATCGCATGCTGCGCGCGCGTAACGAAGTGTTATAAAGCGAACGTCTGCCTAGAAATACCGCGATGTAATCATTTTTTTCTTCGTATAAAATTCGATACCATCTCCGCCGTTCGCATGCAAATCGCCGTAGAAGGAATCCTTCCAGCCCGAGAATGGGAAAAAAGCCATCGGGGCAGGCACGCCAACGTTAACTCCTAGCATCCCCGCTTCGGCCTCCTCCCGAAATTGTCTGATCGCCTTCGCATTCTCGGTATAAATGACCGCCGAGTTGCCGAACCGCGAGCTGTTCACAATTCCGATGGCATCATCGAGGCTCGATGCCCGCAGAACGGACAGCACCGGGCCGAATATTTCCTCCTTCGCGATCGTCATATTCGGCTTAACCCCATCGAACAACGTAGGACCAAGAAAGAAGCCTTCCAATCCGCGCGCCTCCGCTGTGCGGCCGTCGAGCAGCAGCTTCGCTCCCTCCGATTCGCCTTGGGCAATATAGGCTTCAATTCGCAATCGATGCTCCTTGCGGATGACGGGCGTTAACGTGGCGTCCTCCCTTAGACCGCTGCCGATCACCATTTCGGAAGCCGCTGCGCGGAGCGCGCCCATGAACGCTTCTCCGTCTCCAACGACGACAACAGCCGAACAGGCCATACACCGCTCGCCCGCGCTGCCGTAAGAAGAAGCGATTATGTTCTCGACCGTCTTCGGAATATGGGCATCCGGCATGACGATATGCATGTTTTTGGCGCCAGCCAGCGCCTGCACCCTCTTGCCGAAGGAAGACGAACGCTCATAAACGTACTTGGCGACCGGCTGCGAGCCCACGAAGGATACCGCCTTAACTGCCGGTGCGCTCGTCAGACCATTAACGACCTCCTGACCGCCGTGCACAATATTAAGGACGCCCTCCGGCAGTCCCGCTTCGTGGAATAGCTCCACAAGCCGGTTCGCCGTCAGCGGCGTTCGCTCCGAAGGCTTCAGCACGAATGTATTGCCAAGCGCTATCGCAAGCGGGAACATCCAGCATGGTACCATCATCGGGAAGTTGAACGGCGTAATGCCGCTTACAACGCCGACCGGCACGCGGAACATCTCCGAATCCAGATCTGTGGCGATATTAGCGAGTGTCCGCCCCATCATGTGCGTTGGAGCTCCTGCTGCGAATTCAACATTTTCAATGCCGCGCTGCACCTCGCCAAGCGCTTCCTTGTAGCTTTTGCCATTCTCCGTCGTTATAATTTTGGCTAACTCCTCGGAGTGCTGCTGCAGCAGCTGCCAATAACGGAACAGAATGCGTGCTCGGCGCGGCACCGGCGTCTTGCTCCATCCAGGAAACGCTTGCTCCGCCGCCCGCACAGCTTCCCCCACGTCGGATTGAACGGATATCGGCACATAAGCGATCGTTTCTCCGGTCGCAGGATTGAACACCGGCTCTGCCTGCCTGCTTTCCGATTCGATCCAAGCGCCGTTAACGAAGTTACGCAACCGGTTCTGTTCCCTAAGGGGATCGGATGTAGACTCTATGGCCATCTCTCTCATCTCCTGAGCTGCAAGTATCGTCTTGTCTGCTCTCACCTGCCCTGCCCTAAACTATTCCCGCACAAGAAACTGCCCTAGCAGTTGAGTAATAAAAAGTTTCCCATTCGAAAAAGACATTTAGTATACTATTGAAAACACAGTTAAGATTTCAGATTTTTCCGAAAATAATAGAATGGCGGTGATGGACGATGGTCAACACGTTGCTGCAAATGACCGTAGGGGACATTTTGAAACGGCCTTTATTCGCTAGAGCGGAGGCCATCGCCAGCCCCGAAGCCCTGCAGCGCTCCGTCCGTTGGGTGCATATTATGGAAGTTACGCAGGTTGGCCATTTGCTGAACGGGCATGAACTCATTCTGAGTACAGGCATCGGTTGGCGTGACGACGAGGAGCTAAGTGTCTCCTTCCTCCGTCAGCTAATCGACAGCGGCGCTTCCGGTTTATGCATCGAGCTTGGCACTTATGCGAAGCAGCCCATCGAGAGGATGAAGCAGCTCGCGGAGAGCGAACATTTTCCGCTTATTTTTTTTCATGAGGAAGTCCGTTATATCGATATTACACAAGATTTGCACGCCTACTTCATTAACCAGCATCATCAGATGGTGTCTCGGCTCGAACAGCTGTCCACCGAGCTTAACCAACTGCTGTTATCCGGCAAGGGGATGATGTCGCTGCTTCGCCTCCTTCATCAGACGACCGGCGCCCAAGTTGCCTTCTTCCCGCTCGGAGCGGAAGCGCAGTTCGTCCCGCATATGCCTCGTACCAAAGCAGGAATCTTCTATGAGCAATGGATCTACGGCAAAATGTTTGCAGGTGCGGAGCAGAAGCAAACCATCGCACATCGGCCGATTCTAGCGCTCGACCATTTGTTCGCGGACTTGCTGCTCCAAGGCAGAACCGAGCTGAGCGAGTTTCAAATCTTAGTGCTCGACCGCTGCGCCACTGCCATTGCCCAGGAAATGATGCGTACCAAATATATGGAGGAGCGCCGCAGACTTAAGGAGGATTTATGGGCTGTTGACTGGCTAAGCGGAAAACACGCCGAGCAAGAAGTTCTTGATTATATTAAGACCTTGAAGCCGACTGCCAAGCTAGGCGGAGCAACCGTCTGCCTATTCGATCTCGATGCCGAGACGAAGCGCGAAGCCGAGAGGGACGAAGGGGCTCTGCTTATTCAGAAGCATATGGTCGCGCGAGCGATTTTCGAAGGAGAGGGTTATGTGCTTCTGCCGCTCCTTCATCACGATCAGATCGTCTTCATTGTCATTGACCAGCTTGGCGAAATTAAGCATAGGGAGCGGCTTCTGCGCGCCATTGATCGGGTAAGTCGAACGGAGCAGCTTCAAGAGCAAGCGCTCTTCGCACTACGTATATCCATCGGCTGTTATATGACCAAGCTGAGCCGGCTCCATGAGAGCTACGATACCGCCAAAGAAATGCTCGCCATTCAGAGAGATGTAGGCCCGCTTGCCTCTCCTTTCTATCAAGACCTGCATTTGCACAAAGTGATGTATGCGCTCAAGAAAGCCGGGACGCTTCACGCGCTTGCCGAGCAATATATCGCGCCTGTCGCTGCTAGTGACAAAGACCGCAACGGTCATCTGCTGCAGACGCTTTCCGTCTACTTGTCACTGTCAGGCTCCAAGCAAGAAACAGCTAAAGCGCTGCTCATTGCCCGCCAAACGCTTTATCATAGGTTAGAGAAGCTCGAGGCGCTGCTTGGCAGTAACTTCACCAACAATCCAGAGAAACGGCTGACGATCGAGCTTGCGCTTCGCGCTTATGAATATATTCATGGAAGGATTCAATAGGAAGCGTTAATTTGCTTAATAATAGCGTTGACCAGATACTTTCTGGCATCCGCCGTCAAAATTTGAATAACGGCTTGTTCGCCTCCGGGATGCTCCATGACCACCGAAGCTCCGCTAAGATCTTCCTTTACATGTGCGATTATGAAGCGCCGCTCGATGAAATCGTCGATCTTCAGCTTTTCTTCTTTGAATTGTTGATATGCCTTCATTGTAAGGTCACCTCCTATAGCTATGCTTATGATTGAGCGCTAGCAGCGGTACGGTTAGTTGCTTCTGCGCTTCTATATGGTGAACGCTTCAAGTATCTTCCCTTGCCAAGCTCGCCTACGAATTGCCTATCGCGAATGACGTATTCGCCTTTGGAGAGTACGCTTACTGGAACCCCGGTTACCTGCATGCCTTCGAACGGGTTATAGTCCACATTCATATGATGCGTCTGTACGGACAGCGACCTTTCCACCAATGGGTCAAAAATAACGATGTCCGCATCGCTGCCTACGGCAATCGTCCCCTTCTGCGGGAACAGTCCGAACAGCTTGGCGTTACGCGTCGATACCATCTCCACGAATTGATTCCGTGTAATGCGACCTTTCGCTACCCCCTCCGAGTACAAAATGGAGAAGCGATCCTCGATAACCGGGCCGCCATTCGGTATTTTGCTAAAGTCGCCAAGTCCAAGATCCTTCTGTCCGTCATAATTGAACGAGCAATGATCTGAGCCGATGGTCTGCAGCTGGCCGCTCTTCAATGCATTCCATAACACCTCTTGATGCCTCGATTCACGCAGCGGCGGCGACCATACATACTTCGCGCCTTCGAAGCCCGGCTGAGCCAGGTATGATTCGTCGAGCGTCAAGTATTGCGGGCAAGTCTCCCCCCATACGTCGACGCCGCGGCTTCTAGCTTCCGCAATCTGACGCACCGCTTCCTCGCAAGTCACATGCACCACATACAATCTCGCTCCGGCAAGCGCTGCAAGATTCGCCGCTCGGCCCGTTGCTTCGCCTTCAATAACAGACGGCCTCGTACGCGCATGATAGATCGGATCCGTCTGTCCGGCCTCCAAAGCTTGGCGAATAAGAAAATCGATGACATCGCCGTTCTCCGCATGCACCATCACCATGGCGCCAAGTTCCTTGGCCGCCAGCATCGTGCGGAACAGCGTCCCGTCATCGGCCTGGAATACGTTCTTATAAGCCATAAATACTTTAAGCGACGTAATGCCTTCTTCCTTCACCACAGTCGGCAGCTCCGCCAGCACCTCATCATTGATCTCGCCGATCATCAGATGGAAGCCGTAATCGATAGCCGCCTTGCCGGCCGCTTTGCGATGCCATGCCGCGATCGAATCGGCAAGCGGTTTGCCTTTGGTCGTGAGACAGAAGTCAATAACCGTCGTCGTTCCGCCGAATGCCGCCGCCCGCGTCCCTGTCGCGAAGTCATCCGCCGTCACCGTACCGCCGAACGGCATGTCAAGATGCGTATGCGGATCTACTCCCCCCGGGAATACGAGCTTACCGGATGCATCGACAGCTTCGGCGCCTTCCGTCGCCGCCTCGGCAGACAGATCAAGCCCAATCTTCGCGACAATTCCGTTCTTAATAAGCAGATCGGCGCAATAAGTGTCAGCCGCCGTAACGATCGTTCCGCCTTTTATCCATTTGGAAGTCATTTTCTATACCGCCTCCTTTGCGCTCGAGCCGTCCGCATCATCCTTGCTGCTGCCGCTAAGGGCGCTAATCGCCTTCTGCCGCTCATTCCAGCTCATCGGCATTTCCGTTGACGGCACTTCGACCATCGTGATCGCACCCTCGACCGGACAAACGATCGAGCATAGATTGCAGCCGACGCAATCCTCTTCTCGCACTTTCAGATACGCGACACCATTCTCATCGGTATGACGTTCAATACATTGATGCGAAGCATCCTCGCAAGCAATATGGCATTTGTTGCATACGATGCAATTCTCTTCCTCAATACGCGCCACGACTGCATAATTCAGATCAAGGTCGCCCCAGTCCGAGAATCGCTGAACCGACTTGCCGATCAGCTCGGTAACGGAAGCAAGACCTTTGCCATCCAAATAATTGTTTAATCCGTCAATCATATCCTCGACGATGCTGAAGCCGTGGTGCATGGCTGCCGTACATATTTGCACGCCCGTTGCGCCCATCAGTAAAAATTCAACCGCGTCGCGCCAGTTGGATACACCGCCGATGCCTGATATCGGAATACCAACCTGCGGATTGCGGGCGCATTCCGCGACCATGTTGAGCGCGATCGGCTTCACAGCCGGGCCGCAATACCCGCCATGCGCTCCTTTGCCTGCGACATGCGGGATCGTATTCCACGTATCGATATCTACGCCTGCAAGCGAATTGATCGTATTAATAAGCGATATTGCATCCGCCCCGCCTCTTGCTGCCGCCTTCGCCGTAGCCGTAATATCGGTAATGTTCGGGGTCAGCTTCACAATAACCGGCGTCCGTGCCGCTTCCTTGGCCCACATCGTCTGCGCTTCAACTAGGTCCGGCTGTTGACCGGAAGCAGAGCCCATGCCGCGCTCCGCCATCCCATGCGGACAGCCGAAGTTCAGCTCCAGCCCGTCAACGCCGATCGCTTCGACCTTCTTCACGATTTCATGCCATTTCTCGCGTTTCGGTTCAACCATTAGCGATACGACAAGCGCATGATTCGGAAACCGTCTCTTCGTCTCATAGATTTCCTTCAAATTAATCTCTAGCGGACGATCGGTAATAAGCTCGATATTGTTGAAGCCCGCTACACGCTGGCCGTTGAAGTGAACGGCAGCGAACCGCGACGACGTATTAATGATCGGATCGCCAAGCGTCTTCCATACCGCGCCTCCCCAGCCCGCTTCGAACGCGCGCTGCACCTGATAGCCGGTATTCGTCGGCGGCGCGGATGCCAGCCAGAACGGATTCGGAGACTTGATGCCTGCCAGATTAATGCTGAGATCAGCCATAGCGTTCCCTCCTCGCACAGAGCGAATTGTATATCGAATAAGCGGCGAGCTTCCCTTGCTGCGCTGCGGATACGACCATTGCATCGCCCTGCTGCCCTTCGCCGAACACGACATCTCCTGCCGCATAAACTTGCGGATTGGACGTTTGATACGTTGCGGCATCAACCGTTACGACGCCTCGTTTATGCGCGAGTCCCAGCTGCTCAATGAGCGGCAAATGACGAGTCTGTCCGATTGCCTTAATAACGACGTCGACTTCCATGGAGAAAGCCGAAGCTTCTATCGGCACAGGCTTTGCACGCCCGCCGTTTGCATCCTCCTCAAGCCTCATTTCGACGCATTCAAGCGCCTTGACCTCGCCGTTCTGTCCAGCGGCGATGCGCGTAGGCGCGGTTAACCATTTGAACGATACGCCGTCCTGCTTAGCGAACTCGAATTCGAAGTCGTAAGCGGTCATCTCCGCACTTGTCCGCCGATAGACGATCTTGACATCTTCCGCGCCAAGCCGGACAGAGCAAGTCGCCGCATCAATAGCCGTATTGCCCGCTCCGATAACCGCTACCTTCTTGCCTGCGAACTCTGCCGTCAGTCCCGTCTTAGTTGCCTCTACGAAATCGATAGCATCATATACGCCGTTCAAACCTTCGCCCTCGATTCCTAGCATAGGCACTTTAGACATTCCGATCGCCAGTACAACGGCATCGAATTGCTCGAGCAGCTTCTCGGCGCTAATATCGACCCCAACCTTCGTATTCGTCCTTATGTCGACGCCAAGCTGCTTCACTTGCTCGACTTCCCAAAGCGATATGTTTTGCGGCAGTCGGAATGATACGATGCCGTAAGTATCGAGCCCTCCAGCCTGCTCCTTCGCTTCGAAGATCGTAACGGCGAAGCCAAACCGCGCAAGCTCCCGCGCCGCCGACAGTCCTGCAGGTCCGCCGCCGATAATGGCTGCCGTCAAGCCGTTGCTGCGCCCGGCCGAGAACAGCACCTGTTCGCTCTGAATCGCCCAATCGGTTGCATATCGCTGCAGCTCGCCGATCATAATAGGCTTCGAGGAATGATTAAGGACACATGCGCCTTCGCAGAGCTCCTCTGTCGGACATACCCGCGAGCAGGTAGCCCCTACCGGATTGGCATCCATAATGGCCCGCGCGGACCCGAGCATATTGCCTGAGGCGATTTTTTTGATAAAAGAGGGGATATTGATGCCGGTCGGGCATGCCTTAATACATGGCGCATCGTAACAGTACAAACATCGATTCGATTCTTCCATCGCTTCCTTCGGCCTCATGCCCGCCTTAACCTCGGCGAAGTTGCGCTTCAATTGCTCAAGAGATATGAATGCCGATTGAACTTTACCGCTCATGCCATCCGCTCCTTTCCTCACGTCCTATTTCAGGCTAACGATATTGTCGTATGTCTCCGGTCTGCGATCTCGATAAAACTGCCACACATTGCGCACCTCGCGAATAAGCTCCTTATCCATCTCGCCAATAACGATCTCATCCTTGTCACGGCTGCCGATAGATACAATCGTGCCTCGCGGATCGACCAAATACGATTGGCCGTAAAACTCGCCCATATTCCACGGCGCTTCGACGCCAACCCGATTGATGGCCGCTACGTAATACCCGTTGGCTACCGCATGGGCCGGCTGCTCCAGCTTCCACAAATACTCGCTCGTCCCAGCCACCGTCGCCGATGGATTGAATACAATCTCCGCGCCGTTAAGCCCTAGCGCCCGCGCTCCTTCCGGGAAGTGGCGGTCATAGCATATATAGACCCCGACCTTCGCATAAGCCGTATCGAACACCGGATATCCGAGATTTCCCGGCTTAAAATAATATTTTTCCCAGAAGCCGCATGAACCGCCTCCTGCGGCCACATGCGGAATATGATGCTTCCGATATTTGCCGAGATACGAGCCGTCCGCATCGATTACCGCTGCCGTATTGTAATAGGTCGCTATCCCTTCGCGCTCATAGATCGGGAGTACGATAACGACGCCAAGCTCCTTCGCGAGCTCTTGAAACAATATGGTCGTAGGCCCCGACGGAATTTCTTCCGCTGCCTCATACCACTTCGTCTGCTGCTCGGAGCAAAAGTACGGACCATAAAAAATTTCTTGCAGCGATATAATCTGAGCGCCCCTAGCTGCAGCTTCTCTAACTAGCTTTAAGTGCTTGCGGATAGCCGCTTCCTTATGAGCGGCAACCGGCTCATCCCCATGCAGCTCGTTCGATGCTTGGATTAAACCGATCTTCACCTTCGACATGCGTCTATCCCCCCTTCATGGCTTGCGATTCGCCTTGCCGCGAGATACAGAAGCTCTGCGCCAAGCGCTATATCCTCCGGCGACGAATATTCCTTCGGATTGTGGCTGATGCCCTCCTTGCACCTGACGAAAATCATCCCGTAATCGCATACGTAAGACATCGTAAGCGAATCGTGGAACGGACCGCTCATAAGCTCTGGCGGCGGCGCAATGCCCATGTTGTCCGCTTCGATCCGCAGCGTCTTCTTGATCCAGTCGGCGCAATAGCGCGGATCACTCTTCGTATCCTCGCGAATCGTATACGTAAGACCGTGCTCGTCGGCGGCCTCCTCTATTTCCTTAAGCAGCCGAGTCTCCAGCCCGTTCCTCCTGCTAAGCTCAATGTCGCGAAAATCGACTGTGAAGCTCACCTTCTCCGGAATAATGTTGCGCGAGTCGGGAAAGACGGTTAACGATCCAACCGTCCCGACCGTCGGCGCGCCAGGTGTCTCCCTTGCGAGCCTATCCAGCGCCGTAATGGCTTTGGCCGCTCCGACCAGCGCGTCGCGCCGCATCGGCATTGGCACCGAGCCCGCATGTCCGGCGAAGCCGTTCATCTCGACCGTCCACCATACCGGTCCGGAAATACCGCTCACGATGCCGATCGGCTGCTCCAAGAATTCAAGTACGGGACCTTGCTCAATATGAAGCTCAAGGAAGGCGCCGATACGATCGGCCGTTACCTCGTAGCTTTCTATTAGAGCGGGATCGCAGCCGAATTGCCTTAACGCTTCTTCACGCGTTACCCCGTTTTTATCGATTCGCGCAAGCTCGCCGTCCTCCAGCTTGCCCGTCATTCCTCTTACGCCGAACAGTCCTTTATTGAACCGGCAGCCTTCCTCGTCACAGAAAGCAACGACCTCGATGTTCATCATCGGTACAAATCCGCTTTCCTCCATCGTCTGAACGGCTTCAAGCGCGCCGAGCACTCCGATGACGCCGTCGAATCGGCCGCCGTAAGGCTGCGAGTCGATATGAGAGCCGAGCATTAAGACTGGCAGCGCGGGGTTCGCACCTCCCATAACGCCAATCAAATTGCCAAATGGATCGATATGCGCCTCGAGCCCCGCTTCCTCCATCCAGCTCATAACGAGCATGACCGCCTCACGGTCCTCCTGGGAGAGCGCAAGACGGCAGACGCCGGAATCTCCGATCTTCCCGACGAGCGACAGCTCCTCAATTCTTCTGTGGAGCCTCTCCTTATTGATCGCTCCTGTGTATAGGCCGAGCGTCATGCAATCACCTTCCCCTCATCCTTCATCGAGATGGAGAATGCCTTCAGAAGCGTATCCACGATGAATGCAACGTCTTCATCGGTCGAACTAAGCGGCGGACTAATGGTCAATATATTGGCGAAACCGGGCACGGTATCGCCGTTTTTGCTAATGATCAAGCCTAACCGCTTACATGACGCAATATATGAAGCGACAAGAGGTGCATCCGCTGGCCGCTTCGAACCTTTATCCTCAACGAGCTCAATCCCGAGCGCAGAGCCGAAATGCCGGATGTCGCCGACATGCGGATGAGCAGCCAGCGGCTGCAGGCCTTCGCGGAACTGCTCGCCGATCCAAGCAGATCGGCTAACCAGCTCTTCGCGCTCCAGTATCACTAGATTCGCCAATGCAACCGCACAGGAAACCGGATTGCCGCCGAATGTATTCACATGCCGCAAATGATTGTCCGCCTTGCTCGTATCCTTGAAGCTGTCATACAGCTTTGCCGACACCGCCGTTGCCGATAGAGGCGAATAAGCGCTCGTCATTCCTTTCGCCATCGTAACGATATCGGGCTTCACGCCGTAATTATGATGGCCGAACTTCATGCCCGATCGGCCGAAGCCGCAGATCACTTCATCAACGATAAGCAGCACATCGTGTTTGTTGCATATTTCCTGCACTCGCTTCATGTAACCGCCCGGCGGTACGATCATGCCGCCGCCGGTAATGACCGGTTCCATAATGACGGCGGCAACCGAATCCGCCCCTTCCCATGTAATCGCGTCGTCGAACGCCTCCGCGCATTGCATGCGGCAAGCACCCTCCTGTTGGCCGAAAGGACAGCGGTAGCAATAAGGCGGCGGCACATGCGAGAAGCCCATCGCCAGCGGCTCATACTTCAGCTTGCGCTGCGCCTGTCCCGTCGCTCCTAGCGAACCGAGCGAGCTGCCATGGTAGGCGCGATGCCTGGAAATGAACTTATGCTTGCTCGGCTTGCCGTTCTGGTGATGGTATTGACGGGCGATTTTGAAGGCGACCTCATTGGCGTCCGAGCCCGAATTGGAGAAGAAGATGCGATAGTCCCCCTCCAGCCACTCGTTAAGCTTCTCGGCAAGCTTAATCGCCGGAACATGCGACTGAATGAGCGTGGAATAGGCAATCGTCTTCATTTGTTTAGCTGCCGCTTCCGCAATCTCCTCGCGCCCATGCCCGACATTAACGCACCATAAGCCCGACATCCCATCCAAATACCGGTTGCCGTCGCTATCCGTAATCCAGCTGCCCTCCCCAGAAACGACAATCATCGGATGATCGTTATGGGGCGAAATATGATGCCATACATACCTGCGATCCTTGTCCAGCCATTCCTCCTTGCTCATCCCGTCCATAGCCGGTTCTTTCACACTCTATCGCCTCCTCCAGCTCGCCGCAAAGCGGTGGGGAAGCGCCGAAGCCAGCTGCTCATCGGCGCTTCTTCCTTGCCATCAGCCCTTAGCAAGCATTCCTTTATTTCAATGCGTCTTCCAGAATCGTCTTGTCGATTGCCACAGCCAAATCCGGCGTTTTCTTAATCAACTCGTACTTCAGCGAGATGTCGACCGTTCTCTGTACCGCATCGTCGACGAAGCTGCCGACCTGCGCCTCTGTGAACCCTTCCGGCTTCACGAGCTTAGCCATCTCCATCAGCATCGTTGTTTGGTGCTCCTTCGTTGTACTGCCCTCGGTTACCACCTTCATTACGATATCAACCGACTCCGGCTGGTTCGCGATGGCATAATTCCAGCCCTTCATCGTCGCTTTAATCGCTTTGACCGCAAGCTCTCGGTTGCTCTTCAGCCAATCCTCCTTGACGACCAGCGTATCCTCCAACATACCTACGCCCGCATCCTCGAAGTCATATACGTACAAATCCTCTTCCTTCACGCCGCTCTCGAGCACGACATGATATTCGTTATAGATCGTAGAGATTGCTACATCAAGCTGTTTGTTAAAGAACTGGTCCATTGTAAAACCCTGCTTCACGAGCTCAACATCCTTCTTCGGATCGAGTCCGTTTTTCTCCATGAAGGCAAGCACTTGGAATTGCTGGCTCCCCGTCCACATGCCAACCTTCTTGCCCTTCATCTTAGCCGGCTCGTCAATGCCCGACTCCTTGCTGGCTACGAACCGGTAGGAGCTTTGCTGCAGAATTTGCGCTACTGATACGAGAGGCAAACCGTTGTCGCGGTTGACGAGGAGGCTGTCAAAGCTAGTTACGCCAATATCGGCTGCGCCGTTGACGACCTGCTGTTCAATGACAACGTCCGGTCCTCCGGGGATGATTTCAACGTCCAGCCCCTCTTCTGCATAGAACCCCTTCTCCTTGGCAACGAAAATACCCGCGAACTGTGCCTGCGGCACCCATTTCAGTTGAATCTTCACTTTAGCAAGCGGTGCGTCCGACGGCTTATCCGTCGCCTCGTTCGTTGCGCCATCCGTAAGCTTCGGATCGTCTTCAGCAGGCGGCGCCTCGTTCGAATTGCCGCAAGCGGCGACGAAGAGCAGCATTAATGCGAGTAAAGCGGTTGAAACGGCTTGCATCGTATGGTTTCTCTGTTTCATGAAGACCATTCCTCTCCCTATTGTTTTATATATTAGAGAAACTCCTTTCGGAGTACTTCCAGGATGTACAATGTCAGGAATGTCTACGGTGCGATACATGCCACGGTATAACAAGCCGCTCAACAAGCTGAACAATATAATAGAGAAAGATGCCTAGCGCTGCGGCGATTACGATGCAGGACCAGGCGAGCGGCATGTTGCCAAGCTTGATTTGATCCGATAATAGAAAGCCGAGTCCCCGTGAAGATATGAAAAATTCCCCGACGATTGCGCCAATGATGCTCGTGGACATATTGATCTTCAGCGCCGTGAAGATTGTCGGCTGTGCGGCTCGAAAGCGCAGCTTCAGAAACACGGTCGTTCTCGGCGCTGCATAGGCATGCATGAGATCGAGGTAAGCAGGCTGTATGGATCGCAGCCCTTTGAATGCGCTAATCGCCATCGTAGCCATCGTCATGACGGAGACAATCGCTATTTTGGAGGAAACGCCGTCTCCGAACCAATTGTTCATGACTGGCGCAAGCGCAACGATAGGAACGGCGTTGAATGATGCGATCAGCGTAATCGCGCCTTTGCCCGCATTCGGGAACAATGACGCCGCCACAGCAGCGGCAAGACCGAGCAATGAGCCAATGAGACAGCCTCCTATGATCTCGATTCCCGTATAGATCGAGTAGCTCCAAAGCAAATCAGCGTTATCCTTAATGGAAGATGCGATCGCTGACGGAATCGGCAGCTGATAGCGCTCCAGCTTGAACAATCGATGGAAGCCCTCAAGCTGCCAGACGAGCAGGAATACAATCGCGAAGCTTACCGGAAGCAGCACCGGCTGCAGAGCTTTCCAATCCGCTGATTTACGCGGCAGACCTCTCTCATTCGCTTCGAGGTTAATCGTAATCGTGTCTCGCCCTGAATCCAGCTCCTGTACATTGCCCACGGCAGGCAACGCAGCCATACCTGACTGCGATTCCGGCTTGACGGCCGCAAGCTCCTTCATGCCTCGTCCCTCCCAGTCTCCCGAAACTCGGGCTGCCACGGCGTGAACAGCCTTTCCGCTGCGGCGATAAACAGATATAACGCAATGCCGATTCCCATACTAATGAGCACCGTCGACCAGAACATATACACCTGTGACGTCCCGTAGTAGAGCGAGCTGACCATGAGCACCCCGATACCGTCCGGGGCTCCCATCAGCTCCACGATTATAGACGCTGTTATGGCGAGCGGCGCGGACAGCTTCAGACCTGCGAACAAGCCGGGAAGCGCGGCACGCAGCTTCAGCTTGCTGTAGAGCATCCATGTCGAGGCTGCATACGTCCTCATAAGCTCCAACTGCTCAGGACTTACGCTTCGCAGCCCGCGAAGCATATGGATCGCAACAGGAAAAAACGTCACGTATCCTGCCATCAGCACTCTGGACAGCTCGGCATCACGGACAATCCCGTAAATAATGGGCGCTAGGCCGATGATTGGTATCATCTGCGAGGCAATCATATATGGCGACAGCGTATGCTCGGCTGCTCTCGATACACTCATTACAATCGCAAGTGCTGAACCGATGATTGAACCGATGACGAAACCGGTAATCGAATTGCCGAACGTCACCGTCCCTTGCTTAAGCAAGGTTGGCAGATGATCGGCTAGTGTTCCCAGCACCTTATGCAAGTAAGGAAGCTTCGAGGCTGGGGCGGTCGTCTTCATGACGTCGGCGATGAACCATGCTCCAGCTTCCCATAAGAGCAGGATCGCGGCGGCCCATAAGGCAAGGACAGCGCCCTGGCCCCCTCTTCTAAACAATCTGTCCGTCAAAGGAATCACTCTCCTTGTAGAAACAATTCCTCACCGTCCTCGTCATCTCGTGGAAATGGGCTGATTCACGGATATGGGACAGATCGCCCTCCTCCCTGATCATTTCCACGACCGAATGGACGCGTCCGGGATGAGCGGATAACACAATGACGCGGTCTGACAAGAACACCGCTTCTGGAATGCTGTGCGTAACGAACACGATCGTCTTGTTCGTTTGCTTCTTGATCTCGAGGAGCTCCAGCTGCAGCTTCTCCTTCGTGAACTCATCAAGCGCGGAGAACGGTTCATCCATGAAAAGAATAGGTGGATCAAGCGATAAGGCGCGGGCGATTGCGACACGCTGCTGCATGCCTCCGCTTAGCTGCCAAGGGTAGTAATTACGGAATGAGGATAGCCCGACCATCTCGAGCAGCCCCTCGATAAGAGGAGTGTATTGCGATTTGCGCTCACCGAGCACCTCTAGCGGCAGCTCGATATTCTCCTTCACCGTCCGCCATTCGAAGAGCGTCGGGTTCTGGAACACAATGCCGAACTTACGGCGGAGTCGGACTTCACGGGGGTGGTCATCTTGGATCGTAATCGTGCCGCTCGTAGGCTCAAGCAAGTCGGCCATCAGCCTGAGCAGCGTCGACTTGCCGCAGCCGGACGGTCCTAGCAGCGATACGAATTCATTGTGATAGATTTCTAAGCTTACGTCTTGGAGCGCAGTGACCTCCTGCCCCTTTTTCCCAAAACGCATACTCACTTTATCAACGATAATCTCTGCCTTCTTGGCAGCATCAGATATATGCATGCAGTTCCTCCTCAGAACAAACATAGTTTGCGTTAAGTGTGCGAAAGACTTCATTACTGCATATGTCATATTATATAACATAAACGTTCAATTGCATTATACAAAGTGGTTAAAAATCATCAGTCGGACTGGACACAATGTCACCATCAGTCGCAAAGCCGGTTGGTAGATTACTAGAATTGGACTTTTATTCTTTCACATAACCGCTCGGCTCTTGAATATATTGTTTAACAACAGGTGTTTCAACAACAAATACGCGGAGGAGGTGCTCCGAAATGGGTTCATCGGACAACGGCATGTTCAGCGTCTCACGGGAAGATTGGTCATTGCATCGCAAAGGGTATCAAGATCAGGCCAGGCATCATCAGAAGGTAAGGGAAGCGATTAAGCAAAATTTGCCCGATCTCGTGTCTGAGGAAAGCATCGTCATGTCAGACGGCAAACAAGTTATTAAGGTGCCGATTCGGAGCCTTGATGAATACCGATTCGTCTACAACTACAATAAAAATAAACATGTCGGCCAAGGCGATGGAGACAGCCAGGTAGGCGACGTCCTCGGCGTTGATCCTTCATCGGCGCAGAAGGGCGGCAAAGGCGACAAAGCCGGAGATCAGCCCGGCGAGGATATTATCGAGGCGGAGATCAGCCTTGCAGAGCTGGAAACGATGCTGTTCGAAGAGCTGGAGCTTCCGTTCCTGAAGCAGAAAGACAAGGATCAGCTCGAGACCAAGGAAATCAGGTTCAACGATATTCGTAAAAAAGGCATCATGTCCAACATCGACAAGAAACGGACGATCATCGAGAATCTGCGCCGCAATGCCACTTCTGGTCAACCGGGCATTCACGGTATTTCGCCTGATGACCTTCGCTACAAAACATGGGAAGAGATCGTTAAGCCGCAATCGAATGCCGTCATACTCGCCATGATGGATACATCTGGCTCCATGGGCTCGTTCGAGAAATACGTGGCTCGCTCCTTCTTCTTCTGGATGACGCGTTTCCTGCGGCACCAGTACGAGAAGGTCGACATCGTGTTTATTGCGCATCATACAGAAGCGAAGGAAGTAACCGAGGAAGAGTTCTTCACCCGTGGCGAGAGCGGCGGCACGATCTGCTCGTCGGCTTACATGAAAGCGTTGGAAATTATCGACAGCCGCTTCAATCCGAACCTGTACAACATCTACCCGTTCCACTTCTCTGACGGCGACAACCTGACGAGCGACAACGAACGGTGCGTGAAGCTAATCGGCGAGCTGCTTAAGCGTTCCAACCTATTCGGCTACGGCGAGGTTAACCAATATAACCGCTCCAGTACGCTTATGTCCGCTTACAAGCATATTAACTTGCAGCATTTCATGTATTACGTCATTAAGGAAAAAGGCGAGGTATACAACGCGCTGAAGTCGTTCTTCCGCAAGCGCGAGGGTGTTGTGGGGTGAAAGAAGAGGAAGGTTAGGCATCTGCATCAGACTAAAGGTGATTCCTGTCTTGAACAGGGGTCATCTTTTTTACTATCCTATCGATCGTATTGAAAAAAACTACGACCGACCAATTAGCATACAAAAATCTGCTCCTGCTAACGGACACCAGAGGTCCTTATAAGCCTTATTGACGAGTTTTGCTGGTCTTAAGGACATATATGACTCTAACAGATGTGTTTGGCAGCGAAGTCGCTTCGATTGGTGCAGTTAGGGTCTGTGGTGTCCGTAACGATGCAGCAACGGCCGAGTAATGGCCATTAGTGTCCTGTAGGTCCGTTAGCCATGTAAACAACTAAACGCCGTCGCTTCAGAAGGAATCCAGCAAAGTACCTTCAAGAGACAGAAAACGGATACTGTACGTTAATTGGTCAGTTGTAGAAAAAAAAGAATTCCAGGCAGGTATACTAACCTGCCTGAAATCCCAATGCTTCACCGATCTTGATCCGGGCGCGCTGATGTTTTACTAATCAACCGAGTTTACTTCTTGGTATAAGACGATATTGTCATAGTAACCTTTGCCGCCGGCGGCAGTCGCGCCGAGCTTTAACATCAGCTGGACGCTTCCGGTTACATTCGCGCCGCTAGGACCGCTTGCCACGGCGACGTTGTCTAGATAGAGCGTGAAGTTCCACTGCGTGCCGTCATGGGTAAAGTCCACTTTGAAATGATGCCACGCGTCTTTCGCATAATACTTATTGCTCCAAGTATTCCACGGACGCAGATTCAAATCGTTGCCCTGCGCCGGGCCGTCGCTGTCATAAAATCTCGAGCTCCACCCGAGATAGAGAGCGTTGCCGGTCGTTACGCCGCTGCCCATAAAGTCATATTCCAAGGTGTAGTTGACGTTCGGGTTAAGCGTAATCGCAGGAAATTGATACATGCTATTGCCGTCAGTGTACGTAATTTCAAGCGATTTGCCCGCTACTCCTCCCGGAGCGGCGACAATCGCGCTGCCTGTTCCGGCCCATCCGATAACCTCGTTCGGAGCGTTGACCTCGTCGAAATTTTCCTCAATCAGGAAATCGTACGCGACGACCGGCTCACCTTGGTAAAGCTTGACGTTGTCGAAGTAGTTTTTACCGCCGGCCCCTCCGACCTTCAACATCAGTCGCTGATTGAGTGATACCGCGCCGTTTACATCGTTTTCGTCCACAAGCACGCCATCCAGGAAGAGTCTAACGTTCCACTTGACGCCGTCGTGCTTGAACTCCGCTTTGAAATGATGCCACGCGTCTTTCGTATAAGGCCTTGCGACCCAGCTCTGCCACATGCGCAGATGCAGCTTGCTCGCATCGCTGCCGCCGTCGCTGTCGTAGAATCTCTCGCTCCACCCGACATAGAGCGCATTTCCGGTGCTCGTGCCGCTGCCCATGAAGTCGTATTCCAAGGTATAGTCGATCCCCGATTCGAACGCGATCGCGGGAAATTGATACAAGCTATTGCCGTCGGTTTGGGTGATCTCTAGCGCCTTGCCTCCAGCCCCGCCCGGAGCGGCGACGATCGCGCTGCCGGTACCGGCCCATCCGACAACCTCGTTCGGAGCGTTGCGCGAATCGTAGTTCTCTTCATACAGAACTGCGTAGGGAACTTCGAGTTCTTCGAACTCGGCCGTGACTACGGCATCTTCATCCGGCATGAGGTATACGTGGCTGCCCCCGGCGATCGTCTGCTCCACGCCGTTGATCTTGAGCCAGGACAGCGCGTAACCGTCGTCCGGAGCGATAGTCAAGGTGAACGTTTCGCCTTCGGTAGCCGTTGCCTTGTCCGCGGTCACGGAACCTCCGGCGATCCCGCCGGGAACCGCGATGCCGTGAGGCGTCTTCACGACCTCATACTGCCCCCGATAGAGGAAGAAGTTGTCATAGTACGCTTTGCCGCCTTCCTCGCTAAGGTAGCCGTTCTTCAGCTTCGCCGTCAGGCTTCCGGTAGCGATAGCGCTGGCGACGGGACCGTTCGCCATAAGGACGTTGTCGATGAAGAGCGCGAACGTCCATTTCACGCCGTCGTGCCTGAACTGCAATTTGAAATGATGCCACTGGTCATGGCTATACGTCTTCGCGCTCCAAGTGCTAGCCGAACGCACGTTCATCCTGCCGTCCACCGGGGCGTCTCCGTCGAATAGCCGCTGGCTGTCGTTGAAATAAAAACTAGTTCCGTCGATGCCGCTGTCGCCCCTGAAGTCATATTCAAGGGTATAGTCGACTCCCGGCTCGAAGGTGATTCCGGGGATCTGATACAGATTATTGCCGGCACCTTGCGTAAGTTCAACCGCCTTGTCGCCTATGCCACCCTCCGGACGGTCGACGATCGTTGCTCTGTCGCCGGCCCATGCTCCTCCGCCGACGCTGACTCTGGCGTCGAAGTTCTCGTCATACAGGACAACGTATTCTTCGTCGCCCTCGATTGTTACGAACGAGACCGTCACCGTAACGTCTTCGCCCGGCATGGCGAACAGGTATTTGTTATCGCCGAGACTGGTCAGGCCGGCGGCGCTGCCGTTGACCTTGAGCGAGCCAAGCAGCATTCGGTATTCGGGGTTCGAAGCAACGGTGAGGGTGACCGGCTCTCCCTCTATCGCCTGGGCTTTATCGGCCGTGACGTTTCCGTTCTCCATCTGGCCGATCGTAACGTTATGCATCGCAAGCTCGGGAGAAGCATCCGTCATGATGACGAACATCGGCTTTTCGGTAACTCTTACCGTCACCTTGCCGTCGGATAGCTGAGACATTATCGATGTGGCGGAACCAGTCTCGCTCTTGTGCACCAGCTCGACCAGCTTAATGTCCTCGATATCCGCGAGATCGATTGCGGATAGATCCAGCTCGTAATCCGCGTAGTTACCGTCAATATCGCCCTTGGAGGTTCCCAGCCAGAGCGCGAAGCCTTTGTCGTGCTTCTTGTCTTGCTCGCCTTTCCCGATGTTCTCGTCATCGAAGCCGAACCGAAGGACGTTCAGCGCGTTAGCGGGCGTCGTATTGTTATTGGTGAACGCGTTGCCCGCAGCATCCCAAGCTTCTACTTTCTTCGTATAGGCAGGAGCCTCCACCTCCTGCTCGAAGCGCATATCGCCTAGCCAATTGCGCATGGCTGCAACGTAGTACCAGGCGGGTTTCTTGGCTGTCGGACCTTCGCCCAGCACCTCTTGCGTATCCAGATATCCGCTCGTATTAAACTTGCCGGCCGTACCCGTTCCCGAACCGCGCAGCATGAACTGCTGGGCACGATCCACGCCCCAGGACGCCAGGAGCAGGAATTCCCTGACTAACCAGCGGCCTTGCATCTCGAATCCGCCGACGACGTTCTGCAGCGTTACCGGATTGTCCTTGCCGGGGAAGCTCGGATACAGAACCGGATTCAATTCTAGCTCGGCGTTGATGCCGGGATAATAATCCTGATTCGCTTTGGCGGTGGTCGCCGTGCCTTGGGCGGTGTCCCAGCCCAGCTCGGAAATCCACACCTCGGCGTTCGGATAATACAGCGCGCGAAGATTCATGACCCACTTCATGCCGTACTCGAGAGGAACGTCCTGATTCCACTTCTGGTTGGTCCACTGGTCTTCCTCCGCCGCCACGCCGCCGATCGGCCTGCCGTTCGCGACGTCCTTGGAGTCCGGTGTGTAGTGGTGCACGTTCAGTACGTCTACCGGAAACTGCTCGAACCTGTACAGGAAATTGGCCTGTTCCTCGGGATTCTCCTCTCCAAGCAGAGCTTCCGCTCTGGTGTATGGCTGCGTCTTCTCGGTGTCGTGTTTCCTGTAGTACGAACCCCCTTCGAAGATATAGTTGATAGCTAGGTAATCGTCCTTGGTTCTGTAAGTCAGGAACCATTCTGTCATCTCTTCCATGAACTTGAGGTCGAGACCGCCCACGCCCGCTATGGACAGCTTGGCATTAGGATCGGCGTTCTTGAGACCTACGCCGGAGTAAGGCTTGCCGGTTGCTTCTTCGGTGTAGATGTAATTGCCGTTCCGGGAATTAACGGCGATGTCCGTATCATGGATCCACGCTTTCATGGAATTCATATGCCCGTCGTAGTCCGCGCTGGTCATGGCCGCGAACTCGTAGCCGTTCACGCCCTTAAGGTTTAATTCGTTACCGTTCTCATAGTACTCGATCAAATTCAATCCGATTTCCTTGGAGGTGCCTGGGGCTACGTGCACCAGATCCGGATCGACGCTGCCTCCCTCCGCAGTGCTCTTGGCGCTACCATATCTCACCACGTGCTGCCATAAGCTCATGGCGTGGCCGAGATAGGAATCGGGATTTTGTCTGTCCCCATCTCCCTGGTAATTCGGTATGGTGTACGCGGGATCCGTTCTTTCGGCATCACCGACATGCAAGTTTTGCAGGCATAGGTAGACGATCGCGCCGGCGGCTTTCATGTTTCTGTAGAATGCGTCGAACGCGCCCCAGGTGTTGACGAAAGCCACAAGCGGCTTTATCGGATCGTCGATCATACGCGGATCGTTGTCCCCGTAGTCCAAGTCGTTGCCGACCATGTATTCCGTCCAAGCCCACGTGTGGTATTCTCTAGTCGTTCCGCTGATAGGAGCCACCGTGCCGCCCAGATCGGGGTCATTGAAAAAGCTGTTCGTGCCGACGAACGTATCGATGTCAATGCCGAAGTCGGGTACCGTCTGAGGTTCTTTGTCCCAGTCGATCGGTACGATGTCCCTCTTGCCGGTATCCGCGACCAGCGGTTCAAGCGGCAGGCCGAGAATAACGAACTCGGACAGGTTGACGTCGCGGTCGACCGTAATGATATCGTCCGCGAAATTTTTATATTTGTAAGTGCCGCCGCTCAGCTTTTCGATTTTGAGTTTAGAGGCGTTCTTAATCTCATTGTAATCATAGTTGCCGCCCACGCTGGCAGGACTGGCGAGGTTCATTCGCACCCAGCTGTCGTCGTTGCCCATCGCGTAAGTGAACAGCTCCACGTAATGGTCATCCACGTAGGCGGACACCCTGACGGAACCGCCGGCGACCTGCCACGCGCTGGTCTGGTCCGGTATGGCTGCCGACGTAGCGCCGTATTCCGTGCCGTCGAACAACCAGATCTCCTGCAGCGTATGCTTCTGATGGAGCTCTACCTCTAGCTTGCTGTTGCCGCCCTCGCCCGCCTTCCATACGCCGTCGTTCGCTGGAAGCGCTTTCTCTTCTTCGCCTAGTATCGGCCAATAGCCGGACGGGTTCGCGGCGCTGATCTGCTCGAACGTCGTGAAGTCTTTGTAGTTGTCGTATCCGTCAAACAGCAGGTAAGGCGCCCCGTCTCCCTCGGCTTTGCCGTCGTTGCCGAGCCAAGACCTCTGCACCGCCGCTACCGCGCTGCGGGTGATGGGCTTGCCGAGCATGACGAAGCTCGAAAGGTTTACGTCGGTGTCGAAGTTTCTGTATACGTCGGCGCCTTCCCACCAGTGATATTTATCCTCGCTCACCTTTTCGATTTTGATTTTCGAAACTCTCTTGATCTGCTCGTAGGTGAGGCTCGTATGGTTCGCGAAATGGCTAAGATCGCTGAGGTCTACCTGCACCCAGCTGTCGTCGTTGTTCATTTCATAGGAGAACAGCGGTTCATATCTTGCCTCGTCTTCCAAGTAGCCGTATACATTGATAGATCCGCCGATGACTTCCCACTTGCTGCCCACGCCTTCAGGATCGTTCGGGACGTCGGGAACGGGGTTGTTCGGATCCGCGAAGTTCCAATACGCCGAGGGTCGATACGCTCCGCCGTCGAAGAACCAGATCTCCTCAAGCTCATGCCGCTGTTTCAGTTCGATCTCGAGTACTCTGTTCGTGTCCCATGCGCCTCCGGCTCCCGATCTCCAGACTTTGTCGGTATTGCCGTTCGGGATCAGCTTGTCGGTTTGGCTAAGAATAGGCCAATAGCCGGACGGACTCGCCGCGCTGATCTGCTCGAATGTCGTGAAGTCTTTATAGGTCTCGTATCCGCGGAACAGCAAATACGGGTTGCCGGGGGTCGTGTCCTCGCCTTTCGTGCCTAGCCAGGATCTCTCCACTCCGACGACCTGCTTGTCGCCGATGGTGACCCATCCGTCTTCGTCGTCGGTGACAACGCTCGTCACCGTAACGGTCAGCTGGCCGGATTGGGAGATCAGGTTTCCTTTTTTGTCCTTCGCTTTGCTTAGGAGCGTGTATTCTCCCGGCTCGTTATAGGCGGCCATGAAAGTGAAGGTTTGAGACTTGTCCTTCTTGATCTGATTGATGTCCCAGGCGTTCTCTCCCGCGACAATGCGGATATTATTGTATGTACCCTTGCTGCCGTTATTGGTTACGGTGACCCTATAGGTTACCGTATCGCCCGTTTCCACGGATGTTTTGTCCGCAGTCAAGTACACGTCGATACCCGCCGCGGTGCCCGCAAAAGCCGGGGCCGGGATGCTCGTCGTCAATAGCATGATTGCGGTAATGATAACCGCCAATAGCCTTCGTTTCATCATTTTTCCTCCCAACAAAAAATAGTGATCCCAGTTGTGTCGGACAAAACTCCTTTTTTCGATGCCCCCGCGAAAACAGTCCGGGCTAACGATTCATGGATAAGCGGGAACATATTCGGCGAACTTGCAAACAACGGACAGTTCCGCGTCGCTGTACGGCAGATTCCTGCCGATGATCTTCGAATAACCTTCCTTCCTGCGAAAATGATGACGGGCCCGGTGCGTATAAAGTAACACATTCTATTAGTGGTATATATCGTATTCCGTTGCCTTTCGTTTACTTTTGATAGCTTTACGGAAATAAAACGGGGAATCGCGATAAAACGATTAAAAAACTAGGCGACCGCACTTCGGTTGAATACCGAAACTCGATCGCCGCTTAAATAAATATTGTTTTTTTCACTCGTCCGTTGTCATCGCGCATCCAATCCGGCGATTCTCGACTTCACGTCCGCGAGCTCGGGCAGACTGGAAGCCGGGCAGTCCAGGTAGAAATAAGCACAGCTCGACCAATCGTCCTCCCGCTCGAAATTGCCGTAATCCGGAATGCTCTCCGGCGCGTCGGCGGCGAAGTCGATGATCCGATCGCCTTCGCGCGCCGTCATCGCCCGTACGCCCGACTCCTTGAACTTGTCGCGCGTCTGCGGATCCCAATAGCCTATCTGTTGCATCGTTACCTTGATATCGCGGTGGAAGTAGACCGGGTCGGGCACGTGATAGCGGTAGAAGCAGAACGCCATGCTCGTCTTGTCAGCTACATGGCATCCTTGATACAGGTTGCTGAACGTCCCTTGCTCCCAGCCGGTGCCGATGTAATCTTCCGTTCCGGTGCTGCAGAGGCTCGGGTAGTCATCGTCTCCATCCAGATAGATTTTGCATTCGCCTTCGCCCCACCAGGATAGGCCGTACCGGGAGATATCGGGCCTAACGCCGATGTTCGCGCCCAGGAAGCGGCCGCGGCCCTTCAGCAGCGGCACGATCTCGTAATCCTGCCGCTGCTTCGTCGGATGTTCCCGCCGAAAGTGCGCGTGGAAGTACAGAACGTCGGCCGCATGGCGGTCTCCCACCGTATAATCGACATCGTAGAAAAACATCTGCATCGTCTCGTCGCCTTCGTTCGTCACCGTGATCTTCATCCCGGTGCGGAACGGCATGGGAACGGCGCAGTTAAAGCTCCTGCCTTCCGGACTGCTGAACAACGCCGATTGAAACGGTACGACGAGACCGAGACCCGTGCCGAAAAAATCGCCCAGAGGCGCGCTGACCGCCGCTTTGTCCGAGCCGTCCCAATACATGTCGATACGAAGCGAACGCAGCGTGCGCGGGCTTCTGTCTTTCATCGTCATCCAGATGCGCCGGACGATGCCGCTGACCCCTTGCTCCTCCGCCAGCACGACCGTCTCCCCGGGAGCGATCGGCAAGAAAGGCGAGCCTTTGCGGCCGCCTCCGGCGCGGGCTGCGGAGCCTTTGGCAGCCGTTCGGTTCTCGGGGCACGCCCAGCGTGTCTCCACCCCGTCCAGCATCGCGTACAGCGCGTTCTCCCCAGCCGCTCCGATCGCAGGTCCCGTCCTAGTTGCCGTCATCGCTCTGCTCCTTCTTCGGTTCATGGCCCCACAGCCGCGTACCGCCGCTGTGCGACTGCCGCCATTCGTGGCGCCAGAGATGAACGTCCCGCACCGAAATGGCCGGCATGTTCTGGCGCTTCTCCTTTGCCGGGAACGCCGGGAAAGGTTTATGCGGCTCCATCTGGTACCAGTACGAGACGGTACTCAAATCAAGCGTCAGGTTGTTGTCATGTCCGTGCTCGATGCTCGCGCGCAGCGACTTTTCGAAGTAGACCGGCTCCTCGAGCATGAACCTGTAGCAGTGCGTGCGGCCCATCCAACCCAGCTTATCCGGCACGCGGGCGTAGCCGAAATACGGATGCAAATAAACTTCGTTCGGGCACCAGGAGCTGTTGAAGAAATCTTCCGTCCCCGTGCCGTGCAGCGAGCCCGGCCAGTCTTCGCCGTCTACGAGCCACATGTCATCGCCTTCGCCATACCACATCGGGCCAGGATTTTCCACGAAATAATTGACCCCGACGAAATGGCCTTTGCCTTCGATATCGGCGAACAAGTAGTTGTTCGCGTCGCTCGGATTTTTGCCTTCGGGCGCGAGGATGCTCCATTCGTTCTCCCCGGCTTCCGGATGCACCTCGGTCAGCTCGCGATTCCACCATGCGTGGAATCGGCCCATCGAATCCGGCACCTCGCGGTGCTCTTCATAGTCGATGTAGTAATAGAACGACCGGATCGGTACGTCGGACTCGTTCTGCAACGTAATCCGCGCGCCGCTGCCGAAAGGCATCGGGAAGTAGCAGTTCAGCGCTTTTCCCTCGGCAGGTGCCGCCGCAAGCGGCAGAGAGATGTAATTGTACGCTTCGCCCCACCCTTGGCCGAAGAAGTCGCCGAGAGGCGCCTCTACGCTCGGCTCGGTTTCTCCGTCCCAATACATGCGAAGCACGGCATTGCGGCGAATCATTTCGTCAAGCGTGTTGACCGTGATCCAAATATGCTTGATGATGCCCGCGCCGGGTATGTCCGCCAGCACGGCCGTCTCGCCGGCCTGAATCGTCACGTAATCCTGATTGCCTCCCGTGCGGTCGTAGCTCGATTCCCGTTTGGTGCGAATGCCGTCCTTGATCTTATAAATCTCGTTCAGTGCGCTCATCCATTATCGCTCTCCCTTTGCCTCGTTGTTGCGGCTGTCAGCCAGGTATCGGCGCTCGCCGCGCTCTAGCGTAACGAATATCGATCTCTCGCCGGCAGCGACCGGCTGCCGTTCCTCCAGCACGATGCGATACATAAGGTCGCCCCAATTTCTTCTTAGTCGGCTATCCATGGAATCGATCTTCTCGATTCGCGCGCGAAGATGCTCGGCCTCATAGCGGATGACCGCCTGCTTACCGGGCGCGTATGTCAGCAGAATCTTGCCGCTGCCCTCGCCCTTGATTATTGGCTCGCAAGGCGTCACCAACGAATGGAACATTTCCGCCGGAACGCCGTCCTTCATGGCGAATACGTCGCCCACCGTCACAGAGGGGACGCCGTCCCGATCCAGCCGAACCGAGCGCTCCCAGGTTGCGATGCCGGCCTCTTCCGGATACGCTTCGGCGATGTCCATTCGCAGCTCGGAGCGGCCGCCTTGCCGCGAGTATTCCGCATAGCGCGCCTTGTACCGCCCGCTTTCGCGCTGCATTACCCCGCGTACCGTCGGCAGGTTATGGTACTGCGATTGCAAATACCAAAGCTCATAGCGCCGCGGGCTGAACGTCTGAGCCGTGTATTCCGCAGTGCCTAAATCTACGAGCAGCGGATAGCCGTCGGCGAACACGAGGAAGCTGCCGACGTCGTTATGGTTATGCGCCTCTCCGTTGTTGCCGCCTTTGGCCGCGACGTACAGACCTTGCTCGGTGCCTTCCCGTTCCCTTGCGGTCATCACTTCGGTATCGCGGAACCAGGCATCTCGCATATAGGGAGCATGCGCTCTCTGCGCGAGCCGTTCCTTCTCGATGAACAAATCCCGCGCATAGCTATACAAGTTAAACCAAATGCGCGTGCTCGGATCGCCGATTGGCGGCAAGCTTTCACCGAGACGGACGAGCGACTCGTCCTTCGCGCTAAGGCCGTAGCGATACACGCCCCCGCCTCCCGGACTCGCCTTTGCATCGCAATCGGCGAAAGCGACGTAATAATCGCCATGAATGTGTACTTTGGGCATGTAAGCGCCGATATCCTTAACGATCTGCTCTCCGAAAATGTCGAAACGTCCTTGTGACGCCAGCGACAGCATCTCCAGACATTCATACAAGCCGCCACCCGCCGCGCTCCAATAAGACGGTCCTTCGTCGCAGCAGCCGTCGGTCGGATAAGCGGCGATGAACGCGTCGAGGCTTCGCATCACCTTGGCAATTCCCGCTCTTCTGATGTCCGGGTCCTCCTCGACGAGCAGGAATCCCGCCAGCACCGGGCCGTTGCACCACGGATTCCAATTGTTGATCCGCTCTCCCGGCGTGAAGCCTTGCCACCAATAATCGTCGTGTTCCAGGTAAGGCTTCAGCATCCGATCCTTCGTCTCCCGAACGATGCGCTCGTTCACTCGCGGGCTGATTGCGTCAAACCTGCTTCCTAGCAAATATCGGGTCCATAGCAGCAGCCGCGCGGTTTCCGCGGAGGACAGCTCGACTCCGAATTCCGTACCGCTAGGGATGCTCTCTTGCTTATCGAATTCCTGCCAATGGCTGCGATGGCCCGGGAACACCCAGGTTGTCTCCTCGCAGATAGCAAAAATCCCGTTTAAAATTTGATCGAAGTACTTGCCTTCGCCTTCCATGCATTCGGCAATGACGAGAATGCCGAGCACGCTTCTCCGTTCGAAGTAAGCGAGACTGAGGCGCGACAGGTCGCCGCTCGTCCAATAGGCGCGATAGTCGGATACCCTAAGCACCGGCCACCCGTAATCCGCATAACGATTCGCAAGCCGCAGCCAGCTCTCTCTTTTCTCGGACGAGATCGATCCCCAGGCTTCTCGGTCTTCCGCCTTCGGGAACGGCGCGTAAGGGCCGTCGCCGAAGCCAAGCTCTTCCAGACGCTCCGAGCCGTAACGTTCATATAACACCGTTCATTCTCCTCCCATCCCTTTATGGAAAACCGCCCTGCTCCGATGAACAGGACGGCTTATCGGACAATGCCTTATTCTTTGACGCTTCCGAGCGTCATACCGCTCATGAAGTAACGCTGCAGAAACGGATATACGCACAGCACAGGCAGCATGCCGAGGAAAATTTGAGCCGCGCGCACCGATCGGTCGTTCAACTGCGACAGCAATAGCAACATGGAAGGATCGGATATGGAAGACATATCCATGCGAACGATAATCGTCTGCAAGTAGCTGGCAAGCGGATAGTGAATCGGATCGTTCATATAGATCAGCCCATTGAACCATTCGTTCCAGTGCGAGACGATCGCGAACAGCGTTACCGTAGCAATCGAAGGCATCGAGAGCGGAATGATGATCCGCCAGAGCGTCTGCCAATGTCCGGCGCCGTCGATGAACGCCGACTCTGACAGCTCCTTCGGCAAACCTCTGAAGAAGTTGAGCATCAGGATTACGTTAAAGATAGGCAGCGCGCCCGGCAGCACAAGCGACCAGATGCTGTCGAGCAGGTGCAAATTACGTACGATCATATAGGTCGGAATCAATCCGCCGGAGAACAGCATCGTGAAGACGAAGAACCAGGCGTATCCCGTTCGGAACTTCAGACTCGCTGCTTCCTTGGACAGCGGGTAGGCCGTAAGCACCGTTAGCAGCATGTTAATGCCGACGCCTAGCAACACGCGCTTTACGGAGATGCCCATCGAGACCAGGAACTCATGCTTCTCCGCAACGAACCTGTAAGCCTTCCATGAAAAATCGACCGGCCATAGCGTAACTTTGCCCGCTTCGATTGCGGCGGCCGAGCTTATGGAGACGGAGAAGACGTTTAATAAAGGCAAAATGCTGATAAGAGACAAAACCGCAAGGAAAGTATAGTTGAAAACAACGAACAGCTTGCGACTCCATGAGTAGGGTTGAACCATGACAATCCTCCTTGCAGCTGATCAGAAAATGCGATAATTAGCGAAACGATAGGCCAGGAAATAAGACATCGCAATAAGGGCGAGCGAGATTATCGACTTGAACAGTCCGATGGCGGTCGCGACTCCGTATTGAGCGCTGGCCAGTCCGATCCGGTAGACGTAAGTATCGAGGATGTCGCCGGTCGAATAGACGGATGGGTTATAGAGGTTAAAGACTTGGTCGAAGCCGGCGTTCAGCACGTTGCCAAGCGCGAGCGTCGTAAGCAAAATCGTAATCGGAATGATCGCGGGAATCGTCACGTGAAGCGTTTGTTTCCAGCGGTTCGCGCCGTCCAGGACGGCCGCTTCGTACAAAGACGGATTTACGGCAGTGATAGCAGCCAAATAGACGACCGTTCCGAATCCGAATTCCTTCAATACGTCGGTCACCGCCAGCACGTAAGGGAACCACTTATCATTGCCGAGAAAGAACACTTTATCGAATCCGAGCCACGCGATGAATTGATTCACAATCCCGGAAGTCGGGGAGAGCACATCAATCAAGATGCCGGCCATAATGACCCAGGACATGAAGTGCGGCATATAGATAATCGTTTGGACGGAGCGCTTATAGTACTTCTTCCTGATCTCATTCAGTAGAAGCGCGGTAACAAACGGCGCGGCGAGTCCACCGATAATTTTCATGAACGCGATAAACACAGTATTTCGTAGCACTTCCCTTGTCTCGGACAAGCTATAGATATATCGGAAATGATCCAATCCAACCCACTCGGAATGAAAAATCCCTTTAACCGGGATAAAATTCTGGAAAGCCATGACAATGCCGACCATCGGGCCGTAGCTGAATAGCAGCACGATGATAATGCCCGGCACCAGCATAAGGTGCAGCGGCAATTCCAATCTCCAATTTCTTCGGCTCAATAGATTCCCCTCTCTCCTTGTTGCAAAGAAGGGATAGCGGCTAGCGGCTAGCCCCTATCCCCCTGTTACGTCTTATTGAACCATGCCGCTGGCGTTGACTTCGTCGAGAATGCTCTGACCGCCGGATGCAAGCCAATTCGCTGCCCACTCGTCGAAGTAGTCGAGCGGCTTGGAACCCATGATAATCGAAGTCATCATCTTGACTTCTTCGTCGCGAAGCGAAGGACCTTTCGAGATCATCGTCGGAGTCGGGTTGCTTAAATAGGCCGATGTGAATACTTGCTTGTTGTCTACATATTGGCCGAGGAGACTGAATACGCCGCCTTCCGCCCACAATTTGTTCGCGGCCCACATGGTCGCGTCGCCGGCCTCGAATTGCGCCACTTGATCGAAGTAGGTTTTCTGTTCGGCATTCATCGCCGACAAATCGCCGGATTTCCTCGCTGCTTGAATCGCGGTAGCCGACCTCGGATTGTTGCCCGGCAAGCCTCCGGTGATCGGTGTAAGTGCGAATTCGTTGTAATCTTTGCCATCCACGGTAACCGTATGGTAATTCTTATCGAAGTTTCCGTAGATTTTCTCAATATACGTGTTTAGCAGCAAGAACGGAGCTTCCGGATGTTTCGACTTTTTGCTTACGACATAGTAGTGTGCGGGCAATCCTCCCATGCTTTGCGAGAGGACCGGCTGATCGTCGGACGACACGAGCGGATAGATGCCCCAATCGGCGCCCTGAACGTCTTTGTACATATTGTTGATCGGCCATGTCGGCACCCAGAATGCGCCGAACGTTAATCCGACTTTGCCGGACGTGACGAGTTCTGCGGACTTATTGCCGTCGATGACGCTGAATTCCGGATAGATCGCGCCTTGCTTGAACAAGTCGGCCAGCTTGCCGAGAGCGGTCTTCACTTCCGGTTGAACGTCGGCCCACTGCGCCTTGCCGTCCGCGCCTTTGATGAAATTCAGATTTGTGCCCGTGCCCTTGGTCGGATTGAACGGATACGCGTGGTAACCGTTGAAGAAGCCGTCAAGACCGGACCAGCCGTTGAACAAGTTGTAGTCGAGGCTTAATCCGTACGTATCGTTCTTGCCGTTCTTGTCCGGATCGTTCTTCGTGAATGCCATGGCGATATTGATGACATCGTCCATCGTCTTCGGCGGCTGAAGCCCCACATTGTCAAGCCAGTCTTTGCGAATATAGATGAGCTGGGTATCGGCGGCTTCTCCGCCGTCTGCCGGAATTCCCATGATTTTGCCGTCTACCGTCGCCGCTTTGAGACGCAGGCTGTTGCTTCCTTCGAACGAGCTCTTCGTCAGATCGGAAGCGTACTTCGCGTACACGTCAGTCAGATCCGCGATCGTGCCGGCTTCCACGAGAATCTGGAACTGCTGGGCGTCGACATACATGAAGTCGGGCAGATCGCCCGAAGCCATCGTAACGGCGATCTTGTTCTGATATTGCTCAGCGTTTACTTTCCAGGCGTTCTTCACCTTAATGCCGAGATCGCTTTCGAACGTTTTGGTCCAAAGGTTCTCGTCGTACGTTTCGCCAGGCGGAATTTCAGCGGCCTGATTGATGTGGCGTACTGTCGTTACTTCGATCGGAGGATCGTATTTGCCCTCCGGACCGTTCGGAACGGAATTTTCAGGCGAAGCCTCCGGGCTTTCTCCCGTGCTCGTCGATGCGCTTGGCGAGTTGCCGCCATTGGAAGCCGTGTTGCTGTTGTTGCCGTTGTCGCCGTTACTGCAAGCTGTTGCTGTTGTCATAAGAAGCAGCAATAAGAGCATTGCCGAGCCTTTCACTTTCGCTTTCACTTTCGAATTCTTCGTCACCATCTGTTTGCCCCCCGTATCCTGGGTTAAATGTGGTACGCTTTCAGTATGAAGGAGAACCGATACGGCGAATATAATAAACCGTTTACATTCCTTATCCTTTTATATCTACTTGAGCGAATCGCGGTATTCCTGAGGCGTCAAAGATGTCGTTTTTTTGAAAAACCGAGTGAAATAGGACGCCGAATCGTACCCGATCCGCATGCCGATCTCATGAATCTTAAGGGATCTCTCGCCGAGCATCCGCTTCGCTATTTCGATTCTTCTCCTCGTGATATAGTCGCTGATGTTATGACCCGTCTTCTGCTTATACAATCTGGAAAGGTAAAAAGGCGTCAAATAGACATGCTCGGCCAGGCGGTTCAGCGACAGATCCCCATCGATTTGCTCCTCCACGTACTGATGAATCTGCTCGACGACCTCGCTCGTCTCTTGCTCATTGCCGCCTTCCATTCGTTCGAACAGCAATTCCGCCAGCTCGCGGAAAAAGTCGGAAGCCTCCTTCCACGAACGATGCTCGTGGATAGAGAACAGCTTGCCGGGGATGGGGTGGCCTCGGGCGGCTCCGAGCGCTTCGAACCGATTCAGATGCGGGATGAAGATCGCGGACAGCTCGTAGAACACCTCGAGCGGCAGACCCGCCGCAAGCGTCGCCGGCTCGCCGACGGCTGCCGCGATCTCGTCGAACAGCTGCTCGAATTTCGCCCGTTCCTTCTGCATCAAGTATTGGTCGAGCATCCGGATTCGCTTGACCTTGCTTCGCGCCTTCTCGTCTCCGCTTTCCTTCGCCCGGTCGTCCGACAGCAGCATCTGGCTGCCGAGTCCAAGCCCGCGGCCGAACAACTGCGACAGCCGTTCGTATTTGGACAAGAGCGCGTCCCACTCGAACGGCTCGCTTGAGACGACGAACGAGCACGCGAGCTTCAAATAGCTGCTGCACGCGTCTTGCACCGATTCGAGCATCCCAAGCAAGTAAGCGTGCAGAGCGGCTTCCGCATCGGCTCCTGTGCGCAGCGGCGAATGGCCGACGATCGCCTGGCGATACCCCGACTCGGGCTTCGGCTGCAGTAGCCAGATCAGCCGCTCGTGATTGCCTCTGAAGTGCGTCAGGTCGAATTCCAGCGCTACGAATTCTTCGAAAATGTTGTTGATCGAATAAGCGAACAACACCTTATCGCCTCCCATGGCATCCTCGCGCCAGCGGTCGATCCGGGCGACGGCCATGACGACCGGCAAGTCGGGATCGAGCGGCACTTCAAACTGCGCGAACCGCTCTCTCCGCGCGGCGGACGACGAGGCTTCCCCTTCCAGCAGCCCGGTCAAATACTCCTTGCGCAGCGCCGGCAGCGCCAGCTTAAGGGACGAGCGAGCGCTTTCGATCAGGCCCTCATAGGTCACTTCCTCGGCAATGATGCGAATCGCCTTCTTGACCGAGGCGACGATCGAATCGTCTCCTTCCGTCTTCAGCACGTAATCGATCGCTCCTCCGCGGATGGACGACTGGATATAGTCGAACTCGTTATAGCCGGTCAGGAAAATCGACTTGCAGCGCGGCCAGAGGCGCTGCACCTCCTTCTGCAGCTCGATCCCGTTCATCTCCGGCATCTCGATATCCGTCAGCAGGATGTCGATGCGCAGCTTCCGCGCGATCGCCAGCGCTTCCAGTCCGTCAAACGCTTGATAGACCTCCAATGGATCGTCGGACTGCGTGAACAGCTCGCTTAAGCCTTCGACGATGATCGGCTCATCGTCTACGATCAACAACCGGTACATGGCTTTCAATCTCCTTTCGCGTCTAAAGTAGGTGAAGGTTCCGCGGGTTTGTCCGAGGACTGGGGCATCGGCAGCTTCAGCGTCGCTTTCATGCCGCCCATTGCGCTGCGGGCGACGGACACGCCATACTCGGCGCCGAACCGGATCTGCAGCCGGCGGTGAACGTTCAGCATGCCGGTATATTCCATATCGGCGCGCTGTTTTTCTAAATTCGCTTCCAGCAGCTGAAGGTCGGCGTTCGTCAGCCGCTCGCCGTTATCCTCGACCGAAATGAGCAATCGGCCATCCTGCTCGGTCATGTTCACGGCGATTCTGCCATCCCTGCGTTTGGTCTCGAGCCCGTACTGGTACGCGTTCTCGATGAACGGCTGCAGGATGAGCCTCGGCACCCGCATATAGCCGCAGCCTTCGGGCAGTTCGCTGAAATCGACGGTAATGCGGCTCTTCGCGAAGCGGATGTTCTGAATTTCCACGTACGAACGGGAGTGCTTGATCTCCGCGTCGAGCGGCACATCGTCGGAGCCGTTGCGGGTTATGTATTGAAAATATTCTCCAAGATGCTGGCTGAACCGGATTACGCTGTCATTATCGTGCATCTTCGCCAAGCGGTATAGGATAAAGTAGGTATTATACAGAAAGTGCGGATTGATCTGCGACTGCAGTTGCTTCAGCTCCGACGTCTGGGCTCGCAGCTTCTGCTCGTACACTTCCTGGATCAGCACCTTTAGATTGTTCGTCATCATGTTGAATCGCTGGAACAGGTACTGGAACTCATCGCGCGACTTGGGCAGCGGAATCGGCTCCATCATTCCCGCCTCTACCTTGCGGAATCCGGTGATCATCCGATGCAGCGGCTTGCGGATGAGCTGATACAGCCAATAAGAATAGGCGACGATAAAAACGAGCGAGACGAACGACAGCAGCCATAGCAGTATCCGGTATTTGTCGATCGGACCGAGCATTTCGGCCGACGGCACGTAGGCGATCAAGTAGTAGCCGAACGTAGGCGAGCGCTTATAGGCGACGAAATAGGAGCTGTTTCCCGCCGAAATTTGCTTATAGCCCTCGTCTGCGCTGTCCTCGGGACGGTTTTTCAAGTAAGCCGAAAGCACTTTCGAAAGTCCTTCGTCCGTTTGGTTGCCCAAGACCCAGCCGTTCTCCGGATTGACCAGCATCGCTCCCGCGTTCTTGTAGTCGGAGAAGTTCTGCAGCGACTGCTTCATCGCCTCCTGGTTGAGTTCGATCGAAAGCGCGAACGTTTCCTTCATGTCCGGCAGATCGGAGCCCGGATAGGCGATCGCCATGAACAGCCGGTCTTTCCAGTAGTAATTGCCGACGCCCCGGAGTTTGGATACGGAGGCAACGGCCTCATATTCGGGATTAATCGTGTCGCTTATCGTTTCGTCGCTCGATAACGTCCGCTTCAGCGTCAGAATGTGAGCGCTTACGGTTTTGATATAGAGGCTCGAGTACTTGATTTGCTGCAGCTTATCCTGGATGCGCTGCACCGTTTCCGTCCATGCTCCGATCGACATCGTATTGCTTATAAATGCGGCGTGTTGGATGTCTTTGTCAATCGCGTATTGCTGCAGCAGCCCCCTTATCTGCTCATTTCCTACCTCAAGCGAGTTAAGGTAGAAATCGACCCGCGACTTGAGCGATTTCGACAGTTCCTCGCGGACGCTCTCCTCGCCCAGCTGATTCATCCAGAGACCGATGCCGTAGATCGGAGCGACGACAAGAAGGAACGCGATGATCAGCTTCGGAAATATCGTCATTCTCCGCTGTTGTTTTAGAAAAATCTTCATTTCGAGCCGCCCCTTGCGTTTAAAATACGACATGTTATCTCTGGCACAAGTGCGAAGGCTTCCTCTGCGAAAACATCGATTAATCGATCTTGCAACTCGCCTCAACATTGCCGCCTTCGTCCGATTCGCGGCTTTCGCCGTTCGGAAGCACGATCAGGGTAGGCACGCCGGCCGGTGAATGGACCGACAATCGGAACATGCGCTCCTCGCTTAGACTCCAGCTTACGTCGACGGTCCCTTTAGGCGTAGCGACCGTGCCCGATGCCCAGGTCAAGCCGCTTGGCTGTGGCGCGATCCGGATGCGCGCGAAGCCCGGCTCAGCCGGCTGGACGCCAAGCGTCTCCGCCGTATATTCGTATAGCGGGAGCGCTCCCCAGCCGTGGCAATCGCTGCGCTGCGTGACCGGGTCCTCGACCCAAGCCGTAAGATGCAAGCCGATCTGATCCTTCCACGGCTTCCACAGCTCCAAGGTTCGGTCGTACAAGCCCGCGATCGACAGCGCGCGGAAGTAAAAAAAGCTCATCGAGAACGAGGCGCGCGGCAGCGCCCGGTCGGACAGCGTAAGCTCCATAAGCCGTGTCGCTGCCCGCCCGGTCGCTGCCCCGCCGAGCACCGCCCAGATTTGCGCGTGCTGGCTGAACTCGCGGACATCCGGACCGTCGCGGTACAAGCCGCGCTCCTCGTCGAAGCAACGGCTGCGGACGGCTTCACGGATTTCGTCCGCTCTGGCGGCGTATTCCTTCGCCGTATCCCGTCTTCCGGTCGCCTCGTTCAGCTCGGCGGCGCAGGCCAAGGCGGCGGCGTACATCAGATTGTACACCGTCATCGGGCCCTGCCACTTGGCCGGCGGCGATCCGGCTTTTTCGCGCCACTCCTCTACCCAGTCAACGAAGGACCAATAAGCTTCGGGAATAATGCCCACCAGTCCGTTCTCCACCCGCCGACCGAACCAATCGAGCACTGCGTCTATCGTCGGGCGGTAGCGCTTCACGAGCGACAGATCGCCGAAATAGCTGTAATGGTCGTGCACCATTAGCACCCAGAGCAGCGAGAAGCCGGGAATGACCTGCGGATCGACCGACGGGTAGCGGCTTTGCAGCATGCCGCTCGGGAGCAGCGAGCTGTGGTAATCGTGGATCGTCTTGCGCGGCAGCCGGTCGTCCGCGCTGATCTGATACGTGAACAGCGCCTGTGAGCGGGCGTCCATAATGTACTGCATCTGCTCGTAGAACGGCGTGTCCTCGTACGTATCGTGCATGCAGCGCCGCAGCGTGTTCAAGCTGATCTCCCACATGATCGGCCAGTCCGAGTCGGAGCTCTCGGCCTTAGCGACGGATTCAAGCGGATAGCCTTCCTCCCGCCAGACGAGTCCGGCGATCGTGAGCGGCTCGTCCGCCGCAGCATACGAGAGCCGAATGAACCTGCCGGCGCGCACCGCCAGAGGCTCGTAGGTCTCGTGCTGCTCCTCGCTGCCGATGCCGGCGGCGATATACGCATCCTCGTTGCCGACCAGCTCCTTGCCTGCCGGATCATCGCGCACGGCGCGACGAGACCCGCCCGGGGCCGCCTGCGAGGAGGCGTATTCGTACGCTTCGGAATAGAGCAGCTTGATTACGGTATTGGCTCCTCCGATCAACCGAAGCTCAGGATAACCCGCCGTCATCTCGCCAAGGTCGAGCTCCAGCCATCCTTCCGCGTGCGCCGGTATCGCGAGCGGGAACAGCCTATCCGCCGTCGATGCCGCGCAATCCGGGTCGAGGTCGGTACGCATCAGACGTGCAGGAGAGCGGTCCGTCTCGCGAAGAGGCGGAATCGTGCGCGGGGTAAGCTGCCTTCTATTCAACTGTCCCCACAGCAGATCATGCGGCTCCTGCAATTGACCGGGAGGCAGCCAGGACGTGTCGTCGAATCCCGGAAGCCGCCATCCGTGCGGCAAGAGACCGGCGTCCACCGTTTCCATGCCGCCGACGAACAGCGTCAGCTTCTCATCGCCGATCGATACCGCGTCGTCTCGTTTCATTTTCCACCGGCTATCCGTGTGCAAAGTTTCGAGCTCGGCTCCGTGCTCGTCCGTTACCGCGCCTTCAAGCAGGAATCCCCCGCGATCGGAACGCCAGACGGATGCCGGGCCGTTCTCGCCGTTGTTGCCGGACGAGACGATCGGATAATGAACGACGATCGCGGTCAGCGCATTCACGCCGGGAACGAGATAAGCCGTCAGATCCAACTTTTCGTAATAATGGCTCCATCCGTCTCCTTTGGCGGGACCGCCGGATACCCAGGCCCCGTTCATATACAGCCGATAACGGCTGTCCGCCGTCACGTCTACCGTAAGCCGGGCTTTGCCCGAATCCGCTATGCGGAACGTTCTGCGCAAATACGCGCGCTCTTGCTTCGTGCCGGACGCCGCGTCCTTATCCAGCCAAATCCATTTGGCATGCCACTCGCGATTCTCTTCCATCCCCTGTTGCTCCTCTCGAAAGTCCAGCATTTAGGTGATCGCAAACGGATCGTACCACCCTATTATAAAGCGCTTTCATATGAATTTCGACCTCTATCTCATCGAATCCAAGCGTTCGAAGTTCCGAATAAATCAAGGATACGATTTTGTTGAAATACATGGCGATGGGGCTGCCCGCTTGGTCAGCCCCTACCGTTTTTTTATTGTCGTACGAGCATAAATCCGACGATCTCATTAAGTTCATTACCGCTTATGCTTACAGTCACGTTTCCGCTATGATCGGAAGGAGTCGATACCTGACTCGTCTCTCTCTCTTCATGATGACGGAATTCAATAACGGCTCCGAAAGCTCCCTCGAAGGTAAGAGTACCGGGCGCGAACGGGATACAGGCCAGCTTGGAGCAATGCCAGATGTCCTCATTGTCTTGGGCGATAAGCGCCCAGTCCCCCGTGAAACGAATACCGGACAGTTGCGGATAAGCCATCTCATCTCCTGACGCCTGTCGTAATGCGAGGGCAGTTATCCTGTCATCGCTTTGATGGGATTCCACCCGTCCCCATGACCTGACGACCGGCTCGCGGCTCACATCTCCGAAGTCGGCATCAAGCCATAACGGAGACCAGCCGCTGCCGGGCCTGCGCCACTTGTCCAGCGCAAGCCAGCGGAGCCGCTGCGAGTCGGTCATCGCCTTGCCGGTACGATCCGCAGCTCCGAGCGTCAAGCCATTAGTGCCGACGACGGCGGTGTTGAGCAAAATCTGCTCCAACGTTTCCCAGTAATAGCCTGTCGACGTATTGATCAACATGCCGCGGCGCGCCGCGAGCGCCGACCACATGCACCGCTGATTGTGCCCAAGAGCTTCATACTCCGCGCTGTCTCCGGCGTCGCCTAGATCATCGATATTGATTACGTCGAAGCGGTCGTGCAGCAGCGGATGCAGACCATAATAGATCATCGCGATATCCGGCTTTGCTTCCTTTGCCGCGTCCGTAATGATCTTGAGCAGTTCCGAGCAAAGCCGTTCTCCCCGCAATTCCGGACGACGCGGCACGCTTACGTCCGGCCCGGGCAAGCCATAACCGAAATCCAACTTAAGCGCTGCAGGATTCAGCCGTTTGACGATAGTCCTGGTACGTTCCGTTAGAAACGATCGGGTCCGCTCCGAGCTGGGATCCAAGCAATAATGATAGGACTGACCGTATATCGGATCGCCCGACCAGCGCCAGAGCCTCGGTTTCCCGTCCGCTCCGCACAACAGATCCTTCTCGGTCAGGCCGAACGCCTCAGGTTGGTCAATCCAGCCGATTGACTGCCATACCGCAATTTCGAAGCCTTCTGCCCGCATATGCGCAATGTCCCTGTCAAACTCCGGAAACCGGTTATAGTCCGGAATTCCGCTGCTGTCGCAAGTCTCCCAATATTCGTCGAGCACGATCATATCGGCAGGGGCCGATCGCGAAACCCTTTCCGTAATGGCCTTTAGATCAAACTGCCCTTCCTTGAAATCGCCCCATGTGCATACGAACGATTTCGCGTGTATGGACGATTTGGGACCGCTCACCGGAAAGGTTTGATACAACCGGTCATAGGCATCGAATCCATTCACCCCCCAGGCAAGCCTGAGCGGTTCGCTCCATCTTCGATTCAGCAGGTCAGGCGCTTCCCACAAATCCTCTCTGTATAAATACTGCATGCAAGCGGTGGCCGATTTTAACTGCAACGATAGCGCCGCATCCGGGATCGTTCCGGGTCCGAACGACAGCCACCCGTCGCCGCCGCCCATCGCCGCAGCATAAAGCGGCCTCGGGTAAGCAGCCGCATAAGACGTTCCCATCGCATCGCCAAAGCTGCCGAGAGGCAGCAGCGAATCGCCCATATCATAAAAACGCCAAAAGCTGCGCGTCGGATTCGTGCCTGCGCAAGGCAGGCAGTACCCTTCCGCCTTCCAGTTCGGCCAGAAGGGCTTGGCAAGCGATGGCGCGGCCCGGCGTTGCATGTCCGTCATTCGCTTCGTTCCGAAATAGAGCGCGACGATAGAGGTCGGCTGATGCCATATCACTTCCAAACTGGAAAATCGGATTCCCCAAGCTTCGGTATTCACCTGCAGGGAGCCTCTTCCTGACTCACCGAATTCAAGCGCGATCTCATAGCGAGAATCCGAAAGTGATGACACATTCGAGATAATCGCATCCGTATAGTAAGTCTGTCCGTTGTCATTCGCCAACTCAAAAGCAGGCAGCAGACTTCCTTGCCACACGATGCGATCATCCCGTTCAAGTACGGCCTGGTCCTTATCCGTATTCCAACAAAACAACATCTGTTGCGTAGCGATTTTTAAGTCCGGCAATAGGTTCACCTTATCCTCTCGTTTCATCACGCATACCTATCGACGACGCGTGCGCGATGGAATCGCGACCGTCCTCCTTCTATATTGAATGGCGGCCCAGGCTATGGATATGGTCATTTGATGACTTATGTTGCATTTTCATATCCGATTTTCCGGCAAAGTCTTATGAGAACGTCTAGATCATGTATACTCTTCTAGACATCAAGCTATCGATTATTTTGGAATGAGGATGTGTTGAAATGACCTCTTTCTTCATTGGCGTGGATATCGGTACGCAAGGTTTGCGGGTCGTCTTAATGGATAATGCCGGCAACCAAGTCGCCGTCATTAAAGAAAGCTTCGGATGGTCGGATAACCGGGACGAACAAGACCCTGAATTATGGTGGTCCATGCTCCTCAAGGCTTTGAGACAGCTAGGAGAATTGGCCGCAAAAGCAGGATGGAGCCCGATTCGTTCCATTGCCGTCGCTTCCACGTCCGGAACCGTCATTCCGGTGGATGAGCATCATAGCCCTTTGCATGCGGCTCTTATGTACAGCGATAATCGGTCCAAGGAAGAAGCGCTTCTCTGTACGGAGGTTGCGGGCAAAGCCATCAACTCCTCTTATGGACTGCCTAAGATGCTCTGGTATATCCACAACTATCCGGAACAAGCCGCACGAATCCGACTTTGGTGCCACGCTGTCGATTACATGACGGGAAAGTTAAGCGGAGTCTGGGGAATCGCCGACTATACGAGCGCGCTTAAAAGCGGATACGACCTTGAAGCGAACGAATGGCCGAATGATTTGTCAGCGACATTGAACATCCCCGCAGATCACCTTCCAAAAGTGATCGCACCCGGGGAAATCGTGGGTCGATTGTCGGATGAAGTGTGCGAATCGACCGGCCTCCCTTCCTCTGTGCTCATGGTTGCCGGCATGACGGACGGATGCGCATCGCAGATCGCATCCGGGTGCTGCCTTCCGGGCCACTGGAACACGACCATAGGTACGACTCTAGTCATCAAAGGAATCACTCGCCAGCCCGTGCACGACCCTCTCGGGCGTATCTACAACCACAAGCATCCGCAGGGATATTGGATGCCGGGCGGCGCTAGCAATACGGGCGCCGACTGGATTTCGCTGGATTACGGCGGATGGGACTTGGCCGAGTTAAATCAGGAGGCCAAGCAGTGGCTCCCTACTCCTTGGCTAAGTTATGCCCTTTCCCGACAGGGAGAAAGATTTCCGTTCCTGAACGAGGACGCGCGCGGATTCGATGCCCCCGGGTTGACCGCAGTCCAGCGGTACGCGGCTAGGTTGGAGAGCGTAGCCTATATGGAACGTTTAGCTTACGAAACGATAGAATCGCTATCTCCGGAAACAATCGAAGTCGTCTACACGGCAGGCGGTGGAAGCTCCAGCGATACGTGGCTGCAAATCCGGAGCGACGTTTTGCAAAAACCGATTTACAAGATGAAACACGTGGAAGGTGCCGATGGGGCAGCGATGCTCGCCGCATCGGCGACCGAATTCGCATCCCTAGGCGAAGCCGTACAGCAAATGTCCATCGTTGATAAGCTCGTCGAGCCTGGCGTCCGGAAATATCGATATCAAGACAATTACATCAAGTTCAAAGCTCTGTTGAAAAACAAAGGATATTTGAACTGAATCATCCGGAAAGGAGCAGCAACGTGACTCGATTCTTTTTATTGCGGCATGGGGAAACGGTTTGGAACCAGCAAGGAAACCGATATTGCGGGATAACGGACATTCCGCTGAATGATGCCGGGCGGGAGCAAGCCCGTTCGGCTGGCATTTCGCTTATGGGCAATGGGATATCCGCTATCTACTGTTCGCCGTTGCAGCGTTCTCTTGAGACAGCCAAAATAATCGGAAAAGCCTTGGCGCTTAAGCCGGTCGTAGACGACCGGCTGTATGAACTCGATTTCGGCCAATGGGAGGGGGTAACCCGGCATGAGATCGAATCCAACTACCGAGGCGGATGGGACGCATGGTTGAACGATCCCCGTATCGCTCCTGCGGGAGAAACAGGAGATACCGGCGCGAAAGCGGCCGTTCGCTACGAGTCGTTCATGAGGGAAAAAGGAGCGACGCATGCTGACGAATCTGTAGCAGTCATCGGCCATAATACTGCCAATCGGCTGTTCATAGCCGATTCGCTCGAACTGCCGCTTCGCTTTTACCGAAGCTTTAGGCAGCATAACTGCGGGATATCCTTGATGGAAATGCACAATGGAGAAATGGTGTGGGAGCGAATGAACGAAACCGCACACTTGAGAAAGATCGCGACGGAAGGATAGTACGTTCCTTCATCAAGAAAGGCACCCAATAAGGGTGCCTTTCTTGATGATATGCGGCTCGCGGACGGAATTATCGGCCGGAGCAACGTCTCGGAAAGTTCGCAGCCTATTCATGCTTGACACAAGGCAGCGTCCAACTCGCTGAGGCTAGCCCCGGAGCCGACGCCTCAATGGCAATCGCTCCCGGAGCCCGCTCCGCCCGCACGATGGCGGCGGCGATTCCGCGGTAGGCGCGGCAGCTCGCGGAACGGTAGCTTTCGCTGCTCGTCACGTCCGCCGAGTAAACGCCGAGCAGGCTTCCGCCTCCTTCTACCGTGACGGAAATCAAATGCGCAGCGTCAGGCACAAGGTGGCCATCCTTGTCGACGACAACGATTCGCAGCTCCGCGAAGTCCCGTCCGTCCGAGGACAACCGTTCGCTGTCGCAGCTCAGCTCCAGCCGTGCAGCGCTCCCTGCAGTGAACAGCGCGTCCTCGCATGCTCGCTGCCCTTCGTTCAGTCCGACGGCAGCGAGCGTTCCGGGAACATAGTCGACGTCCAGCTCGATCGCGCGGTAACCCTCCGTATCCTTCGCTAATACTCCGAGCGAGCGCCCGTTCAGGAACAGCTCCGCCGCATCGCAGTTGGTGAAGACGTATACCGTCTTGCGCTCGCCTTCGTTCCAGTTCCAGTGAAACTGCGAATTCATGTAGGCGTACGTTCCGCCGGCAGCGGGAACGGGTTGCTTGACGGCGAGGCGAACGAACGGCTCATCGCTCCAGATGCTTCGGCGGTAGTAGTACTCTCCTCGCGGCGTGCCGACCGAATCGACCAGCCCGAACCCCCAACCGCGGCGCCCTCCCGCCAGCGCGGAGATATCGAACGTATTGCCCAGAGCAGAGTCCTCGCCGAGGACGTCGGCGCCTTCTCCCAAATAATCGATGCCGACCCACAGGAACTGGCCGATAACGTAGCGATGCTGCATAATGCGCTTCCAATGCTCCGGCTCGAATTCGGTCTCGGAGCCGATCAGAGCCCGATCCGGACGCTCGGCGTGTATGCGTTCGTAGTACGCGTCGCCTTCCCGGCTGGCAACGTAGTTATACCCCGGCACGTCTACCAAATCCATGATACCTTCCCGCAAACGAAGCAGGTGATTGCCTTCCGCGCATACGGTCGCAGGCCGGGTATCGTCCTCCTCCTTGCAGATCTTAACCAACCTGCGCAAGATCGGGATGCCTTCGTCGAAGTAGAGATCCGGAATTTCGTTGCCCACGCTCCACATAATGACGCTCGGATGGTTGCGGTCCCGTCGCAGCATCGCCCGAAGGTCGGTCTCGTACCATTGGTCGAAGTAAAGATAATATCCGTAGGCGTTCTTGCCGTACGGCGAGTCCGAATAGCCGCGATCCCAGCCTAACTGCCATTCGTCGAACGCTTCGTCCATGACCATCATTCCGAGGTAATCGCACGCATGATAAAATTCCAGCGGGAAAGGGTGATGCGACGTGCGGACCGCATTGCAACCGGCTTCCTTCAGCATGGCCAGCCTGCTCGCCCATGTATGCGTCTGAACCGCCCCTCCGAAAATCGCCGCGTCCTGGTGCAGGCAGACGCCTTTGATTTTCGTCTCGACTCCGTTCAGCTCGAAGCCTTTCCCTGCGGTAAACGATAACGTGCGAATGCCGAGCGGGGTCAGCGCATCGTCGGTCGGCTCCTCCTCGACGAACAGAACGGAGCGTACCCGGTACAGATTCGGCTGATCCGGACTCCAGAGAGCGGGTTCCAACACGCGCAGCCGCTGCTCGAACCGATGTTTGCCGAACTGCGGCACGATCGTCTCATCCTCGGCTGCGGCCACCTCGCGGTCTTCCTGATCGAGGATCGTCGTTCGCAGTCGGCAGCTTTTGTTGATTTCGTTATTATCCGCCATTCCCTCCCCTTGCCAGACGAAAGCGTTCCACTTCGTCTCGGGATAACGCCCCACGGAGATGTTCGTTGCGACCGAGATCGCGGCGCCCCCGGAGTCGATGGACTCCGTTCTTGCTACCACGCCCCATACGTCAATGTGCAAAGGGGCTGCGACTATCAACTGCACGCGGCGGAACAGTCCGTTTCCTTGATAGGATCTGCCGAATGGCTGCAGCGAAGCATCCACCTTGACCGCAAGGACGTTCTCCTCCCCGGCGGGACGAAGATGAGGCGTAATATCAAACCAGAATGGCGTAAATGCGTAGGGATGCGTCCCGAGGCAGCGGCCGTTCACCCACACCTCGGCGTTCATCGCGGCTCCGTCGAACATGAGGTAACGTTTGCCGCCGACATGCCGCTGCGGAGAAGCGAACGGCAATCTGTACCACAAGACGCCCGAGCGAACGTACCCGTTCGCCGGATAGGCGGCATCGAAATCCGATTCCGCCGAATCGTCGTGCGGAAGCTGCACGATCCGCCATGCCGAGTCGTCATACAAGGCCGATTGCGCGCCCGGAGCGTCTCCCGCATGGCAGCGCCAATTTTCCCTCAAAAATGTAATGCTTCGGTAATCGGTGCCGTCAAGCATCCTCTCCACGTACGAGAGGGTAGGTTCTATTCTTCTTTTGGTCATGTTCCACAAGGCTCCTTCGCGAGGTCTGTCTCGTAATTCGCTTCTAGCCGTACCTTCTTCCAGCCTACTCCCGATTCTCGAGGAATCGTTCTGCGCCATCCGCCAACCAGATGTCCCCCGTCTGCCGGCCCGCACCAGTATCGCGGATAAGATTGTCCTTCAGTTCATTGTCCACGGACCCGGCGTTCATGAACAATCCGAATCCGTCGTTATCCTCGATCACGTTGCGGAGCCACTTGTTGCGGTTCGCCCCGTTGGCCGCTTTCTCCGGACGGAAATAGACGCCGCCATTCCCGTTGCAGCGTATGACGTTGTCGGCGAACCGGTTGTCCGAGTCCTTATGTCCGATAGAGATGCCGGACACGGCGTTACGCTCCAGCACGTTGCGCTCGAACTCGCCGAACTGGACGCGCCAGCAGACGAACAGCCCCGCCGTGCCGTTGTCGCTGCACGTATTGTCCTTGACGCGGGAGGAGTGCGAGCCGGCGCCGGGATGCAGCCCCGATCCTTTGCAGCCGCGAACGTCACAATGAAGCACCGAGATGTTCTCGGTAATCTGCCAACTGATGCCATCGCCGTTGAAGTCGCGCACGAAGACGCGCTCGATCAGGCAATCGCGCGCCTGCTTCAGATAGATTCCGCCCGCTCGGCAGCCGCCGATCGGCTCGTTGGCCGCCTTGTTTCCGTCGATCGCAAGATCGCGTACGCGGACCTGCTCGACGTCTACCGCCTCGATGATCGAGCAGGCATTCGTAGCCATTCCGCCGTCGTCCGAGCGGTAATCGCGCTCCAGATGCCGGTCGAAGCGCAGCACATGGCCGTCCACTGCCGTAATGACCGCCGTGCTTTCGTCCCAACCCCACTTTTGCGACGCGTCGAAAATTTGCAGCCCCATTCCGACGCGGAAGCCTCTGGCGTCCGCCACCTCTACGCGCAGCTCGCCGTAGTCGGCGTCGACGATGAACGGACTCTTGAAGCCGTCCGTCTTGCGCAGTACCGTCTTCGGTCCGGCGCCGGCAAGCGTGACCCGATCCGTCAAACGAATCGGTCCGTACACGTCATACACGCCCGGATCCAGCCGCACGATGCCGCCGCCATGCCGGGTCGCTTCGTCTACCGCCGATTGGACGGCCATGGACGTGAAGCCCGGATAGTCGCTTTGCGGACCTCCCGCAGTCACTTCGATCTTGCTATTGCGCAGCATCGGATCTCTCATCCCCAACTCTCTCACCCTCTCGTTATGAAAATATCAATTGCAGATCCGCAGGCTCAAGGAGCCCCTGATCGAGCAAGTCGTAAGCTTCCGCCGCTGGCTGCCCTTGCATCGGCGCCCTTTTCCAGAAAACCGGCCATGCCGCCTTCCGCGGGAGCTCGGCATCGTGATGCGGACCAAGCGTGTTTTTCATCGTGCCGCTGACACGAACGACGATTTCGTTCGAACCAGGACGTAACCAAGGCGAGATATTCAGCCGTCCGGAACCATCCAATCCGATCAAGCCTCCTTCGCTGCCGTTAACGATGACGGAAACGACCGCGCCCTCGAACCGTTTCAGCTCCAGCAGCGCCTGAATCGGCTTTCGGTCCAGCTCGACAACGTGACGATAGCGCACGGCTCCGGAGTAGAAAGGATATCCCATCGATTTCCAAGCGCCGATTCCAAGCGCGCGCGGAGATTCGATCGTCCAGACGCCGTCCCTCGGCGCAAGGCCGAACGCGCCTAGCACGTAGACGGGCTCGATTTCCAGCCGTACATCGAACCGCGGCGCGACCAGCTCTACGGTGTTCCATCCTTCGAACGCGACAGCCGCTATGTCGGCGACGCCGATGTCCGGGTCGAGCCAAGTTTCGCCTTCGAGCCAAGCGACGGGCGCGCCGTTCACCTTCAACTGGTAATAGGCCGAACGCTCTGCCGCTAACCTTAAGCGGGAAGGGATTCCGCCTTCCGCGATCTTGAACCGATACGTGCAGACGAAGCCGCTGTCCTCGCCATAATGGCGGTTGCGGTCCACGATCCGCCGTTTGTACTGAATCGCGTTGTCCCACGGGTTGGCCGCGAATCCGCGGTTTTGGTAAAGCAGCCAGCCGGCATGAATGGCGTGAACGTCCTGCCAAGAGCTGCCGTCGCCGAAATCGAAATCGCCGTAGTCGAGCACGAGCACGTTGTCCGATTCCGCAATCGCCTCTCCCTCATCCAGCTTGATCGTTCGTGCTTCTTTCGCTGCAGCAGCCGGGTCCGTTGCGCGAGACGGCACAGCATCCAGCGGATTCAAACGCAATAATAGCGAGTCCGTCCCTTCAAGCTTCACCGTTAAGCGGATGCCGTCCTGGGCGCCGGTAACTGCATCTGCAAGCGATTCTGTCTGGCCGTTCAGCAAGTTCCAACGCTCGGCGCTAGCCGCACCGCGGATGCCGAGCACCGCGGATGCCGGATGCCGGCCACAATTCGTGAACAGCACGATCGCCGACCCGTCTTCCAGCTCCCGGCGCAGGTGATGGATTCCCGGCGTTACCTCCGATTCCCATTGGAATCGGGGTTCGAGGCCCAGCTCCATCAGGCCGCCGCTCACCTCTTGCCCGGACTCGATCCGTAGAATGCCTGGCAAGCTGAGCAGCCGTCTGTAAGCCGCAGGATCGTTTATTCCATCTACATAGGGACCCGGTTCGCCAATGACGGCGACCCGGCCCCCTCTTTCCAGCAAGTTTTCCAGCAGTTGGATCGTGGAACTGCGCATATTGGCCATTCCTTCGGGAACAACCGCGACTTCGTAACGGGCGATTCCGACGCGGAGCTTGGCGCTTTCCGCTACCGCTTCCGATCCGCCATGCCGCTCCAGTATAAATTCGTCCCCGAGATCGAAGTCCCACAGCTCGTCGGCCAGATGCTGCAGCATCGCCAAGTAGCCGCGGAAATCCGGCCGAATCGGCGGATTGTCTGGTCTCTCGACCGAGCCGGCCTCCACGCCGGGCGGATACAGGAACGCCGTCGTCGTCGGATGCAGGACGAGCACGCGATTGCGCGCAGCGCCTTTGCTGAGCGCATAGGACAGGCGGCCGAAGTAGGCGTTCAGAACCGCGAACTCGGGCCACCAGCTCTGGCGCCAGTCGAACGACTGCGGGTGGTCGCGTTTGCGCGCGCCGACGATCGATCCGGCCGTAAAGTGCGGGTTAAAGAAATTGACGCCGTGGACCGCCAGCCAATCGCCGATTCTCTTATAATCCGCGAAGCAGGAGTCCCACCCGGAAGCGCCGAAAGATTCGCATAGGACGCGCGGTTTGCCGAGCTGATTCGCAACGCTCGCCGCCTCCAGCACGGTAAGCATCAACGGGTGCCGGGCATCGTCCGACAGCATACGCGCCATCAGGCAGTCGATAGCCGGCCATTCCATGAATTCGTAAAGCGACATGACGGCAGGGGAAGCCATGCCGGACGGCGAAGGCCAGTGGTGTTCCATAAAATGTCCCGTATAGGCGATGCCGCGACCCTTGCACCATTCCCCGATCGCACGTACGAAATTGTTCGACCACAGTTCGCGAACGGTCTCATAGTAATCGAAGCGCACCTTCGTCGGTTCAACGGATATCCCTGCGCCATATGCGTCATAGAAGAGGCACGGCAGATGCTCCTCCAGTCGGTAACCGTTGCGTTTGCGGAATTGCACGGCGAACCAATAACTGAAAGGAAGCGAATCCGGGCTCGCGGAATAGACGGCGCTGCCAGCGACTGCCGGCTCGTCGGTGAAGATAGCCGTCACGTCGCTCCCGAACGAATCTCCGAATCGCTTGGCGTAAGCCTCATAGGTCGTCTCGATGAACTTCTCGGCGACTTCGGGGCGCATCAGATCCATATAGGAGAAGCCACCGAGCCAAGCCGTGCTGACGAAGCGCTCCTCCTCGAAGACGAGAAACGAGTCGCCGAGTTCGTTCCAGCGGCTGTAAGGCTCATACGTCACGTCCGCGACGATCCGATAACGCGGCACCTCAGCTTCACGAAGCGCGGACATGCCGATCGGCTCGCAGGCGAAAGCCCGGATATGACCGGCCAGCAAAGGTGCAACGCCATTGCCTCGCGCTGCCGCTTCGTCCGCGCCGATGAAGCGTACCTTAACGGAAGACGCCGCGCAGTCGGGCAACTGCGCGGAGACATGCCCGCCTCCGAAACCCGAAGGATAGGAATTCTCATCATAGATGTTCAACTTGAAGTCGAGCCGCTGCGCTTCCCGCAGCGCGATGCCCCATAGAATGAACCAGTCCTCCGACAAGTATTCGGTAATCAGTCCCGGCCGCGGGTGTACGAACGCGCCGCCGAAGCCTCCTTTTTTCATCTCCCGCAACTGGGCTACGATTCTGTCTTCCGTCATTTCGTCGTTCCATACCCACAAAGGCGCCGGCCGAAAAGCAGCCGGCGGATCGATAAATTCGCTTAAAGCTGGCATAGGTCAATTCTTCCTTTCGACGAGAGCTTACCAGAATAGATCCTTTCGTCCCCTCAGCTTCGCGAGCGCTTCAACGAAGAAATAATCGCCATAGATCAGCGATTCGTCTACATACACCCCGCGCGAATAGTAACCGGTCGCATGCCGTAGAAGGCCTTCATGCTCCTCGCCCCATTCCGCATAGCGGTCGCACAGCGACCGGACGATTCGCTCGGCCGATATCCGGCACCAAGCGGCGTCTACGGCTCCAGCTCCTTCGTCCGCTTTCAACGACTCGGCCAACTCCAGCAGACCGGACGCCGCGATCGCCGCCGCGGACGAATCTCTCGGCATCGACTCCCGGCCAGCTTCCGGCAAGAAGAAGTCCCAGTATGGGACGGCGTCTTCCGGCAACTGCGCCACGAAGAAACGAGCGACCCGCAGCGCGGCTTCGCGATACCGCGCCTCGCCCGTGTACCGATAGCTGAGCGCGAAGCCGTACAGCGCCCAGGAAGCTCCGCGCGCCCAAGCGGAATCCGCGGCGTTGCCTTGCCCGGCCAGCGATTCGATCGGCGTCCCTGTCTCCGGATCGTAACGGAAAATATGGCAGACCGAACCGTCTTGGCGAACAAAATCGCGCAGGACGGAGTCGGCGTGGCGGATGGCGATATGCTTGTACCGCGGATCATTGATTGCGGATCCGGCCCAATACAGCAGCGGTAAATTCATCAGACAGTCGATGATCGCCCAGCCGGTATGATCCTCTTCGTCCCAATTCGGCCAGGCGCGGATGAACTCCCCCTGCGGATTGTATCTTCCGGCAAGGAGGTTGGCCGCGATGAGCGCATGCCGCTTCGCGTCTTCATCTCCCCCGCGCTCTGACGCTTCGGCCAGACGATGCTGGGCAACGCTGCTCAAGCTGAACATGAAGCCGACGTCGTGATGCAGCAGATCGTAGGTGTGCAGCGTCTCCGCGAGCTCCCGCTCGCACGCTTCGGCGACTCGTCGCAGCTCCTCGTTGCCGTTCTCCCGGTACGCAAGCCACAGCAGTCCCGGCCAGAAGCCGGCGACCCAGTCATGCTTCGGCCCTTTGACGTAACGTCCGTCTTTCGTCCCATTCGGAAAGGCGACTCCGATCGTCCGGGCACTCCGGACGATTTTGGCTTCCGCCCGGCTCCAAGCCTCTTCCGCCCAGCCCAAATCCCGTATCATTCCGGGGTTCAACCTCTGCTCCGTCATACTTCCATCCCTCCTGCTGCTTCTCTGGCTTTGCCGTGTTTGTATTTATTATAAAATCGCTAAACTGCCGAACCAATAGTAATATTTATTGATTCGCTGTCTTTTCATAACCATTTAACGGGCTTTGAAACAAAAGCGGGCTTGCGTATTCGCGGAAGAAAATCTCCCGATAATCGCAAGCCCGCTTTATTTTTCACCTATTTCGGATCCGTTGGAAATAAGATCTTCACGTTCGTGCCGATTCCGGGTCGGCTAAAAAGAGAAACGCCGTATTGATTGCCGTAATGAAGCTTGATGCGCTGATCAACATTGCGAATGCCATAGCCTTTGCCTCCGTCTTCCCTGAAAATCCGCTTAATCGTATCTTCGCTCATGCCCACGCCATCATCGATAATGCTGAAGAAAATATGATTATCCTCCATCCCCGCTTCAAGCCGCAAATAAATGCGATCGCCGAACCAAGCATGCTCGAGAACGTTTTCCAGAAAAGGCTGCAAAATGAGCTTGATCGTTCCGTATGCATAGATCGCCGGATCAATACGATAACCGACCTCCATCCGTTCGCCGTAACGAATCTGCTTAATGGCCAAATAAGCTTTGGCATGCTCGATTTCCTTCTCGATTACATGAAACATTTTGCCTTCGTTCAACGTCAAACGATAAAATTTGGCAAGCTCCAGAATCATTTTATTAATCTTCTCATTTTCGCCCATTTTCGATAGCCGTCCGATAGAGGAAAGCGTATTATAGAGAAAATGCGGGTTAATTTGTGCTTGGAGAGCAGCAAATTCGGACTCCTTTTTCTGAATTTGCATCATCAGAACTTCCTGGATGAGCTTCTCCGTATTCGTGCCCATCTCGTTCAGCGCAATTCCTATTTCCGAGAACTCATCCTTCCCTCTGACGACCATCCGTTTTCGGAAATCGCCTTCGCGGAACGCCCCTAATACCGAGACGATCCGACCGACGCGCAAGGAGAAATAGCGGCTGATCAGAACGGCGATCAGCCATAACACCAGCATCCCGATGATGCTGACAATAATCGTCAGCTTCCATACCCGCGTCGCATCCTTCGTCAAAATTTCATTCGGCACGACGGTTACAAGCTCCCATTGCGTACCCGCCAGCGGTTCCTTAATAACCAGATCGCCGCTGACTCCCTGATCCTCTTGCGGAACGTTCGTTGTCTCTGTTCCCTGCTCGGATGCAAAGACAGTCGTCCCCTTCTCGTTCAAAACGTATATTGATGCCTCATTGCCGATCTTTGAATAATCGACGCTTTGGAACAGCTCGTCTAATTTCACGGTAGCCCGCATAATTCCGATTTCATCGAGCTGGAACGGATCATAAGTATCCACCAATCGACGGATGAGGGAAATGTTTCCCATTGCAGCGTCGTTCTCGATCTGCTCCCACCGCATCGTTATGCCGTATTCCTCTTGCGGAATGTCCCCATACCATGGTTTGTCCACGATCCGGCTCAGATGATACAGCTCGAAAATTTTTCCTTTGCTCGCCAAAAAGTCCTCCGAGTCCGATTTCGTATAGAACAGCTCCGGCAGCGATTGATTTCGCAAATACATGCTTAGCCAGATGCTGCTGTCCGTGGACTTGATCGCATTCTGCAGCTTTGGAATGAGATAACTGGTTGTCGTCTCATAGCTGACCCAACCTTCTTCGTAATTCCGTAGATGGGCGGTTAGATCGAGATCCGAATAAAGCAAATGACTGATTCTAACCGTATCGTTTAGCTTATACCCCACATTGTCGGCGATCTGCTTGAGCGTTGCCCTAATGTTGTTGCTGGATTGCTCTCGAATGGAATGAATGAACGTCACATACGAGAAAGTGCCTATTGTCAGTATCGCAATCAATATGACCAGCACATAGGTCGCCATCAGCTTATACCCGAACGGAATGTAACTTCGCTTCGTTATCTGCATGTCTTGCGATACTCCCCGGGAGACAAGCCGAAGGATTCCTTGAATTGTTTGCTGAAATACGTCAAGTTGCTATAGCCGACATGATCGGATATTTCATAGATTTTGAGACTTGAATGCTTAAGCAGTTCACAAGCCTTCTCCAACCGCACATGAATGATGAAATCGGTGAAGCTTCGGCCGGTCTCCTCGCGGAACAACTGACCCATATAATTATGCGAATAGGAGAAATGATCGCTAACGTCGCGGAGCGTCGTCAATTGCTCGCCTACCCGACTTTCGACGAATGCCATTACTTTTTCGATTAACTGGCGGTTTTTACGCTGTTTCTTAACCAACAAAACATCGGAGATTGCCTTTAATTTCGATATGAACCATTCTTGCACATCAGCGATCGTCTCGTAGCTCGTTATGGCCTCCCAATGGTCTGCAGCCTTTCCCCAATGATCCTGGAAATCGACATTTAGTCCTTCCAGATATAACTCGAGCTTAAATAATGCGCGCGCCAAAAAATTATCCACATCCTGTTTGGAGTCGAGGCGTCTAACGAAACTGAACACGCCGCCGGCTTCCTCCTCGATCGATAGGGCATCGCACCGGCTTAACGCCTCAAACAAAGTATCCAGCCCGATATCGACATGCCTCGCATGCTCCAGCTCCGCATGCTCAATACGGCCGAGCTCAATGACACGATTTTTTCCTTCAAACCATTTGCAAGAGAGCGCCTTAAGCGCTTCCTTGTACGATCTCTTCATATCGGCGTACGCTTCGAACAACTCTCCTACTCCTGCGGTAGCCGTAACCGGATGTCGTTCGCTGAGTCCAATGATGGCGCTCGTCAGCCACTCGTAGCTGGCGTCGTCGGCATTCTCCAGAATGCAAGCCATCCGATGAGGGGCGATTCTGCAACAATTCGCAACTCCCGCGATCTTAGCTTGCTCCGCCAAATATTCCAAGCAATCGGACAGCAGCTTCTCCCGCTCCATGTCCGAGAGCTTGCTTAGCTTCCATGCCACATCGTCGATTTCCAACACCGCAATCTTACCCGGCAGCTTGGACAACTCCGCATTACGTTCATATTCAAAACCCGCTTCACTACTCAGGCTCATGCCTTCCAACGCATCCAGCAGCCATTGCTTACGCGCCATCGGCGCTAGCTCCTTATAGACGGACTCCATGCGAACATTCTCTCTCGCAGTATCCAGCGAGTCCTTTACCTGCTCGATCGTGCGGGTAAGCTCATCATCGTCTACCGGCTTCAGTACATAACTAACCGCATTGAGCGCCAGAGCTTCGCGCGCGTAATGAAAATCCTCGACTCCGCTTACGAAAATAATTCTCAAGTCCGGCCACAGCGTCTTCGCTTTCTTGGCCAGCTCTAGCCCTGACATATTCGGCATGCGTATGTCGGTTACCAATATATCGATCTGCTCCCGCTCCAGCACGCTCATTGCCGCATAACCGCTATTGACTGATGCAGAGACAGCAATCCCCAGCTGTTCCCATGGAATGAAATGCCTCAGTCCATATAAGTCCAATTCCTCATCATCCACTAGCAGCGCACAGTACATGAAGCAATCACCTCTCTAGGACGTTGTTAATACAAGTAGTATAACGTCAAGCTTCCGACATGCCTATAGAATCGTGCTTGAATGAATGTATGTACGAATACAATAAGGGAAAAAGGCACAACCATTCGCAAGGAGTGGTTGTACCTTTCTTCTATACAAATACGCGCTTAATTCCCTTGCATTTTTTTCAAGTTTTGCTGCCAAATTTGCGTTTTGTAGGCAAGCAATTTCTCATAGCCAGCTGCTTGCGCATCCTTCTCGGCTTTGTCTAGGATGGAGTCGACCTCTTCGTCGCTCTTCGCGAACATCACCTTAGCGCGCGCCTGATCGGCAATTTGTCCAATTTGCTGAGCGATGACGCCTTCGTCCGATTCCTGAATCGGCTCGATACCCGCAAATTGGGTCGCGTTAAACGAAGTTTTCCAGGTAACCGACGTTTGCGCCACCGTATCCCATGAACGCTTGTCTTCTGCAAGCTTCATCTCGTTAACCGCTTTTGACGTATCGATAAAACTCGTGTTTCCTGCCCACTGGAACGTATCCCAAATGGCCATGTTTTTCGTGCGCTCGTCTTTCTCCTCAATAAACTTATCGGTATAAAGCGGAGCTCCGTTCTCGTCCGTTCCTTCCCAATAATGGCCTTCAGGCCCCCAGAAAATAACCCTCTCGCCCTCTGGGCTTGTCAGCCAATCGAGATAGGCGAAGATGCCTTCCGGATTTTTGGCAGACGTCGTGATCAAGCTGACGTTCCATCCGATTGAGTCGTACTGGTTGACCCACACCTTATTTGGATCTACCCCTTCTTTATGAACAGGCCAAATAATTTGGTAACCGCCGTTCGGATTTTTTTCTTTCAAAATTCCGTCAGCCGTCGGTAAAAGCCCCGTTGTATCATAAGCGGAATAAACAGCCACTTTTCCATTGTTGACCTTTTCCTTCACTTGGTCGCGAGTCTGTGTCAGCGCATCTTGGGTAATCAGCTTCTCGCGGAAAAGCTTGCTTGTATACTTCATTGTCTCCCGGTAAACCGGATCCGTGAATAAGGAAATCAACTTATCGCCCTGAGGGACAGCTCTCATAGCAAGATTTTGCATCGGGTGATCATCTGCCATGCCCGGATAGAACATATCCATACCTTGACCCGTCATGCCTGTTTCATATGGGATGACATCCGGATACTTTTCCTTTACGAGCTTCAAATACGCATACAGATCATCGAAGGTTTCCAGCCTTGGCTCGCCGAGCGCCTTATAGATCTCGATATTGACTGCGTATCCGCCGTTGCCCATCGGACGGTTCGTATACCAGTTCGGGAATTGATAAAGCTTGCCGTCGCTGGAACGAAGCATATTCAGCGTCTCTTCTCCCGCATACTTTACTAAATTAGGGTACTTCTCCAAATAAGAATCTAACGGAACGACAAGTCCGGCCTTCACCAACTTCTCAACATCCGGTCCGCGGTCGAGCCATACGACATCGGGCAGCTTCTTGGAAGCGAGCATGGTCGTAAACTTCTGACTGGCAGCTCCGCTGGAAGGGATCGCTTTCACGGTAACTTGTTTGTTGTCTTGAATCCACTTCGTCGCCATGTCTTCTCCCCACGGATACATCGTATACCAATCGTAGTTGCCGTAGAACGAGAACGACAGCGGCGTTTCGCCGAATACGAAAGCATTCTCTTCCTTACTCGCATTGTTAGTTGCTGCTTGATCCGTCGCGCCCTCCTCAGCTTTATTTTCCTTTCCGCTGCAAGCGGTAAGTGCGGTTAGAAGAGCCAGCATCAAGGCTAATGACACAATCATCTTATTTCTCTTGATCATCGATAATGCCCCTTTCCATCTCGTTATTATTATATCGTTAAAGCCTCTCGGCTCTCACTTCAATTCTTAAGAGAAAAGATAGATTACCCTTTGACCGAACCGATCATGACCCCTTTTGCAAAATATTTCTGAACGAACGGGTACACGAGGAGAATAGGTATCGTCGCCACCATCATCGTAGCCATCGTTAACGATTTTGTCGTGACCGCCTGACTCGCCGACATTGCGTTCTGCGCCGCCGCATTCGTCTGCATGAGCTGCTCGGACATAATATTAGAGTTCAAGATGCGTTGCAGCGTCGTCTGGATCGGAAGAAGATCTTCGTTCGTAATGTAGAGAATCGGTGTAAACCATTCATTCCAATGCCACACCGCGGCAAACAAGGATAACGTCGCAATAACCGGGGTAGATACGGGTATCACAATTCGTAAGAACGTGCCCCAATAACCGCAGCCGTCAATTTTGGCCGACTCCTCCAACCCATCCGGCAGCTCAAGGAAAAAAGTCCGGAATACGATCATGTTCCATACGCTGATCAAGTTCGGGATGATCATAACCCAGAAGCTGTCCATCAGACCCAGTGACTGTATAAGCATATAAGAAGGAATAAGTCCACCTGCAAAATACATCGTGATCAAACAAATGACCATATAAATGTTCTTGCCCATCAGTTCTTTTTTGGACATGCCGTACGCGAATACAGCCGTGAAGAAGATGGCAGTAATCGTCCCGATGATTGTTCGGACAACGGATACGATGAAGCTTGTGATCAGCCTCTTGTCATCGAACACGATGGCATAATTGTCGAGCGTGAATTGTCTCGGCCAGAACGTGACGCCGCCCATAGACGTGTCCGTCCCGCTGTTGAACGAGATGACGCCAGAATTCCAGAACGGGTATAACATGATGAAGGACATGAAGCCGACCAACAGGTAGATTCCATTCACCATCCATCGCTCAGAGAACGATAATCTCATATCTTCACTTCCCTATTTGAAATGTCGGAGTCGAGAGCTACCATAGGCTTTGTCCCGATCTTCTTGCCCATCTGTTAGCAAGCACAAGCAATGTCACGCTTATTACGGCTTTGAACAAGCCAACCGCTGTGCCATATGAATAGCGATATGAGCCAATGCCGACGCGGTAAGCATACGTATCGATGACATCTGCGACGTCGAGCAGAATCGGATTTTTGGACAACAACAGGATGTCTTCAAAGCCGGCGCTGAGCAGATTGCCGATGGATAAAATAAAGAACAAAATGATGACCGGTTTGATAGCTGGAATCGTAATATGATGAATTTGCTTAAACCGGTTAGCTCCATCGAGGGACGCCGCTTCGTATATTTCCGGATTCACGCCGGCTATTGCCGCCAAATAAATAATCGAAGAGAATCCGATGTCCTTCCACACGTTCGTGCTAATGAGAATCGACCAGAAATAATCTGCGTTCGATAGGAAGTTGATTGGCTCCTTGATCCATCCGAGCGACTCTAGCAACATATTCAAACTCCCGTTATCTACGGCAAGCATTGAACCCACAAATCCGGAAACGATTACCCACGATAAGAAGTGCGGTAAATAACTGATCGTCTGCACGATTCGCTTATAAGCGGCATTCCTGATCTCATTTAATAAGACAGCCAAAATAATCGGGGCAGGAAATCCGATCAACAGCTTCAGGAAGCTGATCGCAAGCGTATTCCGCATGACTCTCCAGAAGTCGGGAGACTGGAAGAAAGCGTCGAAATGCTTAAAGCCTACCCATGGACTCGCCCAAAAGCCTTGTATAATGTCATAATCTTTAAAAGCCATCAAAGCTCCATACATCGGCACGTAACTGAACAAGGCGATGAACAGAATTGCAGGAATGACCATAATCTGCAGATCCCATTGCTTCGCGAATCGGATCAGCTTGCTCGTTCGTGATTGCATAGGGTCACGTCCTTTCTTTTTCTTCTCGACCTAATCATACATGGGATACGTTGCCCCCAACCACCGCACTATGCATCGAAAAGTTATACTTTGAGAAGGTATTCAAAAAAACGTAATTTTCTAAACCTTTCAGTCGACATAAAAAAACAGGAGGGCGCAGATGTTCGGTCTGCACCTTCCTGTTTCAATTATTAACGCTTATAATCATGCCTTAGACGGCTCTATCAATTGCAGCCGCTTGAACTTCGCGAATATGAATATGCCTGTCAGCACGACAACGACGCCTGACCAGAAAAACCACATTTGAATGCCGTACTTGTCTACGAGCGGTCCAGCCATCAGCAAGCCGATCGGCGAAGCCAGCAGCATGACGCTCGTTGCGATCGATATGACGCGTCCGAGCATCTCTGGCTCGTAAGCCCTCTGAATCATTGCCATATACGGTCCGTTGAAGAACGGTGCCGTCGCCCCCATGAAGAACGACAGAACGACGAAAACGATAAAAGCATCTTTGCTGAGCAAGCCGCTGGCCAGACAGGTTGCTCCTATTGCCACAAGGCTGAAACCGATATACGTTACATCCTTCCACCTGGATGCAGCTACCGATAGCAGTAAGCCGCCTGCCATCATGCCGATACTGAACACTGCCTCCACAAGACTAGCGCTGTAGCCTCCCCTCTCGAAGTGAGAAAGCGTCATGAAAGGGAATAACATGGCAAGCGGCATAAAAGCTATGCTGAAGATCGCCGCGGCAAGCGTAATAATGACAACCGGCTTGACCTTAATGAACGTTTGCCAGCCGAGCTTCAATTCGTTAAAGAAATGAGGCTGCACCTTCACTTCCGGCTTCGGTTGATTGAATTTTACGAACAAGAGCATCAGATTGGCGATGAGAGCGCCGGCCACGTCAAGGAAAAGGACGACTCCGAGCGATGTCGCCGAATACACTGCAATTCCGAGAGCAGGTCCGATAATAGTGGAGAACGAGAAGATCATTTGCTGCCAACCGGCCACGCGCGTTAATTGATCTTCCGGTGCAATCAACGGAATAGCCGCTTGGAAGGCAGGCGCGTGGAAGGCTGACGCCGTCGATCGAATCATTAATATCAAATATACGAAAGCTAGGCTAGGCTCGCCAAAATAATAATATAATCCAAGCACAAGACTGAATAGCGCAATCGAGCTGTCCGCAATAATCATCGTAAGCTTGCGGTTCCACCGATCGAGGAGCACACCAATAAAGGGACCTAACAGCGCCTGAGGAAGGAAGCCTATAAGTCCCGCAATCGTCAGCACGATGGCTGATTCCGTCGTCTCCGTCAAATGCCAAATAATCGAGAATTGAACCATCGACGTCGTTAATATGGAGAATAGTTGTCCGGTGAATATCGTGGCGAATGCTTTTTTCCATTGCATAGCATTCGTGTTAAGCAGCTTTTCAGTTATCATATTGGTTGCTCCTCTATTTAGGTATCCTCGATTGATATCGAGTAACATTCTGTTGTATAAGATAATCCGAGATAGGAGCACACCAAACAACACTTGCCATTTCACTAAAAAATGGAGTGCGATGATGACCTGCCCCTCGTCTTACCTTAAACGCATAAATGCTGTACCTAGCAAAGGAAGCACCCCCGACGATCAGCAGCTTTCGCTGCCGACAAAAGTTATTGCCATTTTAGCAAAAAAGCCGGGGGCGCACAATCACTTACATAAAACCAGCCATTAGCTCGTCCAAGCTTTTGAATTCATAGCCTTGACGGCGAGCTTCGTCAATAATGCCTCCAAGCGCCTCCGTATTGTCCTTCGACACGGAATGGAGCAAAATAATCGCGCCGGGATGAAGCTGCTTGATGACAGAGCTGTAGGCGTAATCGCGTCCTCGCTGCGCATTAACATCCCAATCCTTGTAAGCGACCGACCAGAATACGTTCGTATAGCCAACCTGCTTGCTGACAGCCAGCACCCTTTCGCTGAATATCCCTCTTGGAGGTCTTAGATAAATCATTTCCTTCTGTCCTGTGAGCTCGCGCACTTGTACATTTACTTTGTCCAGCTCGGACTTGATCTGCTCGTCGGACAACGTCGTCATGTCCGGATGGCTCCAGGAATGGTTGCCGATGATATGCCCCTCGGATGCCATTCGCTTTAGCAGCTCAGGCTGATCCTTAATGTAATGACCGGTCACGAAAAAAGTCGCCGGCGTCTTCTTATCCCTCAATATGTCGAGGATTCTGGGGGTGTAGCCGTTCTCGTAACCGTTATCGAACGTTAAGTAAAGCTCCTTCTTGGTCGTGTCACCAAGAAACAAAGCACCGTGTTTCATCACGATCGGCTTGAAGCCCTCATCATCTATGGAGGGGAGCCGCCCCTCAGCGCTCTTCCGAAAGCCAAAATGATACACGCCAGGCGAGCCAGCCGCATTTACAATACTTGTCGCACCGCTCAGCATAACCATAAGCAGCAAAGCCGCAACGACGATACGAATCAAACGCATAACCACTCATCCGCTCCTTCTCTTGTCCCGATCGTAACCGATCATAATAAAAATAGCTGCGCCAACGATTTTAAATCGTCAGCGCAGCTATTTTCCCCTGATTTTCACTATTATATCCATCATTCTCCCTTATTGCCGTTCGCCGTACAGTCCGTTTACCTCTTGGATCAGCACCTCGAGCAGCGGAAAGGTTGATTGATAGCCAATGCTCTCAATGATCGAACGATGATACCATTCCTGCTTGTCGCGGCCGCGCTTGAAACGCTGCCACGCCTTCTCGCCCTCAGCCTCAATAGCAGCCCGTGTCGATCGAATATTATGAATCTTATCTGCGCAGGATACCATTCTGACCGGAAGCGATGCTGTCTTTAAGAAAGCAATCGTATGCGACTTGCGCTCCTCCCAGGACTTGCTCTTGTCAGGCTCTGAGCATCCGATAACAATATCCGTCACCGTCTGTCCGAATTTCTCGAGCAGATCTTCTTCCGTAACTTCGGTATCCTCCAGCGTGTCATGCAGGATGCCTGCAGCTACGATCTCAGGCTCGCACTGGGCTTGCATCAGCATCATCCCGACTCCGAAAGGGTGGCTAATATAAGGCAGGTTCGTACCTTTCCTCACTTGATTTTTGTGAGCCTTTGCCGCAAGATCTATCGCTTTCTGTATAAGCTCCATTACCAATAATCGCTCCCTCTCCTGCATGGCCGCCTTTTCTTTTTTGTTCGATCTTTTTCGTATGCAGCCTATAAACGTAATATATACGCTTTTTTGTTTCAACTAGACCATATGCGTATGCGTAATGGTCGGCTAGTGTTCGTAGTGTATCCGAATATCGCTACGTATACCACATAATATCGTCTAATCAACTATGACTGCTTATTTTCAGATCGAATAACTCCGAAAGGAGCTTATATGAATGTACACGCGCCTCGTAATTATGAATCGGGCTATTAATGAGAATCTCGTTAACATTGTAAGCCCCGCTTAGCTCGATAAGCTGCTGCTTCACTTTCTCCGGAGAACCTACAACTCTCGTTTGGCGCGTATGCTTAATTCTTAGATAGTCTGCTTCCGTATATGGGTAATCATATGCCGTCTGCACAGAAGGCAGATTGAGCAGTTGCTGTCCAGTCGACAGCTGCAGGAAAAATAAATCACTGCTTGTCGCAAGCGCATTCGCTTCCTCGTCCGTATCAGCACAAATAACTAATGCTGCAATCATAGCCTGCGGCTTATCGCCGAGCAGCTTGGAAGGCTGGAAGTGTCTCTGATAATATCGCATCGCTTCCTCTCCGCCCGGTGTGCCGAAAAACTGTGCAAACGCATAAGCCGAACCTAGCTGCGCAGCCATTTTTGCGCTTTCTCCGCTAGAGCCGAGCATCCAGATCGGCGGCGCGCTCGGAATCGACGGAGACGTCAGCAGCCCCTCAAAAGGATGCCCCGAAGGCTGTTTATCGCGCAGAAAACCTGCCAAATCAAGCACCTGCTGCGGGTACTTGTTCACATCAACGAACTTATCGGCTTGCAGCGCCCTTGTCGCAATCGGCATACCTCCCGGCGCTCGGCCTAGCCCGACGTCAATTCTGCCCGGATGGAGCGCCTCCAGCAGCTTAAAGTTTTCCGCTACTTTATAGGCGCTGTAATGAGGCAGCATGATCCCGCCTGATCCTACACGTATCGTCGATGTAGCTGCTGCCAAATGCGCGATAAGCACTTCAGGACTAGAGAACGCGAGCGCCCTTGTCGCATGATGCTCCGATACCCAGAACCGGCTGTAACCTAGTCTCTCCGTCTCCTGAATGAGACGTGTCGCTTCCTGCAGCGCTTCTCCCGCAGTCTGACCTTCACTAATATGCACCTGATCGAGAACTCCAAGCTTGAGCATAACCAACCTCCTAGCGATATAATGAGCATCAATATGAGTAAGATAATTTCAAAAAAAACCACTCCCGTTCGTCTCAATGCGACGAAGTTAGTGGTTACCGTTTAAGAAAAAAATGAAGATGGTCGGGATGACACGATTTGAACATGCGACCCCCTGGTCCCAAACCAGGTGCTCTACCAAGCTGAGCTACATCCCGAGAAAAGATGGAGCGGAAGACGGGAATCGAACCCGCGACCCTCGCCTTGGCAAGGCGATGCTCTACCGCTGAGCCACTTCCGCAAAAAACTGGTGCCGTCGAGAGGACTTGAACCCCCAACCTACTGATTACAAGTCAGTTGCTCTACCAATTGAGCTACAACGGCAAGGTATGGTTTCATCTGCTTCTAGATGAAAGGATTGGTTGCGGGGGCAGGATTTGAACCTGCGGCCTTCGGGTTATGAGCCCGACGAGCTACCGGGCTGCTCCACCCCGCGTCGTTAAACAAATAATAATGGTGACCCGTAGGGGATTCGAACCCCTGTTACCTCCGTGAAAGGGAGGTGTCTTAACCCCTTGACCAACGGGCCTAACTATGATGATAAAAAAGTTCGTACGGAGAGAGAGGGATTCGAACCCTCGCACCACTTACGCAGTCTAACCCCTTAGCAGAGGGTCCCCTTGAGCCACTTGGGTATCTCTCCAAACAATGTTTTTCGATGATTATGCTTCCTGAATGACTTCAGAAAAGACACGACCATTGAAATCAAGGCATTGCGCCCTGAAAACTGGATACGAAAGATGTTGCTGCTGAACTTTAGCTGTTGCCTACAGGTTGTATGGACCATATAAGCTCTTTAGGATAAGCCCTCGACCGATTAGTATTCGTCAGCTACACACATTGCTGTGCTTCCACCCCGAACCTATCAACCTCGTCGTCTTCAAGGGGTC